>CAZTJA010000001.1:0-196512 GCA_964613745.1 uncultured Syntrophaceae bacterium
TCTCAAGAATCATTGCAATTTGTCTGGCATAGGAATCCACAACTTGCATGAGGCTTTTGCCTAGTTGCGCTGAAATCATACCCGAATTGACGATCATCAAAAGTTCACAAATCTCTTTTACTCCCGTTCCTATTTCTCGGGAGGCCAGCCTGAAATGCGGCGGAATCGTAAATCCTTCAGCCTTCAAGTGATTAACAATTTTGTTAAAATCATAGTTAATGAGACTACGATTCGCGTCTTGAGCTGCCAGTTCTCTGACTATCTTTGGACCGGTCTTCCTAGCTGCGGAGGCAAAGAGTTCATCCAGTGACATGACCAGCATGTTAAGATTTTCCTGATGTAATCCCTGAATTTCAGAGATAAGGGCTGCGAGGGACTTTAAAGGAGTGACTTTGACGTGACCTTTGAGGCTGTTCTGCAATTCACGCGAGTCTTCCCTGAACAGAGAGGTCAAATCCTGAGAAGTCAGAGTTGAGAAAGACAAAGGGCTGCACAGTGACGAGTGAATTACCTTATCACTGTCCCTCTGGGGTCTGAGCAAATTTCGCAATTCCCAGGTGACCAATGCGCCTCGATTAAGTGAACTGTTGTGTAAATGTCGCCATGATTCTTCGCGAACTCGATTGGTAAGTACATAGATTCCATCAGGTAACGTCCCGAGATCTCCTCCACCACAGACCACGTCCGTTACGTCAGACAGTTTAATTCCATTCTTCAGAAGCAACGCTCCAATTTGCAGAGCCAAGCCTTCCGGAGAAGTCCCGAACGTTCTAAATTCGACCTCGGAGCGGAATAATACGTTGAAACCTCTCATTGCCAGGACATACACTGCATATCTCTTTGCTATGACTGCGACGGTCACGGCATCGGAAATCTTACTGAGTGAGTTTTCCAGGCCTACCATACTCAGTTCGGGCGCTTTTCGTTTTGCTATGTTTTTGAGAATTAGTTTGGTTAACGAACTTTCAAATCCTGGAGCACCGGTTCTATAAAGAGAAAGAATATAAAACGTGAGTAGTTCAGCGTACGCCGGAATAAGCTGATGATGAGATCTGAATCCTTGGACTTGAGGCATGATACGCTCCAGGAATTCCCGAAACGCTTGAAAACTCTCTGGATGATCCGCTTTGTGTTCTAAATCTTCCAATGGGGCGATAAGCGACGTGTTGATAAATTCAACAAGAGCATTCAACTGTACATTCGAATTGCCGGCTGAAGATAAAAGGGAGGTTAATTGATTATCCGGGTATTTATTACCATCATGCGCCAAACAGCTAAAATAACCGGACGAAACAAGATGATCCCACAATGAAGCGAGTTGTTGCACAAATTTGGCGACGTCCGCCATATTTAAAGTCCCCTCTGACTCAACACTACGTAATTGAATCCGCTTGGAATTCATGACCACAGTATATTATGTTTAGTCGCCGAGTCCAATTTTGATATTTCACAGACTTAAGTGCAGTAGCACTGATCCACTACTCTCGTTTGGGGGAAAATTGAAGATTCTAGTAATTAACAGCGGAAGTTCGTCGTTAAAATACACTCTCTTCGAAATGGATCCTGAAGACGTCATTATCCAAGGTATGGTGGACAGAATAGGTCTTCGGAATTCGGAACACATTTACCAAGAGGGGTTTGAAGGAGCTAAAATAGTTCGGCAAGTCTCAGCACCAGACCATGGGGCGGCTCTGGATGAAATTTTGAATACCCTGGTCGTGATTTTAGGCTCAATGGATCAGCTCAGTGCAGTTGCTCATCGAATCGGTCATGGAGGAAAATATAAAAGAGCGGCACTCATCAATGAGGAAGTCATTGCGGAAATAGATCGGATGACTTTCGCCGTGCCCCTCCATCATCCGGCGATGTTGGCTGAAATTAAAGAGTCTTTGGTTAGAATACCCAGAGCAATGCATGTGGCTGTTTTCGACACAACTTTTCACAGTACAATGGCCGATGCCCAAACTATATATGGTCTACCTTTCAAGTATTTCGAGAAAGGATACAAGAGAACAGGATTTCACGGTCACTCTCATAAGTACATTTCGGAAATTGCCGCTCAATTTTTGGGCAAACCTCTAGCTGAATTAAAATTGGTCACATGCCATCTTGGAAACGGCTGTAGCATCACGGCTATTGATGGCGGCAAGTCGGTTGACACTTCCCTTGGGATGACCTCGGTAGAAGGCTTAATTATGGGTACGCGGGCCGGCGACGTAGATCCGGGACTCATTCCGATGATTATGATCGAGGACGACATGTCACCCGACGAACTTACAAAGTTACTTTACAAAGATTCAGGATTAGCTGCGATCAGCGGAATCAGCAGAGACATGAGGGAGATCGAAACGGAAGCCCAAAAAGGAAATGAACGCGCTCGACTTGCTCTTGAAGCTTTCTGCCACAGAGTGAAAAGGTATGTCGGTGCAATGATGATGGTGTTGAATGGGTGTGATGCCATTGTGTTTGCGGGAGGTATCGGTCGTAATAGTTCGACGGTACGATCCAAAGTACTGGGAAACGCAGAACGCTTGGGAATCCTTCTCGATGAAGAAAAAAACGTGTCCGGTCCTAAACCCGAGTTCCATGATCCGGCCGTAGCTATTTCCGCGGATGGTTCAAAGATCAAGGTATTGGTAGTTCAGACATTCGAAGAATTAATGATGGCAAGGGAATGCCAAGAACTTATGATGCAGCATTGAATATTGAAGACTGTTTAAAAGCAGACCGGTGGCTATGTAGTTTGTTTAGGCGACGTCCACGACTCATTTACAAGTTCCCAATTTACCAGTGCGTGCAGAGTATTCAGCGCGTACTTAATGACTCTCTTTGACTAGCAGCCACTTTTTTGGTAAATATGGCGTGGTCCGAGTGGAGGACAGGTCAGGGGACCGTGATGAGCGGAAATGCACGGTTTTTTTTGAATTTGGCAGTCGTCTACTTGCTAAAATGTAATTCTCCACGGAGAAAATTCTATCCAGTGTTGATCTCCCCTGAAACAATTCTGATTACTTTGTGTCTGAGTACCGTAAGTCTGTTAGCGCTTTCCACATTTAATGGAGAAAGCGACGAGGATCGGGGCCTTGTGCAGGAGTCCGTAAAGGGCAGCAGGGAGGCTTTCGACTCTCTAGTCGAGAAATATTATAAAAAAATCTACAACTTGGCCTATAGGTTTGTGGGTGATCCCGAAGAGGCCAATGATCTAGCTCAGGAGATTTTTACGGCCGCGTTCCAGAACCTGAAGAAGTTCAGGGGGGACGCTAAATTCTCTACATGGCTTTTTCAGATAGCTACTAATCGCGGGAAAAACAGATTTAAGTACCTGAAGCGTAGAGGCTACTTCGCTAATAAGACCCAAACTGATTCGGATGATGACCGAGATTCAATGCAAAAGGCGGTTCCCGATCTTACAACAAATCCGGAAACGTTATTGGCAGGTAAACAGATTCAGAAAATAGTCCAAGACGCTATCAACGATTTAGATCCAGATCATAAAGAAATCGTTATCTTACGGGATATTGAGGGTTTTTCTTACGATGAAATTGCTCAAATCCTTAATTTACCGGAAGGTACGACCAAATCCCGTCTGCATAGAGCGCGGATGGTTGTAAAAGAAAAATTGAAGAAGGTCCTGTCATGAAGGAATGTGAACGTATCAGCGATCTTTTCGGAGTGATTCATGATGATCCTGAGGGTCGAATTGAGAACAAAGTGATGGATCATATCCGCGGATGTCGTGAATGTAATCACGATTTTAAGTGGTATCAGCTCACAGTACAAACCCTCAATCGACTTGAACCCGCAACTCCCCCCCCCAATTTTATCGCTCAACTCAACGAACGGTTAGACAATACGCGACCTTTTTCAATTTCGGAGTATATCCGATCACTTCTGAACTCATATCCGTACATGCCTTTACCTGTAGGAGTCACTACACTTTTCGCCGTGGTAATCATCGGTTATTCGGTATATCACACTGCTCCAGGAAATTACCTGACTTCGGCGAGTTCATCTACAGCAGTATCTTCGCCCACTATTGCACGAGAGACCGGAACTACTCGAGGTGTCCCCATAAGCTTGGCGGGAAATCCCCAGTCCGCAGGTGCACCCATGATTGAGTCGACGCGGCCCGAGCTAAATCCCAAAGCCTTTCCCTCGATAGCCGAAAAGATAGGTGCGGATAATCTTACCGTTGAAAGCGCCGGCGTGGATCAGGCTGTTGAGTCTCTTAAAAGGATTCTCCCTTCCATAAGAGGCAAGTTGGTCGACCAACGAGGAACCGGTATGAAAGAGACCGTCCTACAGGTCATGATTCCCACTGAGGCCTATGCTTACCTAACTACCGAACTCATCAACCATGGAGCAGTTGCTGCAGGATCGCTGACCGAATCCGTTAAATCGGAAGCTGCCGGTAAAGAAGGAAACAACGTCCTGCTGTACATTCGTTTTATACCTGCAAAGTGAAATCGTAGTTGATCTAAATAAAACCTCATAAACAAGAATAAGGAGCGAACCCGCACATTCGTAGGAATGGCGGGTCTCTTTTTTGTCGGAAAGGATATCTTCTTGAAGCTCGGAATCATAGGTTTGCCTGCCAGTGGGAAAACGACATTATTTAGAGCTTTGACCGGCGGTCTTACGTCTCCTGAAAAGAGAATGGATCCCGGTGTGGGCGTAGTAAAAGTAAAGGATCCCAGAGTTGAGTTCCTCTCTAATTATTACAATCCAAAAAAAGTTACTCCCGTCACCGTTGAATATATGGATATTGGAGGACTAACCGGAGAGTCTAAACCGGGAGCTTCAGTAAATGACAAGATCTTGAATTTTATTCGCCCTATGGATGCTCTGGTTCACTGCGTAAGATATTTTGATTCCCTGGTCATGAACGAACCTGATCCTGTGCGGGATTTTAAAGCTCTGGAAGAAGAGATGATTCTCTCGGATTTATCCATAGTAGAGCGTCGGCTCGAGAGGATCGAGAAGGACTTCAAGCGCGGTAAGAAGGATCTTTCCGAAGAAATTGACTTGCTCAAGCAAGCTCATCATCTTCTAAACGACGGAAAACCTATACGACTACTGGCTGAAAAGGCGGAAATGGAGATTTTGCGGGGATTCTCATTCTTGTCATTGAAGCCTGAGCTGGTCTTGATCAATGCAGGCGATGAAAAATCAGTCGCCGAAATTACTGAAATGATGCAGAAAGTAAAGGAATTACTAATCGGCCAATCCAACATAATGGTCGACTGGCTATATGCGGATGCGGAGGCTGAAATCGCTTCATTGTCGGAAGAAGACGCTGCAGAGTTTTTAAACGATCTCAATTTGGAACAGGGAGCGAAGGACAGAATAATAAAGAAGTCATTTGAGCTTTTGCACCAGATCGTATTCATTACCGCCGGCGAACCGGAAGTCAGGGCTTGGCAACTCACAAGAGGGAAAACGGCACTGAAAGCAGCCGGAACTGTACATTCAGACATGGAGCGAGGCTTTATTAGAGCAGAGGTAATCGCCTACAATGATTTTAGAGAAGCGGGTTCAGTCGCTGCCGCTCAGAAAAAAGGCAGGTATCGACTGGAAGGCAGAGATTATCAGGTCCAGGATGGAGACATAATGCTATTTCGATTCAATGTGTGACAAACCCGCAAAGATGATGGGGCGCAGCTCAGTCGCTTGACTGAAGCCCGATTTCATTAAACAATAAAATGTGATAAACAGAAGAGGTACGCATCAACAGCGTCAAAAAAATGGAGGATTCAAATGTTGCCGGGACCAACCGAACTAATTCTTATTTTGCTCATAGTGGTAATGATCTTTGGGGCAAAGCGCATACCCGAGATCATGAGCGGCCTTGGCAAAGGTATCAAGTCTTTCAAGAAATCTATGGATGAAGAAGAACCGGCACCTACTCAGGCAGGAACTACCGCTGTGCCTGGAAATGACATTTCGAAAGAAAAAATCGAACCAAAAGCGTGATTGCACGGCTTTGATCAATTGACAATACCCCCGGTCTGTCAATCCAACCCACGACATGTCCTTAACGCCGACCGGTAAGAGTTTTCGAATTGAAAAGATCCGGATCGCATTCGGGTACGGCTTTCTATTACCCCATCTTAATGTGAGGAAATTTTGTCCGAATCCGTCATTGAAGTGACCGGTTTGTGGAAAAGGTACGGGCTCCCTATACCCGAAATGCTGCGTCGAATTCGGCTACGTGCGGAAAAGTCCACTGACGGGAACTTGTTTGCCTTGAAAGATGTTGGGTTCACCGTAAAACGAGGCGAAACCGTCGGAATAATAGGCCGCAATGGGGCGGGAAAGAGCACTCTTCTAAAAATTTTGGCAGGAGTAACTGCTCCGAGCGCAGGCAGGGTTGAAATCAGAGGAAGACTGTTTCCCATGATTGAACTCAACGCGGGGCTCAATCCTGAACTTAGCGGCCGTGAAAACATTCGCCTTCTGGGTGCAATTATGGGACTGACTCGCAGGGAAATAGAAAGAAAACTCCCCGAAATAGAAGAATTTACCGAACTGGGAGAGTGGTTTGACAGACCCGTCAGAATGTATTCAAGCGGCATGCTAGGTAGACTGGGGTTCGGAGTAGCGGTTAATATCGAAAGCGACATAATACTGATTGACGAAACCTTTGCGGTAGGAGATCTGAAATTCCAGAATAAAAGCTTGGCCCGTATCAAACAAATGCAGAGTGGCGACGTTACGGTCCTCCTCGTAAGTCATGGATTGGATACTCTGCAATTTGTGTGTAAGAAGGGGATCTTTCTCGAGAATGGCCGTATCTTAGCGCAAGGGAGCACGTTAGAAGCAATAAATGCGTATGAATCTCGTGTTTTCAAAAATTCGGAAGAAACTCAGGAACACAGAGTCAGGAACAGGATTACCTCGGAAGAGATAAATATTTACGGAGCGCGATTGTTCGACGGGAATTTTGAGACCCTGGATAAAGTCATCTCAGGAAAACCTTTCGGCATAGAAATAGATTTACGGCTGAACAGACCTCTTCAAATTCCCATGTTTTCCATCGGGTTGCACAATGAGAATGGTGTTCTAACAAAATGGAATATTTCTATGGAGGATGGGCTTAGAAAAACAGGGGATTGCGATCGCTATCTAGTTCGCGCTTGGTATCCTGAAAACCATTTTGTGGATGGATCATATGAAGTTCATTTTGCCGCAAGAGATGGTGCTTCATTTGAGACACTTGAAAGAATTGCCGGACTAATTCGGTTCGATGTGACTGGTGGAACGATCTCGGAAGGGATTATCTCAGGTGCCTGCCTGTGGAAGATAATTCTAGGTGATTCCGACGCTCACATAAATGGAAAATGTAATCCCTCATGCCAGTGAGACGGTCACAGTTCTCAGTATCACGCGTATGTCCGTTCGCATTGGCACAGATTGGCCTAGACGCCGAAAATTGATTTTGATAAATTGTCACATTTGACCGGTAATTAATCTCTGTCCGCGCCGAACCCTAAGCACCCATGGAGAGCCACATGCACTTTTCAAAAAGAGTCCTAGATACACCACCATATTTGTTCCATCTCATAGATGAGAAGCGCAAGGCAGCGCAGGCGAAGGGTGTTGATGTTATATCACTGGCGATAGGGGATCCCGACAAGCCTACGCCTCAATTTGTTCAAGACATCATGCTGGAAGAAATCCGTGATCCGAAAAATCACGTATACCCAAGCTACAAAGGTGAAACGGACTTCTGCGAAGCCGTCGCTTCATGGTTTTCCAAAAGATTCGGCGTTAATTTGGATCCGAAGTCCGAAATCATGGCGGTCATTGGTGCTAAAGATGCTGTTTCTCACTTGCCGTTCGTCTTCTTAGATTGTGGTGATACAGGCATCATCACGGATCCTGGTTATCCGGTCTATGAGGCTGCAATCGGATTTACCGGAGGGGAAACAGTACGCATTCCTCTCAGTGATGAAAACGGTTATGTTCCGGACCTTGATGCGATTAGTCCTGCAATTGCGGACAAGGCTAAGATCATGTTCGTGAATTATCCAAACAACCCTACCGCAGCTGTTGCAGACGAATCTTTCTTCGAGAGACTTGTTTCATTCGCAAAGAAACATAATATCGTAATCTTGGCCGATAATGCGTATTCGGAAGTGTATTTTGCGGAAGAGGATCGCCCGATAAGCATCATGAAAGTGAAAGGGGCCAAAGACATTTCGATTGAGATACATTCTTTCTCGAAGACTTTTAACATGACCGGTTGGAGAATAGGATTTGTAACGGGCGGAAAAGAATTGATCGACGCATTTCTCACTCTCAAGTCGAATTTTGACTCCGGCGTATTTATGGCGGTACAAAGAACAGCTGCTCGGGCTCTCCATCATCCTGAAGTGGAGAAATTCTATCGAGAGAGGACGGAATTGTTTCGTCATCGGCGGACAATCGTAGCCGATGCACTTACCGAAGCTGGTTTCAAGTTTAATTTACCAAGGGCGAGTTACTATTTCTGGGTCCATATACCGCCAAAATATGCGTCATCAGTGGATTTTTGTGCAGATTTATTGGAACAAAAGGGCTTAGTCGTAACCCCCGGAGTGGGTTATGGTCCCAGTGGTGAAAACTACTTTCGTATATCGATGACTTCTCCGGATGAACGCATCCAGAGAGGAATGGATCGTCTAAAAGCCTTCTCGAAAGAGAATTTGTAGCTCCGTGTCGGTTGTGAGGCTCACAGGTTATTAGAATGAAAAAAGCGACATTGCTGTTGGCTGATGGAACCCTGTTCAGGGGATACTCAATGGGGTCCGAAGGCGAAATTATAGGTGAAGTGGTTTTCAATACCGCAATCACAGGTTATCAGGAAATACTCACCGATCCATCTTACCGTGGACAAATCGTGACCATGACTTACCCCCATATCGGGAACACGGGAATAAATTTAGAAGATAATGAATCTGTAAAGCCGTTCCTTTCAGGTTTTATCGTCAAAGAATACTGCCCTCATCCCAGCAACTGGCGAACCAGCTATGATCTGGAATACTTTCTCAAGAAAAATGGAATTATTGGTATTCAGGGTATCGACACAAGGAAGCTTACCCGTAATCTTCGGGAAACAGGAGCAAAAAAAGGCGTCATTTCAACACTCGAACACGATTATGAAACTTTGTTGAAGAAAGTGAAAGAATTCCCCGACATTGAGCACTTCGATCTAGTCAGGGACGTGACATGCTCTGAACCTTACGACTGGAATTTGGGAACCTGGAAGTGGAATTCATCTCCAGAAAAATCAAAACCCATTTTCCGAACTGCTGTGTATGACTGCGGAATCAAGCAGAACATTCTTCGTTTACTGGTAGATGTAGGTGCAGAGGTTCGCGTATTTCCGGCAACTGCAGCAAGCGATGACCTTTTGTCATGGAATCCCGATGGAATTTTCATCTCGAATGGCCCAGGGGACCCTGAAACTGTCGATTACCTGGTTCAGAACGTAAGAAATCTTATAGGTAAAAAACCGATATTTGGAATCTGTCTCGGCCATCAGATTTTGGGTCTTGCACTAGGCGGCCGCACTTACAAATTGACTTTCGGGCACCACGGAGCAAATCATCCGGTTCGGCGATTGGAAACGGGGCACGTTGAAATCACTTCCCAAAATCATAATTTTGTTGTTGATCCGACATCCCTTGAATCTGAAGTCGAACTAACTCACGTTAATCTTAATGATGGAAGCGTCGAAGGTATGGTTCATCGCAAATATCCGGTGTTTTCAATTCAATATCATCCCGAAGCTTCCCCAGGACCCCATGATTCGACTTACTTGTTTCACAACTTCAGAAAATTGATAGAACAGAATATCTGAGTCTTGTTCACGACCAACAACAAGTGGCGAAAGATAGTAGTAAATTAAGCTCCATATACCGCAAAACTATACTTAGATAAAAAAGAAAAACCGGATTTCCCGGTTTTTCTTCATGCAATTTTGAAATGACTGTGACTATTTAGCTAAAGGCTTCTTGCAGCCCATTTGTAAATTCTCTCTGCAGCTTTGAAGTGTTGAGCAGTATTGAGCACAACAATCATATGCTCTGTCTTTTCTTTCTTGAATAAAGCAACAATGCACTTGCCCGCCAAATTGGTGAAACCTGTTTTTGCCCCGGCTACAGGTAAGTTGCGACTCAGGAGCCTGTCATTTGATATGAGGGGATAATCTTTAGGGTTCGAGTTCTGAGTCTTCATCGTATATGTTTTCATGCTGCTTATGGAACGAATAAGTGTATTTTTGAAAGCATGACGAGCAATGATCGCAACATCTTCTGCAGTCGCGACATTCGGACGTTTTATGTCCAACGATTTGCCGTCTTTGAAACCCACCGTGACGCGTGCGTCCAGTCCGCTCGGTGTGTGGAATGTAGCCGACGATACGCCTAAATGAGCGGCTTTTTTATTCATTAGAGCCATAAAAGCATCGCGGCCGCCCCTGGAATATCCTCTTGCCAAAACCTCCGCACAGTCATTGCCCGATTCTATAAGCATCCCATGCAGAAGGTCACTGACCGTAAAACGGTCTCCCGGCCTAATCCCGACACGGTGCTTGTCCACCTCCATGATGTCTGACGGGACTTCAAGAATATGTTCAAGAGTATAACAGTCGAGAGCGACCATGGCTGTGAGCAGCTTTGTGATGCTGGCAATCGGTAAAGCAAGTTCAGTGTTTTGGGCTAGAATAATCTCATTTGTGGAGCAGTCGACACAGAACATAGCTTTGGCTTTTACGGGAGGTTTGCCCAAAGGTGCGTAAACGGTGTTTTTTACCTTATCCTGAAATGGTGTGGTTTCAGGAAGTTTACGCAGAACAGCAGAGTTGATCGGGCGACTTTCTATTCCCTGTGGCGACGATGCCTTAACGAAACCATGCTTTACCGGCCCAACCGGTTGTCGCAGTGATGATTTTTCATGATCTGCTGAAGAGGCTCCGGCAGGAACACCGAAGGATACTTGGGGCTGCATGTTCATGAAGTCTGAAACGGTAGTATGTGCGGTTAACGGCTGAAAACTTAGACACAGATTTGGGTACAATATACAAAGAGCGGACAAAATTAAGAGCTTAGAATAATTCAAGCACCTACCTCCGCGATGATCGGTACTTATATCCCGATACTCCAAACTAAATCTTGAATCCAGAGAAAAAGACAAACCTAATGCAATTTTTCAAGTAAAAAAGTTAGTATATGGACAATACGCGTAATGTAGCAAGTTGTCAAGGAAAAGCTCTCGTAGACTGTTGGCTGTGCTTTTAGAAAGCACCGTTTGAACGCAGTAAAGTAGGTCCTTGAAAACATTCAGGTTCGGGAGAAAAATCCTTTTCAATCATCGCGTATGCGCTGTGGTTGTGTATCGATTCAAAATTCTCTGCTTCAATTCTATACCAAGGGAAATTATTCTTCTGAACCAGCTTTGATACTGCCGATCTTACCACGTCCTCAACAAACATCGGGTTCTCAAAGGCTCGTTCCGTTACGTATTTCTCGTCGGGGCGCTTTAATAAGCTATATATTTCAGAGCTGACCGAGGACTCAACTATCTCTATAATTTCCTCAATCCAGAAGAACTTCTTAAACCTCAGTTGAACTCTAACAATACCGCGCTGGTTATGAGCGCCATATTCGGAGATCTCCTTAGAACAAGGGCAAACCGTGGTGACGGGAACTTCAACGCCGACAATGAGATCGAAGCGTTCGGTAAGTGATCCGCGCATGAAGCACGTGTACGCCAATAGTCCGGAAGTTGAAGTGACCGGGGCGGATTTCTCAATGAAATATGGAAACTCAACATTCATGTGCGCACTCTTGGCGTTGAGTTTTTTCTTAACTTTCTCAAGAATTTCCTGAAATTTTTCCATCGAGATCTCACCTCTATACTCATTGAGGACCTCGATGAAACGACTCATGTGCGTGCCTTTGAAATCGTGAGGCAGGTTAACGAACAGATCAAAAACACCTACTGTGTGCTGCAGGCATTTACTCCTGTCCTTCACGGAAATCGGATACCGGATACCTTTCACTCCGACTTTGTCGATCGGGATGTTTCTATCATCCTTTTTGTTTTGAATATCCGGAATAGACAACACGTTCACGGAAAACCTCCGAAGAAATAATGACGTCTTCAAAGATACAGGGCAATTGTATATTATATTTATTTAGAAGTCAGGCATTGGTTCCAAAATAGGTGGCCCGAGAAGTATCGGATTCCCAAATTGTTATGCTGTACAACATGGATCCTTTGTTTCCCAGAATCTTTGCCGTTTCCGCAAAAATATAAGCAGCCAAGTTCTCCGCTGATGGGTCGATTTTTGTGAAGGGGTCTAATTCGTTCAGATATTTGTGATCCAAATTGTCGAGCACCGAATTCACCGCTTTCTTGAGATCACCAAAATCGATAACCATACCGCCTGAACCGGGAGATTCCGCTCGAACAGCAGCCTGCACCTTGTAGTTATGACCGTGCAGGTTTTCACATTTACCCTTATAATCAAGGAGTCTATGTGCTGCAGAAAAGGTTGAAAGAATTTCTATTTCGTACATTTTTTCAGCTCCGAGGAATCCGTGCTCTTTAGAAACAACCTTAGATTATAGCATGAACTATAGGAAAATGTCCATAAAATTCCAAAAAAGCATTGACAGAGTGCCGACTCTAAGTCTATATCGTGCCCAGCCTTTTAAGGCAAAATGATTGCATGAGTTTTCGCGTCGATCTGGAGGAACCCTAATGCAGACTCTCCAAAGTGGATGGTCTTATACAATTATCTTAATTGTTTGCTTTTTTGCAGCGCATCCAGTTTCAGCCACTGATCCCGTTCTTCGTAAAGCGGCAATCGATTCGGTCACGGGGAGTCTTAATCGAAACCAACCTGTTCCGTCGCAAGCTATTGATGAATCAAAAAAAACAAGAATCGGGTTATCTCCCGTTCCTTTTAGGCCGGAACCCTACTCCGAACCAAAAGCTCCTGAAAACAACATTCGTTCTTTTTCTCTTCCTGATATCAGAGAACTTGTAAAAAAAGTCAATCGTTCTGTGGTTTCCATCAGGATGCTGGAACCGGGATCCTCCTTTTCAATTGGTAACCTCGGTTTTTCAGGGGACTCAACCGGAAAAGCCATGGGATACGGATCCGGATTTATAATTTCTACAAACGGTTACATTATCACCAATGAACACGTGCTCCGTAATGGTTCGCAAATTGAAGTTGAATTGCTCACGCAAAAAAAATACCTAGCCAAAGTCATCGCCAAAGACACAAAGAACGACGTTGCCGTCATCAAGATTGATGCAACGGGCCTCGAACCCGTTCGCATGGGAGATTCGGATAGCGTGGAGCTTGGCGAGTGGGTAGTCGGTATCGGCAATCCATATGGCATAGGTCAATCATTGATGTTCGGAATAGTGAGTGCCCAGAAAAGAGTCATTCCGGGTTCCGGGTATCCTCCTCTTATACAGATCGACGCCGCAATGAATTTGGGAAATTCGGGTGGACCTCTATTCAATCTTGACGGTGAGGTCGTCGGAATAAATACTATACTATTATGGAAGAGTCAGGGGATTGGCTTCGCAACTCCCATCAATACGGCGCGTGAATTTCTGGTCAAGAAGAACTATCAGACGATGAAGGCTTCCGCATCCGGTGAATCCGGACCATTTGGACCTCTTGCAGATCAGCCGCGTAGTATGCACGATTTCAATCCTCTTGATCCTCCATGGAAATACGGAAACTGATGTAAAGAGGATTACATGACAGAAAAGGAATCCGAAGGCACGAAAAGTCTCAAAGACAAGCTCATTAGAGATCAGAAGAAAATTATCGATTTGATTTCCGAGGACGAACGCAATCAACTATATGCATATGCAGAAGAGTATAAAACCTTTCTAGATCGGGCCAAAACGGAAAGAAAGGCAGTTAGTTACATTATTGACAAGGCAGAACGTGCTGGATTCCGACCATTGGGTTCGGAATCAAACGGCCGTGTTTACTACACCGCTCGCGGAAAGATAATTGCTTTGGCCGTACGGGGCCGGAAACCTCTCAATGAAGGTCTGCGAATAATAACTTCCCACATTGACTGCCCAAGATTGGATCTCAAACCCAATCCTTTGTACGAAGATGTAGGTTTGGCTCTCCTCAAGACTCATTATTACGGTGGCATAAAAAAATTTCACTGGGTTTCCCGTAATCTCGCCCTATGCGGAACGGTCGTCAGGTCGGACGGATCCTCAGTTGATATCGAAATCGGATTGGATCGCAACGATCCTGTTTTTGTAATTCCAGATTTGCTCCCACATTTGGCCAGGAAACAAATGGAGCAAAAGGCTTCGGAGGTAATTTCCGGTGAAAGTCTCAATATCATAATAGGCGGGATTCCATTTCCGGACCAAGATACTGAGGACCGAGTGAAATTGGCCGTTTTGGCCTATTTGGAAAACAAGTACGGCATCGTGGAAGAAGATTTGATCACCGCCGAGATCCAGGCCGTACCTACTGATCCTGCCAGAGATGCCGGAATGGATCGGGTGTTTATAAGTGCATACGGGCAGGACGATCGGATCTGCGCTTATACTTCTCTGACTGCGGTCATCGATGTTGAAGATCCGGAATTTACTTCAGTGGTCGTCTTCTACGATAAGGAAGAAATTGGAAGTGAGGGAAACACGAGTGCGAAATCCAATTTCCTGGAGCATTTTCTTCTCGAGCTTATGGATAACTACAAGGAAGAACCGAACCTTCTCAATTTTCATAGAATGTTGAGCAACAGTAAGGCTCTTTCCGCAGATGTCACGGCCGCCCTCGATCCGAATTTTCAAGACGTTAGCGATAAGCGAAACAACGCAAAACTAGGTCACGGTATTGGATTGAAAAAATACACAGGCCATGGCGGCAAATATATGGCGTCTGATGCGAACGCCGAATACGCGGGTTGGGTTCGCAATCTGTTCAACAAGAACGGAATAATCTGGCAGGTAGCGGGTATGGGAAAAATTGACGAGGGTGGCGGTGGCACGGTATCCAAGTACCTAGCGAATGCCGGAGCGGAGATCATTGATTGCGGTCCCGGTTTACTCGGCATGCATTCGCCTCTGGAACTCAGTTCCAAAGATGATGTATGGATGTGCCATCGAGCCTTCAAGACGTTCCTCCTGTCCGACTGATCCTCAATCAGCACATACGCCATTTTGGAGACCGGTACTTTACCGGTCTCCTTTCTTTCGAGGTTTATTCACTTTCCATGCGTCTCCAGCGTGAAAGGTTTTTTATTCATCAATTGCGCGCTGATTCAGGTGAATGAAACTTGATTCAGTCCCCAGAACTCGTTAATTTGGACCCAAACTTTAGACTGGAAGCAGGCAAATTTAATATAATTAGATAATTAAACGGTAAGGCAACGTTTAGAGTGCTAAAGAAAAGTCGTTGCGTTCAGTCTACTAAACACTGTAAACTGAACTTATGTACCGGTTGCGGTTTCGTTATGTCCGATGAAGCCGAATCGTCACAAATCCCGAATAAACCTTAAACGACAAAACATAAACGGACCCGTTCCGTTTCAGGTCGTTTCCCGTCCAGAAACTACATTATGCGATTTAAGTAACTGGATCCGAATTTCACGCCGGAGGTTGACACAATGGAACGAAACGTGTGCGTCATTGGCGGAGGAATGTCAAAATGGGGGGTCCGGGACGGTAGTCAACGTGATTTCTTCCAAGAAGCGGCAAAGGCTTGTTATGAAGACAACCCTATGCTGAATCCCAAGGAAATTGACGGACTACTTGTCGCTTCAGCTTATACGGAGCGAACGTCCTATCAGACTCATTTGGCACCGCTGGTAGCAGAATATGCAGGAATAAAACCCAAGAACATTTGCGCCCGAGTTGAACTTCTTTGTGCGAGCGGAAGTTCCGCAATTATTTTGGCATTTGCCATGATTAAGTCGGGTCAGGCCGATGTCGTCATGGTGGCCGGTGGAGAGAAACTCTATACGCCCCAGAAATGGGAAGTCTTTTATAGTGAACTCGCCTCGGTTGATCATGATTGGGATGGCGGTCAGGGCCTTGGGCTTCCTCCCCCAGTATTTGCGATGGTTGCCAAGCAGCACATGAAGAAGTTTGGGACCAAGAAAGAGCACTTGGGTACGGTTAGCGTCAAGAATAGACGAAATTCGGCCAAGAATCCCAAAGCGCAATTTCAGACACCCGTAACCATGGAAGAGGTAATGAGCGGAAAAATGATCGTTCCTCCTTTAACTCTCTATGATTGCTGCCCTATAACCGACGGCGCCGCTGCAATCGTGCTCGCAACCGAAGAAAAAGCGAAGCATATGACGGACAAGCCGTTGGTCTATCTTAGAGGGACAGGTCAGGCATCGGTGAATAATATGTCTGCCAATATGCCGGATTGGACTACTTGGGAAGCGCTCAAGATAGCCGCACATCAGGCTTACACCAAGTCCAAAGTTGAACCCAAAGATGTAAACGTTGCCATGACACACGATTGTTTCACGATCTCAGAGATCATCGAAATGGAAGATCTTGGATTCTGTGAAAAAGGTGAAGGCGGCTTCTTTGTTGGTGATGGTCAGAATGATTTCGGCGGAAAGATTCCCACCAATACCGATGGGGGTTTATTGGGATGTGGCCATCCGTTCGGCGGCACCGGAATCAGGCAAGGAATCGAAGTTATGAGGCAACTCAGGGGCGATGCAATTCAACAGGTTCCAAATGCAACAGTTGGTTTGACGCACAATTTGAGTGGTTTCATAGCAGCACACACGGTTCTCATATATGGTAAGGAGGTCGCATGAGCACTCCGGGTATTTCAGTTTTAGACGGCAAGTACATGGTTACCATGGATTTGTTTCCTCAACAATCCAAGGAGTTTAATCAAATCCATCCGTTCTTTGAGTTTCTGCGTGAAGGTCGATTCACCACGACGAAATGCAAGGATTGCGGGTCCGAGCCTTTTCCTCCACGTGTGCTCTGCCCTGATTGCTACAGCACCAACATGGAATGGATTGACTGGCCGACTGTAGGGACCGTGATTGACTGTACCGAAGAGGTTGTAGGGGTCCCTCTTGGATTTGGAAAGCCTCCTCTCATTCATGCTCTTCTCGATCTCGACGGAAAGAGAACTTTTTTCGTACGTATCATCAATTGCGCCCAGGGTGAGTTAAAGCCGGGTGACAAAGTGAAGCTTGCCGTATTTGACATAGATCCCGTCCCGATGGAAGTCGGTCGTGATGTAGTCCAGGTTCCTCGGGTTTTTTACGCTTTTGAGCCGGTAAAATAATCTGGAAATCAGGTCGAGTAAATTTGGCTTGTAATAGTCGCCGGAGCAGATTTCTTCAAGAGTGTTCCGGTGACATCCTTAATATACATAATCGACTCAGTCCAGTTTTGACTGAATGAACAAATGAGTTCCAAGGAGGTTGCGATGGCTCTTGAATGGTTGCCGAGAGATAATGGTTCGAAAGATCATTTGCTTATGGGATCGGAGCATTGGGGAACGGAAGCTCCGTGCACCGTCTATGAAAAGAAACCATTGAAGGATCCACAGGGCAATGTTGTTGACGGATTGTACGTAAGTTGGATCAGACTGAACAATCCTGCTCAGTATAATTCCTACACCACGGAAATGGTTAAGGGTGTCATCGCCGGTTTTTCAGCCGCGAGCCAGGATAGATCAGTTGTTGCCGCCGTATTTACAGGGACCGGCGACATCGCTTTTTGCACCGGTGGTAATACAAAAGAATATGCGGAGTACTACTCCATGAGGCCTCATGAATATGGGGAATACATGGATCTATTCAATGGAATGGTTGACGCAATACTGAATTGCAAGAAACCGGTCATCTCACGAGTAAACGGAATGCGTGTTGCCGGCGGTCAAGAGATCGGGATGGCATGTGATCTCGCAATTTCCAGCGATTTAGCCATTTTCGGACAAGCGGGAGCAAGGCACGGTTCAAGTCCTGACGGCGGATCAACGGATTTTCTTCCGTGGTTTCTATCCATGGAAGATGCTATGTGGAATTGCGTCAGCTGCGAGCTGTGGAGCGCTTACAAGATGAGAGCCAAGAATCTCATTTCCAAGGTCGTTCCCGTACTGAAGCAAGGTGATAAGTTTATTCGTAATCCTCAGATCATCACAGATACATACGTAAGAGATGGCGAAATCGTTTATGGTGAGTTCAAGACCGGCTCTGAAATGAAAGAAGCAAGAAACATGGTCAAAGAACTTCCCAAAGATTTCACGCTTCTCGATCAGGAGATCGATAAAGTTATCTGGACCTTTGCAAATCTCTTCCCCGGATGTCTCATCAAAGCAATCGATGGAATCAGAGCCAAGAAGAAATTCTTCTGGGATCAGTCGAAACTTGCGAATAGACATTGGCTGATGGCCAATATGGGGTATGAGGCTTATCTTGGATTTAACGCATTTAATTCAAAGAAAATTACCGGTCAGGACGTAATCGACTTCATCGGATGGAGACAGGAAATAGCCAAGGCATCTGTAGCTTCACCCGAAACTTTTGAAAAAGTCTTGGGTAAACCCAAAGCTTAATTCCAAAGAACCGAGGGGCCGATTGCCCCTCGGCATCTCTTTGAGAGGTTTCAATGGATTATAAACTGATCAGGTGCGAAGAAATCTACGATGGAGCAGTCTGCAAGATTACCCTGAATTCTCCAAAGGCTAACATTCTCGAAGCAGCCATGTTGAGGGAAATTTCCTGCGCTCTGGCAGGGTTCGAACAGAACAAAAAATTGAAACTCATTCTGTTCACGGGTGAGGGCAAACATTTTTCCTTTGGGGCCAGTGTTCAGGAACACACGAAGGAAAATGCAGCGATGATGCTGCGAGCCTTTCACGATGTTTTTTATAGATTGGTTGAACTTTCCATACCGACTATGGCCGTAGTGAAAGGTCAGTGTTTAGGCGGCGGCATGGAGCTTGCCATCTTCTGCAATATTATAGTTGCAGACCAAAGCGCAGTTTTTGGGCAACCGGAAATAGTGCTAGGCGTTTTTCCCCCACCGGCTTCGGTAATACTACCTCGCAAGGTCGGTCAGGCGCACGCGGATGCAATAGTCCTCAGCGGGCAATCAATAGATGCTTCGGAAGCTTATCGTATCGGTCTCGTGAATTTTCTATCGGGAGAGGGTCAGGACTGCGAGGATTTGGCAAAAGAATGGATCGAGAAAAATCTCTTGTCCAAAAGTGCAACATCATTGAGGCTGGCGAACAAAGCAGTAAGAAGAGCATTCAACCGAAGAATACTTGAAGACTTGCCGGCAATGGAAGCGCTATACCTAAAGGAGTTGATGGAGTGCCATGATCCGAATGAAGGCATTTCTGCATTTATTGAGCGAAGAAAACCCGACTGGAAGAATGAATAATCAGTCTTTCAGCTCCTCATCTCGTTCAATGCTCCTAGAGCCGCTGGTTAAAGTGCAATTTCCAACGGGCATTCTGCCATAGCCCTTATCAAAGATTCGTCTTCCGCCTCTGTAAAGACATGTTTTATACAACTTTTTGTCACGACTAAGTCTTACTACTAAGCGTTGATTCGGACATCGGCCTCGGTTGTCTCCTTCACAGGAGCGACCTTTGCCTTTATCCGGGCAGGGCTCTACTACGTCCATTACCCGCCAGAGTTCCCCCGATTCGGCCAAACGTTCGTTCAATGTGCCGTCTCCTAAAAACCGGAGATTCGTCAGATTGGTGATTACCGAGCCTATTGCAACGGACTTGAAGATATTTATTCTCTTGCCGCACCCTGGACAGACAATATACGATCGACCTATAGGTACTTTATAATCAATGAGCTTGGAAACTGACTTGCAACTTTGACAAACAATGTTCACGACAAACTCGTGGGAAAAAAACTGATAGCTTTCTGAAATCGTCGAACTTCTAAATTATACAAAAAACCTCTCCTTTTGTGGAGCAATTCTGAGAAAAGCACTCAATTTTTCAAAACAAGCCTCTGATATCTCGCTCGACACAGAGATTATTACATTGAATAGTTTGCAGGTCTTAATGTGCGCTGCCGGCTAAGGTCTAACATACGCAGATAAAATAAATTCAATCTCCGAGACGGACTTCTATCCTTGACAAAGGGCCCCAAATCATATTAGCTGTACTAATTGGATGCTTACCTTTGTTAGCGGAGGAACCGTATGATTGGAAAAGAGGTCGTTAAGTTTGAAGAACTAAAGGCCTTTTGGAAAAGCACTCGATGTCCCAGTATCTTAATTCGTGGAGAACTCGCAAACAACTTGCTCGCCTCGGGTTTAGTGGATGATGCTGAAACCGATCTTGCCGGCCGGGTTGTGGCGCCAACCGATGTCCATCTTGGTCCGATGCAGGAAGTCCACGATATTCTCAGGGAAATTGCGATTTTCGGACAGTTTCGGGTAGAAAAGGGCGATAGCGGTAAGGCCATACGCATCTTCCCAAAACCAAGCAACCGGCGCGAAGGTAACTAATCGCGATAGAATCGACTCTTTAACCACTGCATTGACGCAAGGCCCTGCGTGAGTACGCTGGGCTTTGTCGTTTATTCCAATACTCTGAAGCGGTTCTTTACATATCCTTGTATTCTTCCTATGACCCCGAATGCCTCCTTTAAAGTCTGTCTTTCCAAGTCTGATAACTCACCTGGATCTATATAATTGTCCGGAGGTTGTTCTTCTTCAATCGCTCTCAATTGATGAACGAGTCTTAATTGCATTTGGTACTCGTAAGCCTCCTTTGCTTCGGAGTACAGTTCATGAGGTATCGCATCCAGACGAGCCAAAGCGTCGAGGCGTTCAACAGTATTCGTTTCTCTGACTCCATTTGCCAAAGCGAGTAGCCTGGCGAAGTTTACAAAAGGAGTCAGGCCCTGAGACTTCAAATCCACTCTGTCTTTGTACTTACCGTCCTTTTCGACCACAAAGTTCTTAAAAAAAGTTAGAGGCGGCTTCGCTGAAATGCAGTCTCTTGCCAAATGCATGAGAAAAAAAGATTTGCCGGGTGCGAGGGATGTCAGAAGGTCTTTTAAATTTTCAGCCAATTTTAGCTCGCCATATACGGGACGAAAATCGAAAAAAATTGTTGCGTGTAGCACTTCATCAGGTTCGGGATTGTTTAACCAACTTGTGAAATAATCTTCCCAAATTTTGTAGGGTTTGCGCCACCGAGGATTTGATGCCATCATGTTCCCTTTACAGAGGGAATAACCACATGACTCAAGATGTTCCACGGCTTCTCTTGCGAAGTTGCGGATGTGTGCTCTTGCAAGCTTCCATGCAGCTTCTTCGCCTGAGAGGACATCGAAAATTATTGCATTATCCTGATCAGTCTTAAATGTTTGTTCTTGACGACCCTCGCTGCCGTACGTGATCCAGCAAAATGGAAAGTCGACTTTGCCAAATTGCTCATCAAGCATGCTCAAGAGTCGGTGGGCTATCTTGTTGTTTAGTTCAGAAATAACTTTCGTGATGTTATTTGCTTTTGCTCCTTCTTCCACAAGGGCTCGGACTACTTGAGGAACTTTTGCATAGAGGGGATAGAGGCCCTTGACTGTTCGTTGATTGATTATCTCTCGGTAAAGATGTAATGGTGAGGAACCCTGCTGGACCATAACGTCCTGAAGGCTAACAATTCCCGTAATGTGATTATTACGACTCACAGCTAAGTGGTGAACACCTTGATTCATCATCTGTAGCAACGCATCGAAGCAAAATGCATTTGCTGCTATCGTCTTTACCGGTGATGTCATAATGTCCGCTACCGGTCCGTTGTAATCGCGTCCCCCGGCCACCACTTTTTTTCTGAGATCCTTGTCGGTCACTATGCCGACAATTTCGTTGCTTTGATCTCTGATAAGTATTGATCCTATCTCCAGATCGGCCATCCGTTGTGCCGCTTCTTGAATAGAATGGGAAGCATGAATCGTCTCAGGACTTCTCTTAATAACATCACCAACCTGCAAATTAAAAAGATACAGCATTTCCTGGGGTTTTGGATTTAGCTTCCGTAGACGCAATTCGGTGTAAGCGGTGGTGACGAGTTCGTCGGACAATGTTTTCAAAAAGTATTCGGATAGATTGGGACTGGTGCGTACGAGTTCCAGAAAAATACGTTTATCAAGCTCAAGGCAGTATGTGTCTTCAACGGCTTCTACGCAGAAGTTTGCTTTAGATGAACGAATGAGAGCGAGTGCCCCAAAATAGTGACCTCGTTCCCGAAAATCCAAGAGTGTTTCCACGTTCTCCGATCCGATAATATAGGTTTTAATGCCACCGGAGAATATGAGATAGAAGTTGTTTACTTCATCGATATCTTGCCGAAAAATGATCGTACCCTTAGGAAAAAACCTCATTGAAAAATGAGTCGAGACTTCCCTGAGGATAGTAGGATCAAGTTGACTGAAGGGCAGGGTTGAATTGAGGAATTCCAGAATTACTTTAGGATCGTCCGAGGAATGAGAATCGTTCACATTCATAGAACCCCCGAAGGTGAGACCCGTTTGTTACTTGTTGAGTCAGGATAGAGAGCTACGTCAAAGATCCATTAGAAAGTTTTAGTATTTCTCTGTCGTGCATGTCGAAAGTTCAGGAAAGGGAAATCAGCACGAGGGTTTGTTGGAGATGACAAACACCTCGCTATGAGATATCCATGACCTCACTATCCATTGCAGTTCCAGGTGCTCCGACACATTAATGAGATGCAGCATAGTTCTCTCAGGGACGCAATCAGTGTTGATTCCCAGAAGAAATTTACCTGAGGGGGTCAAAAATTGGTGTACTTGACTAAGAACCTTATCGACTTCGGTAATTCCTGACGCTCCTCCGTCCCATACTTCCGGATATTCATTCAGTTTCATCAGAAATTCCCGGCTCTGGGTGGGCACGTATGGAACATTGCCTAAAATGAGATCATAAAATCCGTCAACTTCCGAAAACCAATTGCTCCACCGGAATTCGACGTGGGGAACCTGGCTGGCCAGAGCTACCTTTTTTGCATTTTCCAAAAACTCATGATTGATGTCGATGGCCAGTACTTCCACCCGAAACGCTCTTGCGCAGTAAATGGCCAATAAACCCAACTGACCGGTTCCAAGATCCAGAACCTTACTGCCATTTCGAGCATTTAAGCGAATCGCTTTTCTGAGGATTAAGGAGGTGTCGTCAAAGATGTGATGATGAACGTAGCATATAGCGTCACAGTAAAAATGGCAGCCTGCAAGCACAAGCTTGAGAGGAAAGGTTAGTTCTGAGGAGTGCAACTTGGACGACAATGCCGGCAGGATTCTGTGCGCAACGGACATCATAACCCCCTTGGGATACACTTCCCACTGCGACCACCTTGATCAGTGACGATATTCGAATGTCAATTTCGCTGGGCCATTATGGCAATGAAGCTCTAAAAAACCGATGTTCCGGGTCAAGTCGTTTTGTTTGCCGGTCGGATCTCATAATAACGACATCGGCCTGATGCCGCAAGTCAGTTTTTGAATACTTCTCAATCAAAACTGGTGATCCGTCATTCGAGTGACCGGGTGATCTATGCAGAGTAATTCATAACTAAGACAGCAAAGACTTGCTCTCGGTATCCGGAATTGAAAAATAGAATGTAGATCCTCTGCCGATTTCCGATTCGACCCACACTGTTCCTCCGTGGCGTTCAACAATTTTCTTGACGATGGCTAATCCTATACCGGTTCCATCGAAGGGATCTGATTTGTCCAGTTGTTGAAAAACTACAAATATTCTGTCAAAAAACTGTTCTTCGATTCCGATACCATTGTCGCTGACGGAAAACACCCATTCTTTTGATCCTCGCTCTGCCTTAACGTGTATTTCGGGCTTGTTTTTATGTACGAACTTGAGCGCATTTCCTATCAGATTCTGGAATACCTGAACCAGTTGTGTTTCATCCCCCCAAATTACGGGCATGGGATTGATCGTGATTTCCGCATCTTTCTCCTTGATTAAACTGTTCAGATTTCGAAGTGATTGATTCAAAACCGATTGAACATCGCATCTCCCTACATGATCATCTCCTGTCAGCCTTGAATAAGAGAGCAGGTCAAGTATCAAGCTTCTCATTTTTTTCGCTGATTGTACTGCATAAGTCATCAATTCCTCACATCCCGAATCGAGTCTTCCGCTAAGTCGTCCTTCCAAGAGTTGCAGAGTGTTTGCTATATTTCTTAAAGGTTCCTGTAAATCATGTGAGGCGATGTACGCGAAGTGTCTAAGATCCTCATTCGAACGTGTTAAATCCGCGAGAGTTTCTTTTAACGTGAGTTCCGCATTCTCACGTTCACCAATTTCGGTCATCAACTTGCTATTTGTGAGCTGCAGCTCTGAGGTTCGTTCGATTACCTTCATTTCGAGCTCAGCGTGAGCCTGGGCCAACCGTAATTCAGCGTCACGGCGCTTCATGTCGTTCCTATGAGCTTCAATGAGACGGGCGGAAGTACTGAGAAATGGTTGTAAAAAATCGACTATGTCTTCGTCATAACCTCCCGGACGATTGGCAATGCCCATCATTGCTATTAGCTTACCGTTGGAATGGAGCGGCAGTCCGAGGAAGGAATTGATAGGAGGGTGCCCATGTGGAAGGCCAATGCGGCGCGAATCATTCGACGGATTATTAGAAATAACAGTCTCTCCATCTACTATTACACTACCCCAAATTCCGCGGATATTTGGAAAGCTGAATCCGGTTCTTGCTGCGAACCCTTCATACATAATTCGGGATTTCTCATCCCAAGATATGTCGGACACTGCTCTATGAAGGAATTGTTTTTCATTACCTTCATTTTGGATTATTTCACCTATGAATCCGAAAGGACTATTGGTTAATCTGAGAATACTATCCAGTAAACTCTTGAAAAACTCTTCCGATCCTGAGTGGGAAATATATTGTGTCTGAACTAAGTGAATAGACTGGAGCAAATCATTCTGCAGGCGAGCGGTTTTGAGGGCCAATGTACGCTGTTGCAGAGTCGTTTCAAGAGCCCTATTGAGATTCCGAATCTCTTCTTCAGCTTGTCTCCGTTCGGTAATGTCCTCCGCGGTTCCTACCAGCCTAGCGGCGCGATTGTTTTCAAAGAAAACCTGCCCAGCAGCAAATATCCAGCGTTCGATCCCATCTCGTTTACTGATCACACGATATTCTGCCTGATACTGTCCGCCACTTCCGGGATCAAATGCTTTCTGAACGGCCAATTTAACTTTGTTCCTATCATCTGCATGCACGCCGGATTCAAAAACTTCGTAGGTTATCAAAGCATCAGTATCTACTCCCCATAACTCGCGACATCTTTGATCCCATTTGATTTCGCCCGTAATCACATCGTAGTCGTGTATGCCTAATTTTGCAGCGGACTTGGCGATACGGAACCGCTCTTCACTTTCCTTCAAAGCCTTCTGAGCATTTTTCTCATCCGTAATATCCTGAAAAATAATGCTGCTGAGCAATTCAGCCTTTGAATTTCTGAATACGCTTGAACTCAATCTTACCGGGAAAACCGTCCCGTCTTTGCGGACAAAATTCATCTCACCTTCAAAATGACCTTTTTCCATGCGCAGTTTCAAAGCAGCGGGCAGCCTACTATCTTTTTGGTCTACAACTCCCACTCGTCCAAGGATATGGAGTTCGTCTTCAGAATAACCCAGTATGCGTTGCGCGGCTGAATTAGATTTGAGTACTTCACCGGAAGGTGCCGTCAGCAAGATTCCCTGAGTAGATGTCTCGAATATCGATCGCAATTCTCCTTCGCTCTCGACTAGTGCATTTTCAGCCCGCTTTTGATCGGTAATATCAAGGGCTATTCCACCTAGGAATGAATCTCCGGATGAATCCTGGAAGGGAAATTTAAAGACCAACCAATACTGAGTTTCTTCTCCGGAGGTTGTGGTTTCAAGGAAAGACATGCCGGCATTTCGATCTAGGGCGTCTTTGTCACTCCTGGAAAACTGATCGGCAATGTCATTCGAAAAGAGTTCGTGATCTGATTTCCCGAGGCATTCTTCGTGCGAAAGACCAAACCGTGATTTAAAATTTTCCGACAAAAAGGTGAAACGGCCGGAAGCATCTTTTATCCACGAAATTGTGGGGCTGTTATTCATGAAAATGTTAAAACGTTGCTCAGATGCTTTTAGCTTGGCATCAGCCAGTTTCTTTTCACTAATGTCACGTATAATGCAGGTTGTTATTATTCCGATTTGTGCCGGTCTGCTGAAAGCCGTTATTTCCGCATCAAACACCGAATTATCTTTTTTTCTAAGCTTCCATTCGTACAGTCCCGAAGAAAGTGGTTGGTCTGCAGAGTTCACTGCATTTCTTGATATTTCCGGTCGAAGAACCTCAAAAAAAGGTTTTCCCAAGACATGATCCCTCGAAATTCCGAATATTTTCTCGGCAGCAGTATTCCAATCTATAATCCTTTCACCGGAATCGAAGGAGACAATGGCGTCGGGAGCTGCTTCAACGAGACTTTTATAGCCGGCTTCAGAATCGGAAAAAAGGGCAGCTATCGACTGTTCCAAGGAAAGCCCGTGTGATTTGCCCTCCCGATAAGCGGTTAAAACCGCGAACAGGGCCATCACGCAACCTATATACTGGGCTGACCGGCCCAACCACCCTATCGGACTTCCAACTATTTTCAAGAAGAACAAGGCTGTGATTCCGATTCCAATCAGCGCGAGGCCAACGGAATACCAGTAGAAAAAATCCGATTTGGATTTAAAATAACTCAGCAAAGACAACGATGCGGCCTGGAAATAGAGAACTACCCCTATAAACAGAACCAGCTGTCTCAGTGGAGAGGGGCCGATCCCCTGGATCAGGAACAAGGGCAACCAATTAAAGTATGTCAGAAAAGACCAAACAGTCAGAAGAAGCAGTATTCCCGAGTAAAACAATAAGATTGGACCAACTGAATACGCGCGAGAAAGAAACGTCTTTCGGGATGTAAATTTCAGACTTGTTCCGACAAAGTGAAGTAGTCCCGCAAATACTATGGCTGAGTTGTGTATAGTAATGATATCGTTGTGACTATGGGCTATGGGTATCAAAAGCCCGGCGGCTATGTTGCCGAATCCAAAGGAGAGCATCCCGCCACCGAGAAACGATACGCTTACGGATCCAAACGAGACATAGGTGCGATACGCGATTATCGTAATAATCCAAGGAATTATTCCGGCGAATACCACATTCAAAATTGTTACAACTAAGTGCGGCTCGAAATACCTGTGATCGTCAACAATAACTAAACTGATCAAGCCAATGAGGAATAGACAGATTAAAAGGAATCCGAGCAATTTACGTGGACGCATTGATCTACATACCCTTAATCAATTGTTGTTAGCTAGCCGGGAATGATGTCGCTATAGAATCCACCGTGAAGAATGCATTTTGCTTAACAAATTCATTTAGAAGGACATGGCACTTCACCTGACTTCCGTATCCACAGACATTAATAATTTCTTTGGTTTACATTCTCGAAATGCTTTCTCAAGATCACGGTACTGTATCAATTTCGAGCTTAAACTATATTTTGCTGATTCACAATTGTCTTACAATTTCCAAACTGTTACTTCTCGACTCTGTGCTCTTGCATACAGCGAACGTCATCTCACGCGGAGAAGCCATGACGGTATTGGGGAAGCATCCCATGCTTAAGAGAGATATTTCCTGATTGCGATCTGCTCGGATTGACCATGAATCTCACATTCCCAAATAGGCCTTTCGGACCTCTTCGGACTCCAATAATTCTCCAGAAAGTCCAGTTTGAACTATTCTGCCGTTCTGAATCACATATCCCCGATGTGCAATCTCAAGAGCCTCCTGAACCATCTGTTCTACAAGAAGAACGGTAGTACCCGAGCCGTTTATCGCTGTGATTGTCTCCATCATCTTTTCAACCATGCTAGGCATTAAACCCAAGGACATCTCATCGAGCATAAGCAGTTTGGGTTTTGACATTAAGCCTCGGGCAATGGCAAGCATCTGCTGTTCGCCGCCGCTTAAAGTTTCGGCGGTTTGTTTGGAACGTGCTCGCAAAACCGGAAAGATCGTCAGTAATTCATCTATCCGACGATTCACTTCGGATTGTGACTTTTCGGTATATGCTCCCAGAACAAGATTTTTCTTCACCGATAATTTGCCAAAAATCCTTCGACCTTCGGGGACATAGCTGATTCCTAATTTGAGTATGTTGTGAGCGGGAAGACTGGAAATATTCTGCCCGGAAAAGAATATGTTGCCTTGGATGGGATGTATGAGCCCGCTGATTGCCCGCATTGTCGTGGTTTTCCCTGCTCCGTTGGCACCGACGATCGCAACCAATTCTCCGGGACGGATCTCTAATGAAATCCCCAACACCACCGGAATGCCGTCATATCCCGCATACAGGTCGTCTATCTTGAGAATCGGCTCAGTCAACGTTTTTCTCCTTTAGTTTCCTATAACGCTGACTGTACTTCGCACCTAAATATGCCTCAATTACATGCTCATCGTGGGAGACCCGATCCGGGGTATCTTCCGCAATTTTGATTCCGCCATCTAAGACTACGATCTTGTCCGCTATCGGCATAATACCTTCTAAAACATGTTCAACAATCATCAATGTGAGGCCCTTTTCACGTAACTTTTGGATTACGTCTACTGACTCCTTAACTTCGGTAGACGTAAGCCCGGCCATCACCTCATCGAGCATCAGCAGTTTTGGATCCGTTGCAAGGGCTCTTGCCATTTCAAGGCGTTTTTTTAGCCCAATGGATAATTCTCCTGCAGGTCTTTCTTCTACGGATTCAAGATTGCATAATCGCAAACATTCTTCAGCTTTTTTAAACGCATTGCGGTTGTCGGGGCATTTCAAGAAGGCCCCCACGAGTACATTATCAAAGACCGTCATGTCCTTGAGAGGCCGTACGACTTGGAATGTTCTAACAGCACCTTTAGCTGCAATGTGGTAAGGTTTACGACCGGTTATGTCATCCCCATCGAAGAATATTCGTCCCTCGGTGGGTTTATAAAGACCCGAGACGCAATTGAAAAGAGTCGTTTTTCCCGCTCCATTGGGGCCTATCAAACCCACAATGGACTTTGGCTCAACGGTGAAGCTTATCCGACGATTGGCTACCAGCTCTCCAAACTTCATAGTGACATCCCGAACATCCAGGAGAGCCATATTAATTTACCCTTTTTGAAGCTTTTCCGTTGGCGGCCCATTGCCGAACATCGCGAATGATGCCAATCATTCCGTCCGGTTGTTTGACGACCATGAGAATGATAAGGACCCCAAATATTATCAAATCGACACCGCCTCCCAAACCGCCCCAGAATGCTCGCGTATACTCTTGAAGGGGGATAAGGACGGAAGCTCCCAAAAGAGGGCCGACGAGAGTTCCCGCTCCACCCAGGATGGTAACCAATACAAACTTCATTGACATATCAAGGGACATGACCATAGGAGGATCGACCCGAAGATTATATTGCACAAAAAAAGCGCCACACATAGCGGCCATGGCTGCAGAAAGAGCCATTGCAGCTAGTTTTACGGCCGTGCTGTTTACTCCAAGGGATTCCGCAGTTTCCTGGCCTTCTCGGACGGCACGCATGTAGTAACCAAATCTGTGGCCCTCAAGCCAACGTACGATGCCGAAAATAATCACAAACATTACTAAAACCGTATAGTAATAACCTATTTTGGAGTCGTGCCACATGAGATTGGAAAACCCCTCTTTTATGATCGGGTAATCAAGTCCCAATGCGCCACCCACCCAATCCCAAACAAGAAAGGCTCTATTGAAGATTTCAACAATTGCAAACGTAGCGATGGCAAAATAGTGTCCGCTCAGTTTAAAACAAGGATAACTAATGATCACGGCCACCAAAGATGCTGCAACCATACCGATTACAATTCCCGGCCAGGGTGAAATACCATATGTTACAACGGCCATTCCCGCGCCGTATGCACCAATTCCAAAGAATACGGAATGTCCGAAAGAAACTTGACCACAATAGCCTCCAATTATGTTCCAAGCCTGAGCCATCGCAGCAAATAGCAGTATAAGGATGATTACATGCAATCGGAAGGAATTGCCTGAAATCGCCGGAATGACGGGTAATAGAGCTAAGAGCACGATGAACGCGAGCCAAACCAAGTCTCTTGAGGTAAATGTTCTCAGTTGCACTGGACTACCATCCGAAAATACCTTTGGGTCTGAGGAAGATCACGGCCAAATAGAGACCGAAGACGGCAATATACTTGAATACAGGCGCTATGTAGAATCCGGCAAGGGCCTCTACTATTCCCACCAGTATGCCCGATAGAAAAGCACCTGGAATGCTTCCGAAGCCACCCATCGCAACGCAGATGAATGCAATGAGCCCGAACATGGATCCGACTTCAGGATGAACAGCGAGATACGAAGGCATTATTCCACCGGCTATTCCTACGCAGGCTCCACCAATACCAAACACCAGAACATAAATTCTTTCCGTGTTAATCCCCATCAATTCGGCGGCATCGCGGTCCATAGCAGTAGCCTGAACGGCCCAGCCGAATTTAGTGTAGTTTACAAGCAGATAGAGCAGCCCAACAACAACTAGAGCCAACAATGCTGCAGCGAACTGGGGAACCGCAATTATGAGAGTTCCTATATTTAGAGTTTTTCCTCCTAGCCAAGTGTCGGAAAGGATCAAGAAATTCGGTGAAAACCGGTTCATGCAGAGATTTTTTAAAAACATTGCGAGGCCGAACGTAGCAAGCAGAGCAACCAAACCAGGTTTTCCGATTGTGTATCGTATGATTAGCTTGTACGTCAAAACACCGATCATGAAAATGAAGGCACCGGCTGCGACCGTTGAAATAACCGGATCCACATTGACGAGGAATCCCAACCAGTAGCTTACGTACATAGCCACCATGAGATATTCGCCGTGGGCGAAGTTGATGACGTCCATGACGCCCCATATTAGACACAACCCCGCTGCAACAAGGGCGTACATCATTCCGCTTAGTAAACCGTCGATCAAAACTTGTAAGAAAGTTTCCAAATCCGCAGCCTCATCCAAATCTATGGACCGTTAAATTCAAACAATGATTGCTTGTGCCCCTGCTTTGATTCTTCGAAGTCACAACTGGAATTGGCGGCACAAGGCGGGTGTTTTCAAAAAACATCCATGTGCCGCCAAAGTTGTCATTCTGAAAAGAATGAAGTTTCTTATCTCTGATTCCATGGTTTCATAGGAAACACTATTTCCGTATCGGCCATTTCAACCGGGAATATGCGTTTGTACTCACCGCCTTGTAGCTGCGTCACCACGCTATGTGCTTTGGCGTTCTGCCCGCCTTTTACGAAGCCGACTTTTCCGCCCAGAGACAAGGGAGAATCCCATTCGTTTGCATGGAGAGTTTCCGCAACTTTTTCGGCATCGAGTGAACCGGCTTTTTGAATGGCCTGTGCTAATACCAGCATGGCAACGGCTTCTTGGATGCTGTCTCCATCGAAGGGAACGCCACCGGTTTTCGATTTAAAAATCTTTTCCACGTCATCAACTGCGGGCATCAGAACTGCGAACTGAGGCGAATATGCCGTAGATCCCATGAAATAATCTGCATCGCCGGCGAGCTGTTTGGTGATTACCGGATCCTGATAACCCGAGCAATAATTAATAGCTATTTTGGGTAGCCACGACATCTGCTTCATCGTACGGACCCAAAGCGAATAGTCCGCTCCAAGCAATGCTCCAAACACTGCGTCCGGATTGGCGTTTTTCAGAGTCTGTACTTCACTGTTAAGATTGGTAGCTCCGGGGCTGAATGGAACATCCGAAACTACTTTGAGTCCTGCAGCAGCGGCCGCTTTTTTTGCTTCGCCCGCTGCATGCTTTCCAAATTCGCTATTCTCGTAGATCACTCCAATCGTCTCAATTTTTGCGCCCTTTTTTTCATTGAGCCACTTGAGTACTTCTACAAATTCCACTGACTCCGTTTCATCCGTCGGAGCAAGCCGGAAAAAGTAATTCATATCCCGTTGGGTCAGAGCTGCCGAGCTTGAGGCACCGCACATGAAAATACGTTTCATGCGTTCGGCAACCAAACTGGCCGGTTTGCTCACGGAGCTATTGTACGAACCGATGATGGCCCAAACGCCCTCTTGGTTGAAGAGGCGTTCTGCTTCGGATTTACCGACATCCGGTTTCCCCTGACTGTCCGCGTGTACGAGCACTATTTTATGGCCGTCGAGAATTCCCTCCTGATCGGCTAGGGGAACTTTGATTTCAGGGTGCTTGTTATTGATAATTTCGACTGCGGTTTGAACGGCGGCCTGGCATCTCTGGCCGGCAGTGGCAACCGGACCGGTGAGAGGAAAAAGAGTTCCAATCTTTATGATTTTTTCTTGAGCTACACTGGGATCCGCTGTCGGTCCAAAGCCGACTACCAGCGACACCAAAGCGATACAGATCGCCCACCGTGTCCAGCGATAAGTGTTAAGAGACATCGAGTAATACTCCTCATTTAGAATAGCGGCGCAGTGCCGTGTGTAAGCAACGAGAAACCAGCTGCATTAAAGTATACAGGCCGAGAAATTTCCCTGTATTTATGCATTAAGTTGAAGGCTGAGAATTCAGCATTTTGTCTGAACGACAATTTTGAGTCAATAGGTTTTAGGAGATAGGGAATTCCAATTCGATAACTACAAAAATGGTGAGAGCATACGTGAGTTATGAGTCGATATTTCGCAGGGAGTCAAAAATCCTTGGGTGGCCATGGTGAGTCGAACAGCCACCCTTAATTCCTGTGTTGAATGTTCTCAATCACAAATTGGTCATTACAATTGTGGAGACCAGACTCGCCAGCAACATGATGAACATTGATAATTCCGCTATCTTCTTGGACATTTCAGCCCCCTTAAAGCCTGATATTCGAATAAACAACCATTGGGATCACCTGAAGCAAATATCGTGCTGGTTAAGATACGCAGTTTTGCTGGAGGTTTTAGCCAGTTTACAGAGATTTGTTTGTACATTTTTGGCGGTAAGAATTTACATTATTGAACAGAGCAGGGAGGTATGTCGGAATATTGCGGTTCGACTGCTTACCGAAAGTCCTCTATCATGGGTAATTAGTTCAAACTTATAAATTTGGATTTGTCCAGACTACGCGGACGAGATAACCCGAGTCTGAAAGATTGGGCATGGGTGTCGAGTGGCGGCATAAACGTGATGCCTGCAAATCTCTCATCAAATCCAAAGCATCTTCGTTTTCGAGAATGATTCCTCTTTCCAGGAAGATCGGCCCGATTTCTTCGATAAGCAAATTAAAAAGTCTGATTGTACAGATTCCGGCATCATTAGGTTCACCCGAAGGTTCACCACGATGAGTGATCGAGCTGCGCATACCCGCGAAAAAACCTCCTTTACGGAACGCTGCTCCAACAAATCCAGGCATTGCAGCGGACAATGCTAACCTGGATCCCGCAAACACGAAGGCCGATTCTACATCATCAACAGCCTTGCCATTGAGGAAAATCGTGTTGATCCTATTCTTCACGTAGTCGGCCGGAATTCCCACGTGCTCTTGCAATAGCACACTGATACTTCGTCCCGGATCAATCGAAATTTGAAATCCCTTTTGCAGGTACTTCGAGAAAATGCCGATGGATTCATCAGGGCAATCAAATGTTAGAGTTTGCAATTTCATGTCCAAAAATGAAGAGAGGCCAATAAGGCCTCTCGTTTATAATTCCAAATAGATAGCCTACCAGTTAAACACCTTGTCAAGCTCAGAATCGGGAATGGAAAATGTGAGATCCGTGGGGAGCAGTTTTTCCTTCTTGAAAAATTCAGGTACGCGATCATCGGCTGCAGTCAATCCGGCTTTCATGTTGAATTCTCGTTCAGTTTTGAGAACCATTTTTCCGAGTGCCGAAACGTCATCGCCGGTCATATTGAGACCGTAAAACGCATTAATCATATCAACCAGTGCTTGAAAAGTCTCCGGCTGATCCAAAACCGCAAAAGCTATGAACAGGCACATTCCCGTTGAGTCTACAGCGGCAGTAGCAATCTGGAGATTTCGTGACAATTCGATCTGCCCCTCAGTTGAGTGAGGATCGACGAAACCGCCAACCTTGAGAATGTTTGTAGCGACCGCATAGCCCGCAGTATGATCTGCACCCATAGGGCTCGTGGCATATGTAACGCCGATGCCTAATACTCCACGAGGATCATAAGCCGGCATAGCCTGATTTTTCACTACAGGTACCCGTTCGACTCCAAGACACTTGCCGGTCACTCCCGCTCCGCTGCCCAGTATCTTACCCAGAAATGTTCCTTTACCTACTTCATGGACAAGGTTTATAGCGGCTTCAGCGTCACCGAATTTGGCGATGCCTGCTTCCATAGCCACGGCTATGGTTGCGCCCATTTCAATAGTGTCGACCCCGTAATCGTCATCGAGTCTGTCTAAAGTGGCGATCGCATCAAGATCATCTATTCCACAGTTGCCGCCATGAGCCCATACAGTCTCGTATTCGGGCTGTTTAGTTACATACTTTCCATCTTTGTCGACGTAAATTCCCGAACATCTAATCACGCAACCCCTGTGGCACCCGTGTGTTGGGTTACCGCCGCGCTCCTGTTCCGTTTGCGCCTGAGTCTCTCCACTAATTTTGCTGCATCCGTCAAACCGACCCCACATGAAGTTTTTGGTAGGGTAAGAACAAGCTTCATTTAATACATTAGTGAGCACGTTTGTTCCAAAGGCAGGCAGTCCTTCTCCGGTGACCGGGTGCTTTTTGAGTCCATCGACCCAGCGCTTATTGGCTTCTTTGAACTTTTCCGGGTCGGCAGGGGTCCGCATCTTTGTGCCCTCATCATTAATGACGATGGCTTTTACTCCTTTTGAACCCATAACTGCTCCGACGCCACCCCGACCACAATGCCTCGTCGGTCGTAATTCCATGTCCGTACATGCGATTGATGCAGCGCCCAATTTCATCTCACCGGCGGGTCCTATGGATATGCAGCAGATTTTCTCTCCAAATTCCGACTTCATTTTGTCGACTAGATCGTAATTACCGAGTTTTTTGAGGCTGTTGTCGGGAGTTATTTTTACTCCCTTAGAATCAACATAAACCTTGTACAAAGTGTCGTCTTTCGGTTTGCCTTCCAGAATCATGGCGGCGATACCCAATCTACCCAAAACCTGAGCCGGCTGGCCACCTGCATTTGATTCTTTTATTCCACCGGTGAGAGGGCTTTTGCAGCCGATTGAAAGACGACCGGATGTTGCTGCAACGGATCCGCTCAGCAAACCCGGAGCTATAACCAATTTGTTATCTTCTCCCAATGGGTGGCAAAGAGGCGGTACTTCTTTGGATATGAGGGTAGAAGTCAGGGCCCGTCCGCCTAACCCCGCGTAATCCCCTAATGGATGCTCAGTCACACTCGGCCCATTCTCTGCACTCATGTTGATACGTATAATCTTGTCCATATAATCCTCCTCCGGTCTGTCTATGCAGTTTGGAGAAACTGGTTGATACTGAAATTCTTAAGAAGATCGTACCCGTCGAAATAAGGCGAGTCAAGGAAATAAATTTGAAAAACAAATAATTCTAATTACTTATGTCTTTTCTGACATAATTGAACGAGGGCTAATTAGCAGAAAGATCCAGGTATGACTTTAATAAGAGGTGGTAAAAGATTTCCATTTACACCACGCTACATTAACCGCCGGCGATGGGAGGGAAAATCGAAAGTCTATCATTGTCCTTCAGCCTGTCGGTTTCATTGGCATGGATTCCGTTTAAAAATATAAGTCTTTGAACAGTATTTGGAATTTTAAACATCTTTATCACTTCATCGATAGTTGTATCCGCAGGCAATTCAATTGTGCAGGAATTTCCGCTTGACCCTTGAGGCAACAGAGGAGTGAAAGAAGCAAAAAGATTAAGAGTTATTTTCATCTTGGAAACTCCTGGATATGGCTAGTCGCGCTTCGTTGATTACGGATTTTAGGGGGACTCCTTTTTTGACGGCGATGGATTTGCAATCATCATACTCCGGGGTAATGCTCACAGGTTGACCATTTATTTCGGACACTTTGCATTTGATTTCACCGAAGATGGTGGAAATCTTTGAAAAACGTCTTCTTAATTTCTTTCTTCGTACGGTCTGAATGCGCAATCCTATCGTTGTTGTCTCTTCAAACAAAATCCTATTGATAGAATTTTCCGAATCCGATTGACACATCACTGTAAGTAGTGTTCCGGGGCGGTTTTTTTTCATCTGAACAGAAGTCAAATATACGTCTAGTGCCCCCGAACCGAAGAGTCTGTCCATAAGGTGATCGTAAATTTGAGGATTCATGTCGTCAATATTGGTTTCGATAATGAGTATCTGATCGGATTCAAATCCGGACTTTTCAGCCGATTCCCCAATGAAAACTCGGAGCAGATTCGGAACGTCGAAATCCGATGTGCCTGCGCCATATCCTGTGTTCGTGATGTTCATTATCGGCATAGCTCCGAACTCATCAGCCAGAGTCGTGAGTATAGCAGCCCCAGTGGGAGTCAGGCATTCTCCATTAATTCCCGATGTATATACCGGTTTTCCTTGGATTAGCTCCGCGGTTGCAGGTGCCGGAACAGGAAATATTCCATGAGCACAATTCACGGTTCCGGACCCAACATTCATCGGTGAAACCGATATGTGATCGATGCCCAGAGATTCCAACCCAACACATGCTCCTACGACATCTACGATCGAATCGATTGCTCCGACTTCGTGAAAATGAACCTCTTCCATGGATACGCCATGAATTTTAGCTTCTGCTAACGCCAGGGCTTTGAATATTCGAATGCTGCTTTCCTGAACGTAAGAACTCAATTCACTTGATCCAATGATGGATTCTATATCCTTGAAATTTCGATGATGACGGCAACTACTTGGTTCTTCTTTCACGACGAATTTGGTGCCGCTTATCCCATTTTTGACGGTCTTGTGGGAGTAAAGTGATACCCCGTCGAGGGCAAGCTTCTCGATTTCTGTTCGTAAAATCTCGAGATCTAAACCCGCGTCCAAAAGAGAGCCGATTATCATGTCACCGGATGCACCGGCAAAGCAGTCAAAGTGAGCTGTTTTCAAGTTTCTTCCTGAGATGATGACGTAACACCGGGTAATGTTCTGTTGAGACTGCCCATGGAGTACCCTTCCAGGTCTAGCGTCACATAGTGATAACCGAGTGCACGAATTCGCTTGCTGATGACCTCGCGCAATTCAAGAATGTCTTTGAACATATTTCCAGGAATTTCTATCCTGGCAAGACTTCCATGATCACGAACTCTCAACTGACACTCACCGATTAATTCTTTCAGTAAGGATTCCGCTGTTTCGATTTTCTTTAGGTTTTCTTCAGTAATAGGGATTCCATACGGGATGCGGGAAGCTAGGCATGCCGCCGCCGCTCTGTTCCATGTAGACAGGCCGAATTCACGTGAAATTTCCCGTATCTCCTCCTTTGTAAGTTCTGCTTCCAGAAGAGGGCTGCGAATACCAAGTTCTTTCCCCGCCTGCAAGCCTGGACGATAATCCTTGAAATCATCCGAATTTTGGCCGTCTATTACAAAAGGTAAATCTCTGGTTTCAGCCATTGCTTTTAACAGGCCGAAACGATGCTTCTTACATACATAGCATCTGTCTGGAGAATTAGATGCAAAGTCAGGAAGCTCCAGTTCATTAACAGAAATAATAATATGCTCAATACCCACCTCAGCGGCAAGCTTTTTGGCATTTACTAACTCTTCGGTCGTGGTGAGATGCGAATCGCAAGTAACGGCGACAACATTTCCGTCTAATTCATCCGCGGCCACATACAGCAGCAAGGAGCTGTCCGTTCCTCCCGAAAAAGCAATCAACACCTTTCCCATTTTCTTCAGAATTGCTCGGAGATTGTCCAGCTTTATCAAAGTTGAGCTATTAAGATTCATTAAGCTTACACCTGATTTGAGCTTTAATTGTGTTCCACACTAACTGCATTCTAATATGCAACCTCACGATAACGCATGAATTCGATAAGCTTGACCGGCAAGCTTAAATCTTATATAAAAAATAATTTACCATATACCGGCACGCGTTGCATTCTAACAGCCTATGATAAAATTAATTAAAGGTTTTCATGACATTCTACCCGATGAAACCCCGAAATGGGATTTCATAAGCTCTACGTCTGAAAGAGTACTCGAGCGTTTCGGGTTTCGCAAGATCATCACCCCTATAATGGAAAAAACAGAGCTTTTTCAGCGAGGTATAGGGGAGGTGACGGACATAGTTGAAAAGGAAATGTACACTTTCGAGGATCGTGGAGGCGATGTTCTCAGCCTGCGACCTGAGGCTACCGCAGGAATACTCCGGGCTATTGCCGAACATTCGCTGCTCCGAAAGGATCCCATTCTGAAAGTGTATACTATCGGTCCGATGTTTCGACGAGAAAGGCCGTCCAAAGGGCGTTACAGGCAATTTTTTCAGATAAATGCCGAGGTCCTCGGAGACGATTCGCCTCAGATGGATGCGGACACTATATCGGCCGCCTACACCATCATGAGTTCTATTGGGACCAAGAATCTCGTGATGGAGGTGAATTCCGTCGGATGCCGATCCTGCAGAAACGACTTCAAGCTTGCTCTTCGCAAATATTATGAACCATTTATCCCTAATTTGTGTGAAGACTGCAAGCGACGGATTGTAACAAATCCGATGCGATTACTCGATTGCAAGGTGGATGAATGTTCGAGAATAGCTGTGAATGCTCCCATAATACTCGATTTCCTCGATGAGCCGTGCAGGGATCATTTTAGACAAGTGCAGCATTTTCTGGATCTGCTCAGGGTGCCGCACCGATTGGAACCCAGAATGGTTAGAGGTCTCGATTACTACACTCGGACGGCATTTGAGATCATCCACGATGAATTAGGTCGTTCCAAAGCGGTAGGCGGTGGTGGGCGTTATGATAATCTCTTAGCCGAGATCGGCGGCCCGGACGTCTCTGGAATCGGATTTGCCATTGGACTCGAACGGCTTGCTCTTGGACTTTCCAACGACGACGCTTTTTCGAAAAATCTGGATGTTTTTGTGGCAACCCTTGGCGAAAAGACTCAGTCCCAGGGTGTCGTGCTTGTAAATGAACTTCGCAGAGCCGGTTTGGCCGTCGAAACCCGATATCAGCGCGCAAGCCTAAAATCGCAGATGAAAACTGCCGATAAGTACAGAGCACGTTATGTGCTCATGCTGGGAGACGACGAGCTTGCTCGGAATGAAGTGACGGTTCGCAATATGCAAACCAAAGACCAGGTTTCCATTTCATTAGATGATGTAATCAGTTATTTGCAAGGAGAGGATTCTTGAAGCTCGATACTCTTGACGGCTGGGAACGAACACATTTATCCACCGAAATCTCCGATTTACAGGTGGGTGAAGAGGTTCTCGTAATGGGCTGGGTGTACAGACGTCGCGATCACGGCGGTGTGATTTTCATTGATTTGCGTGACCGAAATGGTCTTGTTCAATTAGTTTTCAATCCCGAACATTCGGAAGAATGCCACGCTAAAGCCCATGCGATCAGAGCGGAATGGGTTCTTGCGGCCAAAGGTAAGGTTCGGAGACGACCGGAAGAATCGCTGAACCCCGACATTCCAACCGGAACCATAGAAATATTTGTCGATGAAGTAAAAATTCTCAATAAATCCGAAGCACCCCCTTTTCCGATAGACGACGAGCTGCCGCCAACGGATTCAATTCGATACAAATATAGATACCTGGATCTTAGGAGATTGTCAGGAACTCGTCAGAACCTCCTCGTGCGTCATAAAATTACCAGTTTAATGAGAGAATTCCTGAACTGTGAAGGATTCGTAGACATTGAAACTCCCTTCCTCACGGTCAGTACACCGGAAGGAGCACGAGATTATCTGGTCCCGAGTCGCACAAATCCGGGCAGTTTTTTCGCACTCCCACAATCGCCTCAGATTTTCAAGCAGCTTTTGATGGTCGCGGGATTTGAAAGGTATTATCAGGTGGTGCGCTGTTTCCGGGATGAAGATTTGAGAGCCGATCGCCAGCCCGAATTTACTCAATTGGATCTGGAAACCTCATTTATAGAAGAAGATCGTTTATTCGACATTATAGAACGTATGCTCGAGAGGTTGTTTGCAGAGATTCTTGGAATTCAACTCAAGTTGCCTCTTCCCGCTTTATCCTACGACGAGGCGATGCGCAGATTCGGGCTCGATAAACCGGATATACGATTCGGCATGGAATTGAGCGATATTGGCGACATTGTTTCGAATACTGGTTTCGGAGTATTCAAATCGGCGATTGAAGCCGGTGGAATCGTTAAAGCTATGAAGGTCCATGACGGGGACCGATTGTCAAGAAAAGACCTAGATGATCTTCGGGATTTTGCAGCGGTTTATGGTGGAAAAGGTGTTGCATACACAAGAATAAAAAATGATGGTGAATGGCAATCGCCTATTGCCAAATTCCTAACCGATGAAGAGCGTTCTCTTATAAACTCGAGAGTTGAAGCCAAAACGGGCGATGTCATATTATTTGGGGCTGATACTTTCAAAGTAGTCAATGATGTATTAGGCAATCTCAGAAATCACCTTGGTGAAAAGTTAGGTGAAATTCCAAAGGATAAGTTTGGACTTCTTTGGATAACGGAATTTCCAATGTTTGAGTATAATCCGGATGAACAACGCTATCAGGCAATGCATCATCCGTTCACGTCTCCCCGAGAAGAAGATTTAGAACGTATTGAGTCCGATCCGGGGCAAGTAAAAGCCAGAGCGTACGATCTCGTGCTGAATGGAGCTGAAATTGGCGGCGGAAGCATGAGAATATACCGCACGGACGTACAGAAAAGCGTGTTCAATGCTCTCGGTATAGGAGAGGAAGAGGCGGAAGCGAAATTCGGGTTCCTCCTTGAGGCTCTTCAATACGGTGCACCACCACATGGTGGGATCGCATTAGGTTTGGACAGGTTAACGGCTATACTCGTAGGCTCAGAATCAATAAGAGAAGTAATTGCATTTCCGAAAACCCAGAAAGCACTTTGTCTTCTGACCGGAGCGCCTGCGCCGGTTTCTCCGGAGCAGCTTCGAGACTTAGGAATCAGACTAACAAAACCGAAATAAATTCGGAACCCCAATAAAGCAATAGGGCTGGTTAAGGCTGTGAATTCAGTCCAATACCGTTGTGCGCTGAACGAAGGAGAGCTGTAATGGCAAGTTGGGACCCCAAAAAAGGAGTTCTGTACCACGAATTCAACAAATTCAATAAGGGTCGGTCCCTGAGAGAAGTTGAAAAACCGAATCTCTTAAGGAACATTTTCCCCTACAGCGAAGTTCCTAAGGTAGATTTTGACTTCGCTATTTTGCCGATAAATCCGGCGAGAAATTTTCTTATTACCGATACGACTTTCAGGGACGGCCAGCAGGCTCGACCGCCGTTCACCGTCGAACAGATTTCCGCCCTATTTGATTTTCTGCACAAGATGTCGGGACCCCGGGGCATAATTCGGCAATCTGAGTTCTTTTTGTATACCAAGAAAGATCGGGAAGCAGTCGAAAAGTGCAGGGCAAAAGGTTACCAATACCCAGTCATCACAGGCTGGATTAGAGCTCAGAAAAAGGATCTCGCAAACGTCAGAGCTATGGGGTTGTCTGAAACAGGAATTCTAACTTCGGTATCCGATTACCACATATTCCTTAAGATGGGGCTGGACCGGCGCAAAGCCATGGACAAGTACGTGGACATGGTGCGGGCAACACTGGAAAAGGGCATTATTCCTCGATGCCATTTTGAGGACATTACCCGTGCCGACATTTATGGGTTCTGTGTTCCTCTGGCTCAGAAACTCATGGATATTCGCGAAGAATCCGGTATGGACGTCAAGATTAGACTTTGTGACACCATGGGCTTTGGGGTTACATATCCGGGTTCGGCATTGCCTCGCGGGGTTGGAAAGCTGGTGAGGGCGATGATTGACGATGCGAATGTTCCTGAAGACTTGCTGGAATGGCACGGCCACAATGATTTTCATAAAGGACTTTCCAACGCGGTTTACGCATGGTTGTATGGATGTTCCGCAGTCAACGGCACGCTCTTGGGTATCGGCGAGAGAACAGGCAACACCCCCATCGAAGCTCTCATGATTGAGTACATGTCCTTGCGAGGTCAGAGTGACGGTATGGACAGTTTGGCTATTACCGAAATGGCAAAGTACTTTGAAATGGAATTGAATTTTAATATTGCCGACAATTATCCATTGCTGGGGAAATCGTTCAATGCAACCAGTGCCGGGGTTCATGCAGACGGCGTACTAAAGAATGAAGAAATCTACAATATATTCGATACGACAAAGATCCTGGGTCGGCCTCCTGTTGTAAATATTACCGACAAATCAGGTATGGCGGGCATTGCTCACTGGATAAACACGAAAGTCGAAGTGCCGCAAGAAGAGAAAGTGGATAAGAATCATCCGGCAATTCAAAAGATATACGATATTATCATCGCTCAATATGACCACGGTCGGGTAACTTCCATGTCGGACAAAGAAATGATGGCACTCGTGAAGAAGTATATGCCGGAATTATTTATTTCCGATTGGGATCGAATGAAACTCATCGCCAGGGAAATGGGATTCAAAATCGTGGAGCAGTTCACTTTAAGTGCTGATATGAGATCAGGAAAAGTAAAAGAAATGGAAAAGACCATGCAGGATTTCCTGATCAGATACCCGTTCATTCAGTATTGTTACGTTGTCAACATGGAAGGTAAGAAAATCACCGAAAACATCACGGACATAACCGAAAAAGCAAAATATGTGGAATTCAAACCCAACGAGGATTTTTCCGATCGGCCGTGGTTTATAAAGCCTTTAAAGGATGGAAAAATTCATGTTGTCGGTCCCTTCACCTCGAGAATCACCGGTGCGATGTGCATCACCGTATCGGCACCCCTCAGAGATCCGAAGGACAAGATGATCGGGGTTTTCGGCGCCGACATTAAGCTTGAAGAATTGCTCAAAATAGAACGCGAACTCATGGAAGAGCATGGCATGGAATTTACGGAAAAAGATATTCGTCAGCTAACCAAAAAGTACAGGGATGCGTAATTAAGCTTCGGATAGAATCTGAGCCGTCATTACTATTGAGTAATGGCGGTTGTACCCTCTTCAGACGGTAGGCAGCAGTAGTTTGGAACAGAATTGGACGGCTGAATGCAGTTAGTTCGGAGAATTGTATCGAGCTTTACACACCACTCGAGTACTTAGAAATTTCAGGAGGGTAATCTTCTCGTGAGGTATATTGCGTGAAGGTAGAAAACTGCGCATCAAATCTCACAAGTGCAGTGCCTATGGGCCCATTTCGGTGTTTCCCAAGAATAATTTCCGCTTCACCCTTTTTGGGATTGTCTTCACTCTTGTTGTAAACTTCGTCTCTATAAATAAAGATGATAAGGTCGGCGTCTTGTTCGATTGCTCCCGATTCCCTCAAATCAGCCATCTGCGGCCTCTTGTTTGGGCGCTCTTCCACTCTACGATTTAACTGAGACAGGGCAATCACGGGGACACTCAATTCTTTAGCAAGGGCTTTAAGGGACCTGGAAATTTCTGAGATTGCCTGCTCGCGTGAATCCGACCGGCTCGCTGATCTCATGAGCTGTAAATAATCAACTATAATCAATCCGAGACCATGCTCTTTTTTCAAACGTCGAGCTTTGGCTCTCATCTCCAAAGTGGAAATTTGCGGAGTATCGTCAACGAAAAATGGAGCCGTAGAAATGGGACCGGATGCTCCGATGAGCTTGCGCCAATCATCCTCGCGCAGCAAGCCGTTTCTGATGCTCTTCAGGTTTACTCTGGCTCTGGCGCATAATATTCTGAGAGCAATGGATTCTTTGCTCATTTCGAGAGAGAAAACGGCAGTTGGAATGTTTTCTTCAATTGCAGCATGCTGGGCGATATTGAGAGCAAAAGATGTCTTGCCCATAGAAGGTCTGCCGGCAATAATGACGAGATCGGATTTTTGAAATCCGGCGGTGAGCGAATCTAAATCGGCAAAACCCGAAGAGACTCCCGTTACCCCGATCTTGCCTTGATATACGGCATCGATGGTCTTCATCGCATCCATCATCAGAGATTCTGCGTCGATGAAGCCGCTTTGAATGCGCTCGTTACCTACTTGAAATATCAAGCGCTCCGCTTCATCAATCCATTCATCAATGCTCGCGTGATCTTCATAGCATTGCCGAGCTATTTCGTTGCTGGCGTTGATCAAGCGTCGCAAAACCGCTTTTTCTCTGATCAGCATGGCATAATGAAGTGCATGAGCGGCCGTAGGCACTGCATCTACCAATTCGGTCAAATAGGCGGGTCCGCCTGCGACTTCGAGAGTTCCTGCTTGTTTGAGGGCGGCGGTCAGTGTGACCCAATCAACTGGCTCATTTTTTTCAGACAGATGTAGAATGGCACTGAATATGTGGCGGTGTGGTTCTCGGTAGAAATCGTCGGGAGACAGCACTGCCATAACTTTCGGCAGTGCGTCATTATCGATAAGGAGGCCGCCGATTAAGGCTCTTTCTCCTTCAACGAACTGGGGGGGTAATCGTACTGGACTATTGCTTGCCTGCGGCATCTCCAGATTCCTCGGCTTGCACGATTATTTTAATCTTAGCCGTTACCTCCGGATGCAGTTTTATTCCTGCCTCGAATTCCCCCAACTTTTTGATGGGTTCACTCAAGACGATCTTTTTTCTGTCGATTTCAAAGCCTTTAAGTTCTAGGGCTTCTGAAATATCGGTATTGGTTACCGAACCAAAGAGCTTTGCATCTTGGTCGCGGGATTTACGATCAAAAACAAGATTGACCTCGGACAATTTCTGAGCCTGAATTTCTGCGGCGCTCTTTGCTTTTGCGAGTTTCTTTTGCTTCGCTTCTATGAGTCCTTTATAAAAATTCAGATTTTTGTTCGTAGCCGGACAGGCAAGTTTTCTGGGTAACAGGTAATTTCTTGCATATCCGTCTTTAACCTTAACTGTTTGACCAACGGTGCCCAGATCATCCAAATGTTCCAGAAGTATTACATTCATGTCGAAAACTCCTCTGAAAAAACTATCGCCTCGGCACCGTGAACGGCAGAAGCGCTATATTTCTTGCTCTTTTGATAGCAGTCGTCAATTGTCTCTGGTGTTTGGCACAATTACCTGAAATTCTCCTGGGGATAATCTTTCCACGTTCAGTAATGAAGGTCCGCAGGATATTTGGCTCCTTGTAATCCATTCTCAACGAGGAATCTGCACAGAATCGGCAAACTTTGCTTCTGGGGAATGGGCGTTTTCTTGGGGGTCTACTCATTGTACTTCGCCCTCCTTAGTTTCTTCCGCAGGAACTTGTGCTTCCGCCTCCGGCTGAGGCTCTGTAACGGTTTGTTCCGTTGACTCCGCTGATGCTACTTCTGCCGTCTCAGCAGGCTGCTTATCCTCCGAAGCCGATTCAGGTTCCGCAGGTGTTTCGGGTACTGTTTCCGCCTCTTCAGCTTTGGCCTTAAAAGCATCAAGATCAATACTGTCGTCAAGTTTGATACTGAGGAATTTCAGGACATCGTCGGCAATTTTAAGCTGTCGTTCCAGTTCGGAAATGAGAGCCGGAGTCCCAGCAAAGTCAAACAGCAGGTAATGGCCTCTGTCCTTTTTCTTGACCAAATAGGCGAGCTTTTTGGTTCCCCAATCCTCGAATTTGATGACTTCCCCACCTGAATTAGCTATTAGCTGATTATACTTTTCGGTGAAGGATTTTAGATCATCATCATTAAGCTCGGGATCAAGGATGACGACGCACTCATATCGTCTCATCGAATCTCCTTTCGGCTGTCAAGCCCTCATAGGGCAAGGAGCGGTGATTAAAAAAGTCACTATACTCGGTTTCGATTACATTTGCAACGCTGAAGGGATCGAGATTGATAAGTTGTCTACCGAGTGGTCATGTCATTGCATTTGTGGCATTTCCAGACTTTTCGGCGAATAAAGAAGAATAATAAGCCTGATCCGACAAGGATCGACCCAATATAGTATATGGCGGGAAGAGCGAATTTGATGTGCCACGCTGGAGTGAAAAAATTAACGGCAAACCCGTAAGCTATGACAAGCGTGATTCCCAGAATGATGGCGGCAAAGGCAGCCGGAGCAGAAAGTATCATACTGGATGACTTCGTCATGATGCCACCGCACGAATTACAAAGCTTAACTTTTCCGCGCCTTATCCTATCGTGAAATGAAGCGGTATCGGACTTTGATGAGAGGGACAGGTAATTATCTCCATCAAGATGTTCTTCACCAATTGCGTAAACTCGTTCAGTACCAATCCCCTCGCGGGACTTTGGGTCAGTAAGCGTTTTGAAGTCGGAAAACGAGCTTTCCCGATTTGATACGCCCGGCGCGTTTCTCAATCGATAAGAATCGTTTTGGTTCACCTGGAGCCTTTCCCAAGAATTAAATCGCTGGATGATCGTAGCAGATTCGACTTTTTTGTCAATGCGGGAGGTGGAGGGAAGCCGCTCTCAATTGAGAGCGGCTGATACGGAAATTAACCTATCAATGCTCTGAACGGGTTGGCGAACAGGAGCAGCAAGGCAACAACAAGTGCGTAAATGGTAAGAGATTCGATCATAGCCAGACCGATGATCATGGTGGTCAGAATACGACCGCCGGCTTCGGGATTGCGAGAAGTACCTTCGCAGGCGCCGCCGATAGCGGTTCCCATACCAATACCGGAACCGATGGCACCGAGGCCGATGGCAAGACCGGCTGCCAATACGGTGTAGGAAGCGATGGCTGAACCGGCAGCGTCAGCCGCAAAAGCCACACCCGAAATCATGCAGATACCGAGCATCATCAAACCGGCAACAAAAGCTTTTTTCATCTAAACAAAACCTCCATTGAATCGGATATCAGTGAGCTTCTTCCAACGAACCGGAGATATACATCATGGTCAGCATGATGAACACCAAGGTCTGAATGAAAGAAGTGAACACTTGCAAGAACATCATGGGCAAAGGCACTAGGTAAGGAACCAACAAGGTCAAAATAATTATGGCCAAATCTTCCCCCATTATGTTTCCGAATAGACGAAAACTGAGGGAGAGAATTCGACTAAGGTGCCCTATGATTTCGATAGGCAGCATTAATGGAATTAACCAAGGTACCGGGCCGAGAAAGTGTTTTATATAATGTGTGCCGTGGTGCTTGATTCCGACGACGTGAGTCATCGTAAAAGCGACAAGCGCCAAGGCCAGCGTAGTGTTCAGGTTGTTTGTAGCGGACTGTAGCCAGGGCAGGATTCCAATTAAGTTGCAGCCGAGGATAAACAAAGCCAAAGACGCGATTAACGGAAAGAATGGTCTGCCGTGTTCTCCCATTATTTGAACAACCACATCCTCGAGGGTTGATACTACAACCTCCCAGAAATTTTGTGATCCCCGCGGAACGATTTCTAGTTTGCTCTTCACCACCAGAGCCGCCACTATCAATATAGCCATGACGATCCAGGTGTTCAGAACATTGTTCAGGTCGGCGTGAGTCACGCCGTACTGGTTCCAGAATGGTTCCATGGAATGAAACGCCGGTTTGGATATCACGTCGGTAAACACGGGTGGATGGATATCAGCCATAAACTCAGGCCTCCTCTGGTCTTCTATTGGCGATGTAGATCAGGATCGGCAGAATGAAAAGTCCCACAGGAACAACCGACAAACCGACCACAAGACCTACAGGATCTACACTCAGAAAAGCTACTAACCCGTAAACACAAATTCCCAATGCAATGAGCCGAATATAGAAATTTCCGAGCACGGAAGCCATTGCAAATGACTTATGCTCAAAGCCGACCTTTTTCACCTTGCGGGCACCCGCCCAGGAGTTTGCCAAAATAAGTGCACCGCCGGAGACGAAACCGAAAAAAAAATCCCTGGATCCCATTATGAAGGCAAGCACTGCCCCAAGACTGTATACGAAACCCGAAATTCCAAACCAGATAAATGGGACTCTCTGGAAATCCATTACAGTTTATTATCCTTGTCGGCTCGCTGCTGCTTGCGAACTTCGATAAGTATGTTGCGACCGGCTGCCGCCAATCCAAGCATGAAAAAGATAATGCTGAATAAAGGGAATGTTCCGAATCTGTTGTCCAGCCACCATCCGATGTAAGCACCGATTAAAATGGCAAAGACAATCGACGCACCTAATTGCAGGGCGTCTCCCAACAACTTCCATGTTGTGGTTGCTCTCTTCACTGAAGTATATCTCGTTAGCAAAAATTGATGGTCGTGTCAACTTTGATTTTCCGGTCCTACAACTTTTTCATTTCATCTTGTTTTTGAAAAACGGCTCACAAAGAGGGTTGTTACGGCTCAAAGCGTTCACCTGATGTCATAAAGATTGTCCGAAAAGCAATTTGACGCGGTTCCGGTCAAGATGATACTTTAAAATTCAGGACAGCGGATAAATCTTCAACACGATAGTTACTGGAGTGTAAACCGGAGTTCAGCTTTCGTCAAATTATCGCCGGTGCAGTTTATGCTGACGTATTTAGGGTTTTACAATTGATCTACTACGAGTGGGGATTATGAGCTTATCCGAGAAATATGGTCTGGGTATTACCGGTAAAATCGTCGAGGCTTTTCTCGTTTCAAGATTACCGATAATTTTCATAATTGCTTCACTGTTGGCGGGGGCGGTTGCTCTTCTGGTGACTCCACGGGAAGAAGAACCTCAGATTGTTGTTCCCGTAGTGGATATCATGATCAGCTATCCGGGAGCATCAGCTTCAGAAATCGAAAATCTGGTCACTATCAATCTCGAACGCAAAATCTGGGAAGTTGATGGTGTAGAGTACGTTTACTCCACATCAATGCCGGGCTCCGCTGTAGTGACGGCCCGCTTCTTCGTCGGCGAAAATAGGGAAAACAGCCTGCTGAAAACCCACAGCAAAATAATGTCTTATGTCGATCATGTACCTAAAGGAGTTACCGGATGGGTAGTTAGACCTGTAGAAATTGATGACGTCCCGATCGTGACATTTTCACTGTATAGCTCTTTCTATTCCGATTACGAACTCAGAAGGGTTGCTGATGAAATTGTTCATCGTCTTCAGAGTATTCCGGATACAGGCCGAGCCTATGTGGTGGGAGGGAGAAAGCTTCAGGCCAAAGTTCTCCTCCAACCCGAAAATATGGCCGGCAGGAATGTTTCCGTCCTGGATATAGAGAGGGCAATCAAGGGTGGAAACGTGAACGTCAGGGCCGGGACCATGCAGGTTCTTAACAGTGAAATTGTTGTGGAAGTGGGCCCTTTCGTCCGGTCTGTTGAGGAACTAGGTGAACTTGTCGTAGGTGTTCACGAAGGTAAACCGGTGTTTCTCAATGATGTAGCCCAGGTAGTAGATGGGCCGGAAGAAGCGGAAACCTATACTCGTCTAACATTTGGACCGGGTTCCCAAAAAGATGAGCATACCCGCACTTTGGCCGACGTGGTACCGGGGAAACCGTACAATCAAGTGACGGTAGCTGTTGCGAAACGGAAAGGAACGAATGCGGTAAAGGTGTCAGATGGGCTGATATCGAAAATCGAAGAACTGAAGAAATCAGTTATTCCTTCCGACGTTCAAGTTCTCGTCACTCGGAATTACGGCAGCACGGCAAACGAAAAAGTTAATGAGTTGGTGAAGCATTTAGGGATAGCCGTAATAAGTATCGTTGTGTTGCTCTCTTTCGTTCTCGGATGGAAAGAGGCAGGTATTGTTGCTCTTGCGGTTCCCATGACCCTCGCAGTAACTTTATTGGCGAATCTACTTGCAGGATACACGATCAACCGTGTTACTCTTTTCGCTCTCATATTATCGCTCGGTTTATTGGTTGATGATCCAATTGTCGACGTTGAAAATATCCACAGGCATTTCAAACTCAAGACCCATCCACCATTAGATGCGACACTGCTGGCGGTGGACGAGGTTAGACCTCCCACGATCCTTGCAACGTTGGCTGTTATTGCTTCCTTTATTCCTCTTTTTTTCATAACAGGCATGATGGGCCCTTATATGCGGCCTATGGCTTTAAATGTTCCAGTTGCTATGATAATGTCTTTGGTAATTGCTTTTACGGTGACTCCGTGGACTACATATCACGCTTTAAAAGGTGCGTACGATCACCATTCGGAACCGTACGACTTTCGGACCGGATTAGTCTTTAGGATCTATAGTCGTCTTATCACACCCTTTCTCCACAGTCGAAAAAAGAGCTATTTCTTCTTGGCAATCGTCGCTTTGGCCTTGGTAGGTTCTATATTATTGATTTTCATAAAAGCTGTGCCCGTCAAAATGCTACCCTTTGACAATAAGAACGAGTTTCTCGTCCTTGTTGACATGCCGGAAGGAACGACCCTTGAAGAAACTAACAGGGTAACCGCGGAAATCGAATCATATCTGAGCACCGTCAACGAAGTCCGTGATGTTGAGTCTTTTGTAGGAGTTGGAGCACCCATAGATTTCAACGGAATGGTTCGGCAGTATTACTTTCGTCGTGGGGGCCATGTGGCGGATATCAGAGTGAACTTGATTGAAAAATTTGAAAGAGAGTTCCAGAGCCATGGTGTGGTCTTACGTATTCGGCCCGATCTTGAGCGCATAGCAGGTCTGCATGGTGCAAATGTAAAAATAGTTGAAGTTCCTCCCGGACCTCCCGTGTTTTCGACTATAACTGCAGAAGTTTACGGACCCCCCGAGTCAAACTACAACGAAATCATATCCGAAGCGAAGAAAGTACGATCGAATATGGAAAAAGTTGACGGAATAGTCGACATCGACGACTCCGTCTCGGCTCCCCAGAAGCAATATACTTTTGTTGTCGATCGAACAAAAGCCGGAATGGCAGGAATATCAGTTCAAGACATTGCCGGCGCCGCAAAAATATTTCTGGGTGGCGAGTCTCTCTCGTCCATACATTCAGACCGTGAGCGCATTCCACACGAAATAAATCTGCGGTTACCGATATCCATACGATCTAAACCGGAAGACATGGCAGGTCTGAGAATAAAAGCAGCCGATGGATCGATGATACCCTTTAATGAATTGGGAGAACTGAGGGAGTCGGTAATTGATCAACCTATTTACAGAAAGAATATGGAACGCCTCGTATTTGTAACGGGAGAAACCGCAGGCCGGAGTCCGGTAGACGCAATCTTTGATCTAAAGGCCGAAATGACTAAAGCCCCTCTAAGGGACGGTTACAGAGTAGATTGGGCAGGTGAGGGTGAGTGGAAGATCACCCTTGAAGTGTTCAGGGATCTTGGGTTAGCGTTTGTTGGAGCTTTGATACTCATCTACATACTATTGGTTCAACAAACAGAATCCTTCTTGGTGCCTTTGGTGATCATGGTCGCAATTCCTCTGACTTTAATAGGGATTCTGCCGGGTTTTGCCGCTCTAAATATCCTGATGGCCGAAATGATAGGAAAGTATCCGGATTCCATATACTTCACGGCCACGGGCATGATCGGGATGATAGCATTAGCAGGAATAGTGGTTCGAAACTCAATTATACTGATAGACTTTATTCATGTGAGAACCACTGCAGGAGAGTCTCTAGAGGATGCAATCACTGAATCCGGCGCCGTGAGATTTACTCCTATTATGCTGACTGCAGGTGCCGCAATTTTCGGATCTTGGGTCATTACTTTGGATCCGGTGTTTTCGGGTCTGGCGTGGTCATTTATATTCGGTATCTTTGCCTCTACCATGTTTACTTTACTGATTGTACCCATCATCTACTACCTGATTTATAGAAAAAAATATATTCGAACTGAAACCGATCTTGCTAATACACCTGAAAATGCTTAACTCTAAAAAACCTGGAAAGAAGATCCTGCATGCAGGCTGCCGGGGTACTCATCAGACAAGGGGTCTAACATGATTAAGGAAAAAGTGCTGGAAGGTTTTAACAAGCAAATAAATGCCGAGATGTACTCGTCATATCTCTATTTAGCGATGTCTGCCTACTTTGAGACTCTCAACTTGAAGGGCTTTGCCAACTGGATGAGAGTGCAAGCTCAAGAAGAATTGGTCCATGCTATGAAGTTTTATGCTTTCCTGCATGACAGAGGTGGAAAGGTGAATTTAGGACCAATAGACGGCCCACCGACGAAATGGGATACCCCGCTGCATGCATTTGAAGAAGCATACAATCATGAAATCAAGGTTACAGGTTTAATCAATAGTCTCGTCGATACAGCTTTAGAAGAAAAGGATCATGCAGCAAATGCTTTCCTTCAGTGGTTTGTAACCGAGCAGGTGGAAGAAGAAGCTTCCGCAGATGCAGTGGTTCAGCAATTAAAGTTGGCCGGCTCCGACGGCAGCGGTCTTTTTATGATCGATAGAGAGTTAGGTCAGCGTGTGTTCACAATGCCTGTCTCCGGGGAGGCTGATTAAACGAGGAAACCTGAGAGGTAATATGCCTGAATCAGAACGATCATTACAAATGCTGGCTTTTGCTCTGGAGAAAGAGAAGAAGGGTCAAGAATTTTACAAACTCTCTTCTGAAAAATGCTCCAATGCTCTTGGGCGGGATCTATTCAAGAAATTGGTGGCGGATGAAGCCGTTCACATGCAGCGAATCAAGGAGATTTACGAGTCGCTACATTTGGGTAACCCGTGGACTAATGACTGGCGTCGATATCAGGGAGAAAACGAGGATCTCCAGGCCTTAGTGCGAAAGCGAGCGGTGGAATTCGGTTCAAAGGTCGGTGTTGATACGGATGATTTAGAAGCGGTTGAAATCGCATTGCAAATGGAGCAGAGTGCTGTAGATTTTTACGTAGGGGAATTAGACAAGACTCAGGATTCGATTGAAAAGGAATTTTTGACCTGCATGATCAATGAGGAGAGAGCCCATTTTGCAGCTCTCGAAGACATCAAACAGTATTTCACCGATCCCGATTCATGGTTTCTGGAGAAAGAACATTCTGCTTTCGACGGTGGATAACGAATCTTGATCAAAGATCGACTCAGGTGGAATTCAAAATATAGTTCCAATCCCGATGACGGATTTCCGGCTCCCGATGAACTGCTCACGCGATATAAAACTCTCTTGACCGCAGGCAGAGCACTCGATGTTGCTTGCGGGAAAGGGGGAAATTCTTTGTTTTTAGCGGAGCAGGGATATTCGGTGGACGCTCTGGATATAAGTGACATTGCCCTCAAAAATCTTAGGCGCGTGGCAACTCTTGAAGGATTTGACATAAACCCGTTGATTGCGGATCTAGACTACTTTCCATTTCCTGCAAACTCGTACGATCTTGTTATCGTTTTCTATTTCTTCTCTAAAGATCTCATGCCGAAATTGAATTTAACTTTGAAATCGGGAGGATTGCTTTTTTACGCTACGTACAACTTTCGACATATTGCGGAAAATCCTACATTTAATAGCGAGTACCTTGTTCCTCCCGGGGGTCTGGGCATGTACTTACCTGGTTTTGAAATTCTGCTGAACGAGCCTGAAGCAGGAGATCTACGGAATTTGTCACGCTTTATCGGTAAAAAGAAGTAGAAAAGCCGGTTGCTGGAACCGGCTTATGATCCGATATTTAAATCACTTGTTATCGCTATTTAGCGAGTCGCCCGAATCTTTCTTCAATCTTCTTCCAATTAATGATTTTCGCAAAATTGTCAACATACTCTGCGCGTCTGTTCTGGTATTTCAGATAATAGGCGTGCTCCCATACGTCGCATACCATTAAGGGCATTGCACCCCAGCTAGTGAGATCCTGATGTTTTTCAGCCTGCATAATCACAAGTCTCTTGCTGAACGGTTCCCATGCAAGTATACCCCAACCCGACGCTTCCACGTCTTTTGATGCGGCTGCGAATTGTTTCCAGAAAACCTCATAAGAGCCGAAATCTCGTTTGATGGCATCAGCTAAGGCTCCGGAGGGTTCTCCGCCGGCATTCGGGCCGATAGTATCAAAGTAAATCCAATGGAGAACTACGCCTGATCCATGAAAAGCTAAATCTCTGCTGAGAGCCTTTATGGAATCAAAATTCCCTTCCGATCTCGCTTTTTGAAGCCTCTCCAACGTAGTGTTCAAACCCTTTACATATCCGGCGAAGTGCTTTCCATGGTGAATCTTGACGGTTTCTTTATCTATTATGGGCTCCAGGGCATCTTCAGGATAAGGCAATGCCGGTAATTGGTGCATGAATGTACCAGGTTCCTTCGATCCTTGAGCAAAAACCTCATCACCTAAGAAGCTGGATAGTATTCCCACTGTGGCTGCAGCACCCACTCCGCCCAACATCTCTCGCCGTGACAATTCATTTTCCATATGGATTTCCTTTCGAAATAACAATTCAGCGATCCGCAAACACTCTTATAAATATAACGTGAATTATTAGAGTCAACAAGAAGAGGCACTACATACAAATAGGTAACAAATTTCTCAAGCGAATTGATTCAAGTGTAATCTCCGTATCAAAACAATACATCTCCACACCGGATTTAAAAGCCTTTCTCAATTCTATTCCGTATTGTGGATCAATGTGATCCGCCGGGCGGAATTCCGTTGCGTCACAGCGTTGGACCAAGAATATCATAGCAGCTCGATTACCTGATGCGACCTGCTCCTGCAGATGAATTAAATGTTTCTTGCCACGTTCCGTTATTGCATCCGGGAAGTAAGCGATTCCATGATCAATCAAAGTGCAATTTTTGACTTCAATGAAACATTGCTTCCGATCACTTCCTGTAATCGCAAAATCAATTCGGGTTCCAGGATTCAGTTTTACTTCAGGACGGACGATCGTGTAATCCGAAAAAGCCTCAATCGACCCCTGTTCGAGACAATGCTTAATGAGTCTATTGGGAGTAAGGGTATTTACGCCGACCAAGGATGTCGGCATAGAAATAAGTTCCCAGGTAAATGCCAGTTTTCTCTTGGGATTATCACTCTTGGACAAGTACACCGTTCTACCCGGTTCACAACAACTCTTCATCGAACCTGAATTGGGACAATGAGCAATTACGGATCGGTCTTCGGGAAGAAGTATATCGGCAAGAAATCTGTTATATCTGCGGAGAAGGATGCCGGGGGTAAGCTTTGGCCATGCGAGCTCCGATTTGAGCCAATCAACGGGAGTGGGTTCATTCATACGTTTGCGTTTCATTTCATTCATAATCCGCAGCAATGCCACTAGAAACCTGAAGATTTAGTCGTAATGTCGCCGCTGAATTACTCAGAATAATTGATACGTTCCAGCGCTTGCTTTGCTGCATTCTGAGCAGCTTCTCGCTTGTTCTTGCCGAGTCCCAAACCGGCCATTTGGTCGCCCAGAAAAACTGCCACTGAAAATCTTTTTTTGTGCTCCTCACCCCATTGATCAATCATTTCGTACGTTGGGGTTATGCCAAACTCGGCCTGCGCTATCTCCTGCAAGATGCTCTTGCTGTCTTCGATACCTTCTCTGGTCGCACAGCGTTTGATCAGAGGATAGAAGTGCTTTTGTATCATTTTTTCAGCCGCATTGAATCCGCCATCCATATATACTGCCGCCACAAGTGCTTCGAGGGTGTCCGCCAGAATTGAGTCACGATTACGGCAACCCGAGATTTCATCACCCTTGCCCATGCGTATATAATTCGCAAGCTCAAGCCTCCTCATGAGCTGCGCAAGGGCAGCTCTATTTACGAGACTCGCCCGCTTTTTCTGGAGCTCGCCTTCCTCATCATCTGGAAATTCCCTATAGAGTATGTCCGCTATGACTAAACCCAGGACGGCGTCTCCCAAGAATTCCAGACGCTCATTGTGTTCTTCACAGGTTTCACGGTTTTCATGCCAAAAGCTGCGGCGGGTAAGGGCACTCAGGAGGTGTGATGAGTCCTCAAAAGGGTGGCCAAGAATTGACTCAATGGCGGTTATCTCAGTTTCGCTGAATGGATATGTCACGGTTTGTTCAGAGAGCATGCAAGATCTTCCATTTGATTGTGTGCCGTCAAGTCATAAAAAAGAGGGGTAATAGAAACATAACCTGAAGCAACTGCAACTACGTCCGACGATTCTTCTCGGTCGAAAGCTGTGGCTTGGCCCGAAAGCCAGTAATAATGATTTCCACGCGGATCTTCACGTCTTTCAAAATTCTCTTTGAAACACGAGAGTCCTTGTTTTGTGACCCTATAACCCAACACCTTTTCGGGAGGAATTGCCGGGACATTCATATTCAAGGCCACACCAGGCGGCAAACCGTTTCTTAAAATCCAGTTTCCTAAATATTGAATATGCGGTAAAGCCCAGTCATAAGGGGGTGTCTTTTTCTGAGCGATGGAAACGGCGAAAGCCGGTACTCCCAACATTGCCGCTTCAGTTGCTGCGGAAACCGTTCCTGAATAGAGGACATTAATTCCGAGATTAGCTCCGTTGTTTATCCCCGAAATGACTAAGTCCGGTCTACGTTCAAGTAACGAGTACAAGGCTATCTTGACGGAATCTGCAGGGGTTCCGCTTATCCCGTAACCATAAAATAAGCCGTCTTTGGTTATTTCATGCGCCCTGATGGGATCGTACAGGGTGATTGAGTGGCCTACGGCACTCTGTTCTGCTTCCGGTGCGCAGATTACGGCTTGCCCGATTGATTCTGCGGCAATCCTGGATTGCCGCAGACCTTCTGCATGTATTCCGTCATCATTGGTCAATAATATGAGAGGCTTGGGATTCATGCAAGTTCTGAGCAAGCTGTCCTGATTCTCTCGAGTCCTTTTTTGATGACCTCATCATTTGTAGCAAATGACAGTCTGATATGATCTTCGGATCCGAAAGGGCCACCCGGCACACATGCCAAATGATGTTTTTCCAATAGATACGTGGCAAAATCAGTTGAGTCTTTTATGTTGCCTTTGTGGAACTTTGATGTGTTGACAAAGGCGTAAAAAGCTCCATCAGGTTTTAGTAGGGACAGGCCAGGAATGGAGATTATGCCGTCATACATAAGGTCCCTGCGTTTTTCAAAAATGCTGCGCATTTTAAAAACTTCATCTTGCTGAGCCATCAGAGCCTCAGTTGCGGCCGCTTGTGCGGGATTGCTGGGGTTCGATGTAGATTGACTTTGGATATTTGCAACCGCCTTGAGAATCTGCTGATTGGTTCCGGCAACATAGCCGATCCTCAACCCGGTCATAGCGTATGTCTTAGAGACCCCGTTAACTAGAAGAGTCCTATCCTTCATTCCGGCTAGGGTTGCAAAAGGAGTAAAACGAATATCGTCATAGAGCAACTTATCATAGATTTCATCGCTGATTACCAGAAGATCATGCTGTTCAGCAATTTGTGCCAGCCCCTTCATAGTTTGTTCCGGACACGCAATACCAGTGGGGTTAGAAGGAAAGTTCAGGAGCATCGCTTTGGTCGAGGAGGTAATGTATGACGCCAGCTTTGTCGGATCAGGGAGAAAGCGATCAGCCTCTCCGGTTGGCACTATGACGGGTTTAGCACCTGCAAGAGCCACCATTTCCGGATAGGAAACCCAATAAGGGGAAAAAATGAGAACTTCATCTCCAGGACCGAAAAGGGCCTGAAAGATATTGTAAAGACTGTGTTTTGCTCCGCAGGAAACGACTACCTCGTCAGGCTTATATTCCAAGCCGTAATCTTCCTTGAATCGGTAGGCAACAGCCTTGCGCAATTCAAGGGTTCCCGGTACGGGAGTGTAGAAAGTCTCGCCTCTGTCCAACGATCTCTTGGCTGCTTCTCTAATGTGTGCAGGTGTGGGAAAATCAGGTTCACCCGCTCCGAAACCTACCACGTCCAGCCCTTGTGCCTTGAGTTCCTTTTCTTTCGCAGAGATAGCCAGGGTAGCGGAAGGTTTTAAATCGAGGGCTCGTTGAGATAAAAATGTCTTCATATGGGCTCCTATTCTCAATGGTCTCGGATCATTGGAAATTTTTGCTTTAGGACCTTCAAAACGTAGTCCGGAACAAGGTCTTCCGGTGATCCGCCGGCCATAACCGTCGCTTTAATTATTCTTGAACTCACATACAGATACCTGTGGGCCGTCATTAGGAAAAAAGTTTCGATATTTCGAGACAACTTGCGGTTCATCAAGGCAAGCTGAAACTCATATTCAAAATCCGACACGGCCCGTAACCCTCGGATAATGGCTTGAGCTTTCTTGCGTTCGGCATATCTCACAAGTAGACCGTCAAAGGAATCGCACTCGATTCTAGCATCTCCATCAACGCTCTTAGCAATCATGTCCAAGCGCTCTTCTAGAGTGAACACTATGTCCTTTTCAGGATTTAATCCAAGAGCAATTATGATCCTATCGAATGTTCCGAGCGCGCGCTTGACTATTTCCAAATGCCCATTGTGGAAAGGATCGAATGTTCCTGGATATACAGCGATCTTCAGAGACATAAATTGTCCTCACGGATAGGAATTTTTCTCAAGACCTGAATTTCAGTTTCACCATACGATCTCTTAAGATCCAAACAATACTCGGCGCGTGAAACTCGAAACCCCGATCTTACGGAAGTCTCTACAACTACAATGCCGCCGTTCTGAACTATGCCGGCCAAGTTCTCGTCATGGAAAGTCTTATGTAAAAGATCGGTTTCGTACGGTGGGTCCAGAAAAACTAAGCTGAATCCATACCCGGCGTCGCGTAATTTACGCAAAGCCGAAATAGATTCGGTCGAAAACACTTCGACGTGGGATTCGACGGATAACTTAACGGCGATTTTCTTGATTATAGCTGCTTGTGTTCTTAGTTTTTCAACAAAAACGACCCTAGCGGCTCCCCTACTTAAGGCTTCAAATCCTAGAGCTCCCGTTCCTGCAAAAAGATCCAGCACCAAAGAATCAGTGGTGTTTGGTCCCAGAATGCTGAAAATGGCTTCTCGAACCCGATCGGATGAAGGTCTAATCCCGCTCAAGTGGGGTGACGGCAATCGAAAACCCTTGAAACGACCTGAAGTAATTCTCATTCCGAACCCAATTTTATAACCTGTCTGTCCCATCTATTCAACATAAGTCGATTGAAAAGAATGATTTTCATGTTTTTCTTGCGCGACGGAACCTTACATCGCAAGATCCCAAGGCGAGGAAAGATGCCTTAGGGATAAATCCAAGGAAAATTGGAACATCCAGCCATCGATTACTACTATTCAGTTTAGATTGACGAGTTTTCGGGCAATTCTCAATTGGAGACGAACGGAACGACCTATGAATACAATGGTGAGGTGAGTGCAATGGCTATACAGAAAAGGATTCTCGGTAAAACTGGTTATGAGGCCACCATTATGGGACTGGGAGGAGAGGGCGTGCTCAGGACTTTCGGTTACGATAGGGATGCCTATACCCTTATAAATCGGGCCATAGATCTGGGAATTAATTACTTCGAATCGGCACGAGCATACTCGGGGAGTGAAACTTATTATGGCGCATCTCTCAAAGAGAGGAGAGAAAAAGTATTCTTAACAAGCAAGTCTCACGGGCGCTCCAGGAAGGATGCTCATGCCCATTTAGCGGAAACTCTCTCCAACATGAGAACTGATTACTTGGATCTGTGGCAAGTCCACGACGTAAGAACTCAGCAGGATATAGCACGGATTTTTGGTCCAGGGGGTGCAATCGAGGCATTCGATGAGGCAAAGAGAAAGGGATCCGTTCGATTTGTGGGTGTCACAGGCCATCACGACCCAAGCATTCTGTCCCAATGTCTTGAATTGTACGATTTCGACACTGTTCTGCTGCCCGTCAATCCGGCGGAACCTCATAGGCAAAGTTTCATCGAAGAAGTGATCCCCCAGGCGGTAGCTAAGAATATGGGAATAATAGGAATGAAGATTTATTTTCGCGGATTCGCACAAAAAGTTCCCGGCTATACGTCAATGGAAAGATACTTCAATTTTGCGCTTTCTCAGTCCGTCACTCTTGCGGTCATAGGTTGTGACAATCTTGCGCAGTTAAATGAAAATGTAGCTTTCGCTGAATCTTTCCAGATGATGCCGATTGATGAACAGCTAGAATTCATCAATGAAATAGGACCGTACAGCAACTCTTTGATGTACTATAAACCTTAAGTATTCAGAGCTAATTCCAATTCACTACATGCTGCCGAAGTTTTGTTGTGAGCATGCGCGCTCAATTTTGCGGAAGCTTGTTTTTTATATTTCCAATTTTTCTCAAGCAGGCCTTACAGCATCCAAAGTTGTGTAAATGATGGAGAAGTCTCGAAAAATATGTTCTTCTTTGATTCTTAAACTGCGCATCATCTCGTTCGGTCCACTTGACAACGCAATTGGTACGTAATTATATTTGCAAACAGTAACTATTACTAATAAGGATTCTTCCGGATGCAAAAATCTTGTATGAGGATGACCAATCAGAGGCGTATAATCTTACAAGAACTCCGGAAAGTCTTTTCGCATCCCACAGCGCCCGAAGTCTACGAGCTGGTGAAGCACAAACTGCCCAACATCAGTTTGGGCACGGTATACAGAAACCTCGAAGTTCTGTGTGACCTCGGACTAATACAAAAGATTGATGTGGCGGGTACTCAAAAGAGATTCGATGGAACCGTGGTGGATCATTACCACGTAAGGTGCTTGAGCTGTTCAAGGATTGATGATGTGCCTCTGGAAATATTGCATTCTTTGGACACGGCCGCGCGTGAGCTGAGTGACTACGAAGTTATAAAACATCGACTCGAATTTCTAGGATTGTGCCCTGAGTGTAAAGCGAAGACAGATAAATCCAGTGCCCGTAAGTGCTAGAGAATTCCATTTTGTTCATGACTACATACTTTTGCAGAGTACCCTTGTTGGGGCCTGACCAAACCACAACCATGATGTTGTCGTCGCTATTGCGTCGCTTATTCTAATACAAGGAGGCTTAAATGGCCGATTTGAAGGGATCAGAAACCGAAAAAAATCTATTACTTTCATTTGCCGGCGAATCGCAGGCCAGAAATCGATACACCTATTTTGCGGGCAAAGCCCGAAAAGAGGGTCTGATACAGATAGCCATGATTTTTGAAGAAACCGCCAACCAAGAAAAGGAACATGCGAAAAGGTTTTTTCAGCAACTGCAGGGAGGGGATCTGATAGTTTCAGCCCCTTTCCCGGCCGGTATCATTGGACCGACTGCGGCCAATCTGATGGAAGCGGCCGAAGGCGAAAAGCACGAGTGGACTGAACTGTATCCCGGTTTCGCGAAGATAGCTCGGCAGGAGGGCTTTGAACCGGCTGCCAAGATTTGGGATGCCGTGAGCAATGCAGAACGCCAGCATGAGAAACGATACCGAGACTTGCTGAACAACCTGGAAGCGGATCGTGTTTTTAAGAGAGATACATCGGTCGTTTGGCGTTGCATCAATTGCGGGTATCTGCACGAAGGTCTTTCAGCTCCTGAAGCCTGCCCGGCCTGTGCACATCCGCAGGGATATTATGAAATACTGGGTCAAAACTGGTAATACTCGTGCCTCACACAAATTTACTCGAATCAAAAGGAGAATGAAATGACGGAACTACTCGCAATTTACAAGTGCGAAATTTGTGGAAACATGGTCGAAATGGTCCACACAGGGGCGGGCGAACTAGTGTGCTGCGGACAAGCGATGAAAAGATTCGTGGAAAACACGGTGGATGCAGCGAAAGAGAAGCACGTTCCGGTTAAGGACGTGATTGACGGCGGGCTTAAGGTAAGAGTTGGAAGCGTGCCTCATCCAATGGAAGAAAAGCACTATATAGAGTGGATCGAAGTCATTTCTTCAGATGGACGTGTCTACAGGCAGGCGTTGCAGCCCGGACAGGCTCCGGAAGCAGTATTTCCGGCAGACGGCACCTGGACTGCTCGTGAATACTGTAACCTGCATGGTCTTTGGAAAGCGTAATCCCATGTGGCCCTTATTCAAGAGGGCCACTCACTTTTATTGTTCACCGGAATCGGTTTGAATTATACTTCTCACGTGCGGTTCGCGGAATCAGATTAAAATACAATGGAGATTTTCAATGATGTATCAATGTCAGACGGTTAATTGCGGTTACATTTACAATCCGGAGAAAGGCGACAGAAAGGGGAAGATTGAAAAAGGCACTTTATGGGAGAATCTTCCTGATGATTGGAAGTGCCCAATTTGCGGGGCTACGAAGAAAATGTTCAAACCCTTGGCAATTCCCGGCGCAAAGTAGGTGCTCGCTAAAATGAAAACCCGCTTATTAGTAATTGTATTCTTAGTTTTTGCGGCGGTCGGTTCTGGCTTTCCAGTGCAAGCCGAATTCAAAATTAATCCCGATGTCCTTGCCGAAATGACCTTCCCAATTCCGCAAGATCCTAAACACCAAAAGTACTTAGGTATCTCAGGAAGCGGGGAATTTAAGCTCTCTCAAATAAAAGCCGATAGGCTGATCATCGAGCTGTTCAGTATGTACTGTCCAATCTGTCAGGCTGAAGCTGAGAACATAAACAAGCTTTATGAGATGATCGAAAATTCCCCCAAGCATAAGGGAAAAATTAAACTCATCGGCATCGGAACCGGCAATACCCCATTTGAGGTAAACGTTTTTGCGAAGAAATACTCAGTGCCGTTTCCGCTTTTTGCAGATGATCAATTCAGAATCCAAAAAGCATCCTCGGAAAACATTCGAACGCCAACTTTTTTGTCGGTTTCTCTTCAGGGAGACAAGATGAAAATTCATTCAATAAAGCAAGGTGAAGTACAAAACGTATCGGAATTGCTGAACGTAATGACAAAGTGAGCGACAATGTCCAATCTGAAAAACAGGGCGATTCTGCCCTCTGCAATAATCCTCCTATTCTTAGTGGCATCGACGCTATGCGCCGAAGTGCCGAAAGCTCAAATTTACAACCCAGGAGAACTAAAAGCCGTAGATAGCAAGGGCCATCTGAAAGTAGGAGATCAAGCGCCGGATTTTACTTTGCCGTCTACTACCGGCCAGACGATTTCCCTCAGCGACTATAAAGATAAGAAGAATGTAGTTCTTTCATTTGTCCCTGCGGCCTGGACCCCGGTGTGCAGTCAACAATGGCCGGGGTACAACATTGCCCAGGAGTTTTTCGACGAAACGAATACAATTCTATTAGGTATTTCGGTAGATAACGTACCGACGCTTTATTCCTGGACTCAGACCATGGGTAAGCTCTGGTTCCCCGTACTTTCGGATTTCTGGCCTCATGGAGCCGTTTCAGACAAGTACGGTGTCTTACGAAATGACGGTGTCTCCGAACGCGCCTTGTTCGTTATCGATCGGAAAGGTGTCATCCGATACATTGACATTCATGATATAAATACGTCGCCGCGCCTAGAAGATCTGGTAAGAGAACTTCAAAAAATAAAACAGTAGAATCGTAGCGGTTGATCTGAATATCGCTTCATGATCTCGGAGGTATGTTCAAGAATGTTAGCCAAATTAATACTTCCATTTTTCTTCACAATTATGTATTTGCCCGTTGTTTTTTCAGCTGAACCAGAACCTCCTCTGAGTCCCAAGTCCCAAGAATGCATTGCATGTCATTCCCTGGCTACTCCGGCTATGGTAGCTGATTGGAAGAAAAGCCGGCACGCAATGGTCACGGTCGGCGAAGCGATAAAAGTTCCTGATCTAAAACGAAAAGTCTCGTCTGACAAAATCCCGGAGGAGTATCTCGGTTATGCTGTAGGATGTGCCGAGTGTCACACCATGAACCCGGAGTCCCATAAAGACGTGTTCGATCACGGCGAACAACAAGTGCACCCGACCGTAACTCCAAAGGATTGTGCTACGTGCCATTCTAAAGAGGTATCTCAGTACGACAAGAATCTGATGTCGCATGCTCGCAAAAACATGATCAACAATACGTTGTACATGAACCTAGTAAATACGGTGAACGGTACGGTTCATTTTAACGGAAAGAACACCACGATTACCCCTCCCAATGAGAAAACTCAGGCGGATTCGTGTTTTCATTGTCACGGGACCTCCATCGAAGTTAAGGGAAAAACGAAACGAGACACGGATTACGGTGAGATGGAATTTCCTGTTCTAGCCGGCTGGCCTAATCAGGGAGTAGGACGCTACAATCCGGACGGAAGTATGGGGACATGTTTTTCCTGTCATTCTAGGCATCAGTTCTCAATCACCGTAGCTCGAAAGCCGTATACTTGCTCGCAATGTCACAAGGGTCCGGATGTTCCGGCTTACAAAGCTTATGAGGTGAGTAAACACGCAAATATTTTCAGCTCATTGCATTCCGATTGGGATTTTAAGGCCGTTCCTTGGACTGTAGGCAAAGACTTCACCGCCCCTACATGTGCTACGTGCCATGCTTCTTTGCTAGTAAACGGAAACGGAGATGTAGTGGCGGAGCGGACTCATCAGATGAATGATCGGCTGCCATGGCGTATATTGGGATTGATTTATGCTCATCCACATACGAAATCTCCCGATACATCCATCGTCAGAAACAAAGACGGTCTGCCGTTACCTACAGCACTATCAGGGGAAGTCGCATCGGAGTTTCTCATCGATAAATCCGAGATGGATAAGAGACAGCAGAACATGCTCGGAGTTTGTAGATCTTGTCATTCCAGTGATTGGGTAGCGGGACAGTGGGACAGATTCGAGAACACTATCGGAACCACTAACGAGATGACAAAGACCGCAACCGACATTCTTATTAAAGCGTGGGCTGACGGACTCGCCGATCAAAAGGGAGGCCTTTTTGACGAAACTTTAGAAAAATCATGGGTCGAGCAATGGCTCTTTTATGCGAATTCAACGAGATTTGCATCAGCTATGATGGGTGCTGATTACGGCGTCTTTGCAAATGGTCGATGGTATTTGACGAAAAACATTCAAGAGATGCTTGACCGTGTAAAGTTCTTAGGGGCTGCGAAATCAAACGAAAAGGTTAAAGGAAAATAGGAGGTTCAAAATGGAAAAGAATACTTGGAAATGCTCAAAATGCGGCTACACACTGGATACCGATTTAGGCGTTGCTCCACCTGAGACTTGCCCCGCATGCAAGGAGAAATGTGAGTTTCTCAATGCAACGTGCTACACACCTGATTGCGGAATGGTGGGGCAAGATAGAAGAATCGGGTAAATTGGAATAAAAGACCACGTTTTTAAGGAACGAATTTTGAAGAAAATTGCCATTTTCGCTTTTAATGGTGATCCCATTTGCTTTATCCATGTTTTACTGAATGCCCTCGATATGGACGCGAAGGGATATGAAGTTGGAGTTATAATGGAAGGAGCCGCTACAGGGCTCATTCCTGAGCTCATCAAGGACGGTCATCCTTTAAAGAATTTGTACGTTAGCGTCAAACAAAAGAAACTCATCTCAGCCGTCTGCAAGGCGTGCTCAATGAAAATGAATGCATTGACGGCTGCCGAATCGGAAGGTCTACCGATAGTAGACGATATGTCCGGGCATCCATCCATGTCTTCATACTTGAATTCCGGTTACCAAATCATAACGTTTTAAGGACCTTTTTATGAAAGTTTTAGGAATTTATGGAAGTCCACGAAAGGGCGGCAACAGCGATATTCTGTTACAGGAAACGCTCAAAGGAGCTGAATCGGTTGGGGCGGAAGTCATATCCATTCGCTGTTGTGATTTGAAGATAAGTGGATGTCTTGAATGCGGCGGGTGCGATAAGACAGGTGAGTGTGTACTGAAAGACGATATGTTTCAGGTATACCCAAAACTCCTCGAAGCTGAATCGATAATACTGGCATCACCTATGTTTTTTTATGGGATAACATCACAGGCGAAAACCCTCATCGATAGGTGCCAAGCTATGTGGTGCAAGAGAATGCTGGACAAAACCCCGGAGAATATGAGGAAGTACGACAGCGGCCGTGGATGGTTAATCGGCGTTGGTGCCACTAAAGGAGCAAATCTCTTTGAAGGAGCCGCTCTCGTGGCAAAATATTTCTATGACGCATTAGATATGAGCTATGAAGGCGGAGTATTCGCCAAGAAGGTAGAAGGCAAGGGCGACATAGTGAACCATCCCGACTTTCTAAAGGAAGCATTTGAGCTGGGCATTACAGCGGCTACTTCACCCGCTCGATGATCATGGTTTTTGATCTGATTCAAAATTTGTTTGTTGGAGGCAAACTATGCCCAAATTCTTGGTGGCATATGCAACAAGAACCGGTTCGACTCAGGATATAGCGGAACTTATTGCTGAAGGCATCCGTTTCAGCGGAGCGGAAGCCAAAGTCCTCAATGCGAATCAAGTTAAAACTGCCGAAGATTTGGCAGGTTTTGACGGCTATGTTTTCGGTTCTGCAACATATCATGGAGAGATGCTGCAGGTTATGAAACAGCTTCTCTTCTTGGCTGAAAAAGCGGGGCTTGAGGGTAAAGTTGGTGGCGCATTTGGAGCATTCGGCTGGAGCGGCGAAGCGCCGGATCGTATTTATAACACCATGGCGCAAATATTTAAAATGAGCATGACCAGTGATCCCCTGAGATTGAAATCCGCTCTTCTCGGTGGAGGGAAACAAATGGCACAAGATTACGGCAGGGCAATAGGGAAGAAGCTTGCCGGTTGATGAAGATCTCGGTCTATTTGGTCATGTGCGGATAATTTTTGTGAGTTTTAAGTGGGCATGTATTTGCCTATGCTTGGATTGATAGAATACGAGGAGGATCCAATTATGCAGAAGTATGTTTGTCAAGTATGTGGCTATGTTTACGATCCCGCCGCCGGAGACCCGGATAACGGCGTACCCGCCGGAACTCCATTTGAAAGTCTTCCCGAAGACTGGAGTTGCCCTGTTTGCGGCGCCGATAAAGACGCCTTTTCACCTGAGTAGCATCTGCATCGCTCCTTGGTAGCGAACTACTAAGGAGCGTTCAAGTTTCATTCATTCGGAGGATCACTTGCGAAGAAATATTGAGATCAAACCCGACATCCACTGGGTTGGAGCAATAGACTGGAACATTAGAGATTTTCACGGTTATTCCACATATAAGGGAACGACCTACAATTCGTATTTGGCTATGGACGAAAAGATCACTCTTTTCGACACCGTTAAAAAGCCATTCTGTCAGGACCTCATTCACTGTATTTATAAACTGATTGAGCCTTCTAAAATAGATTATCTTGTCATCAATCATGTCGAACCGGATCACTCCGGATCCATCCCTGAGATGGTGGAAACGATCAAACCTGAAAAGATCTTCTGTTCGGAACGGGGTAAGAAAGCACTCTTAGACCATTATCATCGTGAAGATTGGCCCTACGAAGTTGTCAAATCGGGTCAGGAACTCAGCTTGGGGAAGAAAACAGTTACTTTTTTGGAAACCCGCATGCTGCACTGGCCGGACAGCATGTTCTCCTATATTAAGGAAGATGCGCTACTTATATCCAGCGATGCCTTTGGTCAACACTGGGCTACAAGCGAGCGATTCAATGACGAAGTGGACACTTCCGAATTAATGAGGCATGCCGCAAAGTACTACGCGAACATACTCCTTCCCTATTCAGGATTGATCACAAAACTCATCGGGGATGTTCAGAAATTGAACCTAGCAATTGACATGATTGCTCCCGACCATGGTCTCATATGGAGAAAGGATCCGCTGCAGATAGTAGGTGCTTACGCAGACTGGGCTCAGCAGACACCGAAACAAAAGGCAATCCTTGTTTACGATACCATGTGGCATAGCACGGAAACGATGGCCAAGGCCATAGCAGATGGACTCATCGAGAATGGAATTCAGGTGAAAATGCTTGATTTGGCCACTAATCACCGTAGCGATGTCATTACCGAACTTCTGGACTCCAAAGCCGTCGTCTTGGGCTCGCCTACTCTAAATAACGGAATGCTTCCCAAAATGGCGGACATGATATGTTACATGAAGGGCTTGAGACCACAGAAGAAAATTGGTGCGGCTTTCGGTTCATACGGCTGGAGCGGCGAATCAGTTAAGCTAATGACGCAGGCTCTTCAAGATATGAAAATAAAGACGATAAGTGACGGCATAAGCATCCAGTTTGTTCCCGATCACTCAAGCCTGAAGGAATGTGTGGATTTAGGACGTGAGCTTGCCAAAGCCATAAAGAATGGGGATTGATTTCAAACCTGATGCTGAGAAACCGTATTCTGCAAGATAATACCCGTTTCTCAGCTATTGCTCCACCCAAACCTGCTATTCCCCAAAAGGTGTTAATTGGCTGATTCGGAAAACAGAAAATCTAAGAAACTGGTCCTGGAAATACTCCAATCCTCTTCCTGGGAAGATGCCGAATCCGACATACTGCGCCTTCCCAAGCAAAGAACAGTCAATTCGTTATTTTCTCATCTACTTCATAGTGATGAAAAGGTCCGATGCCGATCGGTAGCTGCCATGGGATTGGTTGTGAACGGACTGGTCCAAGAAGATATTGAACGTGCTAGAACGGTCATGAGACGTTTCATGTGGAGTCTCAATGATGAATCCGGAGGAATCGGTTGGGGAGCCCCGGATTGCATGGGCGAGATCATGGCGTTAAACGAAAAAATGGCGAGCGAATATTCATCCGTTTTCGTTTCCTATTTTAACCCCGATGGGAATTATTTGGAATATGACATACTTCAGAGAGGACTACTCTGGGGTTTAAGACGGGCAGCTTCAGTTAGGCCGGAATTATTCGTTGATGCGGGTGATTTCCTCGAACCTTACTTGGAAAGTGCCGATGCCGCAGTTAGGGGGCTGGCTGCACAATGTGTGGGTATTCTCCGTCTAAGTTCTCTCAAGAACGTTTTGCACAATCTCGCTACCGATACATCCGTTTATCGGGTTTGTTCAAAGGGAGATGTTGAGACACTCTCTGTCAAAGATGCCGTTCTCAAGATAATGGCCGATCTTTAGTTACCGGCAAAGCCGTATAACTGTTGCCGGTTCAAATGTAACGGAAAGGGGAAGCTTTCCATGGATGTTGTGTGGCTTTCTAGATTACAGTTTGCAGTGGCCACTATGTTTCATTTCCTCTTTGTACCGTTGACTCTCGGGTTGTCCGTCTTGCTCGCCATCATGGAGACCAAGTATGTAAGAACCGGAGATGAAGAGTACAAGAGATTGACTCAGTTTTTCGGCAAAATATTTCTCGTAAACTTTGCGGTCGGGGTTGTGACGGGTATAACCCTCGAATTTCAATTTGGGACAAACTGGTCACAATACTCCAAGCAGGTGGGGGACATCTTCGGTTCCTTACTCGCCATCGAGGCTACCACTTCATTTTTTCTTGAATCCACTTTCGTAGCGATCTGGCTTTTTAGCTGGAACATTTTGTCCCCGCGCCTTCACTTGATGTGCATCTGGTTGGTTGCAATAGCAGGTAATTTATCCGCATTCTGGATCTTAGTAGCTAATTCTTGGATGCAGCACCCAGTGGGATACGTGATCAACCAGGGTAGGGCGGAACTTGCCAGTTTCTGGGAGGTGGTCACGAACCCGTTTGCCATTCTCACGTTTCTCCATGTAGTGATTGCGGGTTGTATAGTAGGCGGCTTTTTTGTGATGGGAGTAAGTGCATACCACTTACTCAAGAAAAATCATCTATCAATGTTCAGAAAATCATTCCGTCTTGCATTGATATTCTCGCTGGTCTTTTCCGTGAGCGAACTTGCCATAGGAGATTTTCACGGGAAAGAGGTCGCCCAAAAGCAGCCGGCGAAAGTAGCTGCTCTGGAATCAATCTGGGAGACTGCAAGCGGAGTTCCCTTTGCTCTCTTGACTTTGCCTGACGAGAAGAATGAGAGGAACTACTTTGAGGCCCTAAAGATTCCGAAATTCGCAAGCTTTCTTCTTTACGGCGATTGGAATGCTGAAATTAAGGGCTTAAAAGATTTTCCCAGGGATGAAAGGCCTCCGGTCTTGCTGACTTTTGTTTCTTTTCGGTTGATGGTTGGACTCGGTTTTCTATTTGCCCTTTGGACCGTAATTGGTTTCTTTTTGCGAAATAAGATCGAAGAAAACCGCTGGTATTTGTGGGTAACTTTGTTCATGATTCCTCTTCCGTATCTGGCTTCAGAGCTCGGATGGATCGTCACGGAAGTGGGCCGACAACCATGGATTGTTTACGGGATGATGAAGACATCGGAAGCGGTTTCTCCCATCGTGTCGTCTCAAGTTGCGATTTCCTTAGTCGCCTTTATAGTGCTGTATACGCTTCTCGGATTCGCCGCATTTTTCCTTATGTTCGATATTGCAAGAAAAGGCCCCAATGTGCCTTTGCCCGGCGAGAAACTCGCCCAGCAAGAGAGGTGATATATGATTGAATCAATCTGGTTTTTTACTTGGGGCATTTTATGGGCCATATATTTTACCTTGGACGGATATGATCTGGGTCTCGCATCTTTACGGCCTCTCATATCCAAAAGCGATACGGACACCCGCATTATTTACAATGTCATGGGACCGTACTGGGACGGTAACGAGGTCTGGCTCATAACAGCCGGAGGAGTTACTTTTGCCGCATTCCCCATTACATATGCGGTTATGTTCAGCACATTATATAGCCCTTTATTGCTGATATTATTTTGTCTCATCATCAGAGCGGTCTCTTTCGAGTTCAGAGGCAAGCTGGACAGCCCTGCCTGGAGAAAGCTCTGGGATACCTGCCAATTCATAGGCAGCTTTGGGCCGGCATTGCTGTTCGGCGTAGCTTTTGCCAATATTTTCCAGGGTATTCCCTTCGACGACAAAGGAATCATGCATGGAACTTTGCTGGGACTACTCAATCCGTATGGACTCGTAGGCGGCGTTCTCTTCGTGCTGCTTTTTTTGGTTCATGGCGGTCTGTGGCTCATTGTGAAAACCGAGGGACCGTTAATGCAGCGTACTGCAATCGTGGTCGGTGCTTTATGGTACTTACTCGCGCTGGTTGCCGTGGTTTTTTTGATTCACACTAGGTATGCGACGACTCTATGGGATAATTATTTGAATTATCCAGTTCTGTTCATTGTACCTCTGATCACTGTCTTGGCACTCTTTGCCGTAAAATATTTCATGACGAAGGAGAGCTATTTGGCTGCTTGGGTCGCGTCGTCCTTGACCATTTTCACCGCGACCATGTTTGGTATTGTAGGCCTGTATCCGGTTCTCTTTCCATCTAGTCTGAATCCCGCTTGGAGCCTCACGGCTTTCAACTCTTCTTCGACGCCTTATACGCTCAAGATAATGCTTACCGTGGCACTAATTTTTGTCCCTATCGTAATCGCCTATCAAACCTGGGTTTACTTCATTTTCAGAGACAAAGTTACTGCGGAATCTATTGCTCACGATGAAGCATACTGATTCACCTAAGAAAGGATTAATTTATGGCGGAAAGAAAAGATGCGGTTACCATGAAGGGCAATCCGTTGACCTTGGTGGGCGATGAAGTCAAGGTGGGAAATGCAGCTCCGGATTTTGTAGTTGTGTCAAATGAACTTAAACCGGTTAATTTTTCGTCTTTTCGCGGTAAAGTGGTCATAATATCCAGCGTTCCGTCTTTGGACACGCCCGTCTGTGACATGTCCACCAGACGCTTTAATCAGGAAGCCGCTGAACTGGGACCTGACGCCGTGATCCTCACGATAAGCATGGACCTGCCGTTCGCTCAGGCACGATGGTGTGGAGCAGCCGGCGTAAACGCAGTGCAAACTCTGTCCGATTATAAGGACGCTTCTTTTGGTCAGGCATTCGGATTGCTCATTAAGGAATTGCGTCTTTTAGCCAGAGCGGTTTATGTCGTTGATAGAGACGGCACGATTCAATATGGTGAGCTGGTGAAGGAAATAGCTTCTGAACCGAACTTCGACGCGGCTTTGGCTGCCGCTAAGAAAATCATTTAGTTAAAATTCTCCCATAGGAGGTCCAATATGAAACAATGGAAATCGGTCGATGAAATCCTCGATTTTGCGATCACTCAGGAAGAAGAAGCCGCCAAATTCTACAGAGACCTTGCAGCAGGCATGAATCGGCCCGTAATGGCTCAGATCTTTGAGGGTTTCTCAAAAGAAGAGGAAGGCCACAAGAAAAAATTGACGGAAGTTAAGGCCGGTAAATTAATGATGGCTTCGGAACAAAAGGTGCTGGACTTGAAAATCGGAGACTATCTTGTCGAGGTCCAACCCGGACCAAAACTTGATTATCAAGAAGCATTGGTCATTGCTATGAAAAAGGAAAAGAAAGCCTTCAAAATGTACACGGATCTCGCCGCCGTTACAGACGATGCAAATTTGAAGTCTTTGTTCAGCGGCTTAGCCCAAGAAGAAGCCAAACACAAATTGAGGTTCGAACTTGAATATGACGATGTTGTAATGACCGAAAACTAGTGGCCTCCGCCGGGTCCAAGGATTGACTTTGTGGCCCGGCGATACCTCTCCTGATCCGACCTTTGCTTTTAATTAGCCCGCATCAACTGATTCTTCGTAAATTATAGCTGCTTGCTGCATATTGTGGGCGTTTTATTTGGACAAAATCTCCGCTATTTTTTATGATTGTCACATCGAATATAGTTGGGATTTTCGGGGCTGATCGGCGTTGTTCAGTTAGGCTTCACTTTTGACTTGTTTACGCAACGAAGGAAACCCTGAACCGTAAAAATTTGTTTCGAGTGACGATCTTTCAAATTTTACTTTAGAGCGACGTTTACGTTTCAATTGATTGAGCAACTTGATGTATCAACTTTTCAAATCGTAAAGTAAAATGACCAGAAGAACAATAATTTCAGCAGTATTAGCAATATTCGGTTTGATCCTGATACTCTACTGGATCGAAGGTGGCTTTCATTCAAAAGTTCCCGGCGGCAACACCTCACTCAAAAAAGATGAGCAGAGGCCGCTTCGAACAATCAAAGCTGAACGCCATAAAATGCCGACCGAAGTAGTTGTTTCAGGTACTGTGGTATCGAAGGAGACTGCCCGAATAGCATCGAGAATTCTCGGGTATGTTTTGGAACTGCATGTTGATGCGGGCCAGAAAGTCACAAAAGATCAGATACTATTAAAAATTGATACAAAAGAAGCTTCAGAGAGATTGGAGCAGGCTAAGGCTGCTTTGGTCAGTGCTAAAGCCGATCTGGTAAGAACCCGAAACGATTTTGATCGGTACAAAGCGCTATTCGAAAAAGATTCCGTTGCACGGAAAGATTATGATGATGCACTGGCTCGGTTTGAGGTGGCTAAGGCGGCTGAAAGTAGGGCTTCGGCAGCCGTGGACGAAGCTCAAACGATGCTGTCTTACGGAAATATTTCAGCGCCCTTCGATGGCATAGTGGCTGAAAGAAATGTAAACGTTGGCGATCTTGCCAATCCGGGGAAAACATTGCTTACCATTTATGCTCCAGGAACTCTCGAGATGACGGCGGCAGTAGGCGAGCAGTACTCTTCTTTTCTCTCCCCTGGTACAGTTGTAGAAGTTGCCATCCCGTCCATCAGTTTAAAACAGAGTTCATCTATCAGGGAGGTTGTTCCTCAGAGGGATGAACGGACTCGCACCATAACGATAAAATCCCCGCTTAAAGAAGCAACAGGATTGGTTCCAGGTCTCTATGGGACATTGTCCTTTAGGACGCGAAGCTCTGAATCCATAATTATTCCGATTTCGGCGGTCACTTCAGTGGGGCAGTTGGAGTCGGTGAAGGTTTTTGAAAACGGCACATCAAAAATCAGGAATGTCAGGACGGGTAGGCGGCTTCAGGGTGACAAAATTGAAATAATTTCAGGATTGAATCCTGGAGATGAGATTATAGTTACGGAAGCGGGAAATTAATCGACCTCATTCTGATATCAAAGACGTTAATTCTGCGAATTGACTTGCGAACAGATCTGATATAATCAGATCTAAGGGTTTCTCCAATTTTATTCAAGGTTTTCCCGCTCTGCGCAGGGATAGAAAACCTTCTGAGATACAATGACCCCATCCGTCCCAACATTATCAATATGTAAAGAGAATCAAGAGCTTAGAGTCTCGGGAGACTCCTTTCTGGAGGCTTTTCCGGACGGAGCATGTCTCATAGATCCTCAGCGTAGAATCGTGAAGGTAAACTCAAAACTCAATGAAATAGTGCCTGATGCTGAAGGCAAACTCTGCCATCAGGTCTTGGCCAACAGAGAGAGCATATGTTCCTTCTGTGATTTTGACGAAATTTTGAAAGGTGAGCGCGGGCCCCTGAACGATAAGGAAGACGTCAGACGTGGAAAAAAATGCGTGATAAACGTGAAATTGCTCAAAGAACCGACATCAGGCGGACTGCTGATTGAATCAGTTCGGGAGCACCCAACGACCCAAAACGTTCAACGCAAATCTTCTGAGATGCTACCCCAGTTGCTCGAAAAGCTTACCGGTCTACTTATGATCAGCCGATGTTTGATGGCCGGCGACGATTTCGAAACCAAGATGAACAGTGTCTTGAAATTCATAAGCAACGCTCTGGGCAAATATGAAGGAATAGTAGCCTGGGTACGGATTGACGGCAATTGTTATGGAATTGAGGCAAACATAGAAGAAGGCACTGCAAGCATTCAGGATATCCGGGTGGAAGGCAAGGTAAGAGGGCAACTTTTCGCAAAGTGGAAAGATGATCACCGAGTCAAACCGGAAGAAAAATATTTCCTTGAAGAATCCGCAGACCTGATCGGCAGACAGGTTGAAATTACGGATCTCTGGGCCAAAGTTCAGCAATCGGAAGAAAAATACAAAAAACTTGCCGCGAACCTCGCCAAAGAAATGTGGAGTAGAACGGAAGCCCTTGCAAAAGAAACAACTTATCTGGAAGGGATTCTGCGTTGTTCCGATGACATGATAATCACTACGGACCTAGATTCCAGAATCGTCGAGTTTAATGCCGGTGCCGAAAAAATGCTGGGTTACACTACCGAGGAAGTTCAAGGACGAAAAATATCAGAAATATGGGTCAATGCAGAAGAACGTGATCGTCTCATGGAAGAGGTCGTGATAGCCGGCAGCATTAGAAATCATCCCACTGTTCTCAAATCCAAGGAGGGCCGGAATAAGGAGATATCTCTCACGTTATCCCTATTGAAAGATGAAGAGGGCAGAATTCTCGGAACCGTAGGAGTGAGCAAAGATATCGCCGTCGAGAACCAAACTCGCAGGGAACTTGAGCGCCTCAATCAAAATTTCAGAGAGGCCATACATTTCATCAATCACGAGACAAAGAATTCACTCATTGTCATGAGTGGTTTTTTGCGCCGATTGCTTCAAAGTGAAACCGATGAAGTTCGTCGAGATCAGCTCAAAATTGTTTATCACCATTCAAAGTTTCTTGAAGCCATGAGCAAGGACTTTTTAGTCATGGCGGAGCTTGAGCACGGAGAATTTCAAGTCCGGAAAAAATTAATCCGGAATTTCTACAAAGAAGTAATTTTACCTGCCATGATCGGTTTGAAAGAGCGATATCCAGATTCTTTCCACAGTTATGACGCGAGTATGGGTGGAGTAGGAGCTATTCAGTTGTATGGCGATCCCGCACTCCTGGAGATCGTGTACCGAAATCTTTTTGGAAATGCTTTAAAGTATCGCTACCCGGATCGCAAGGTCGCGTACGGCGTACGGGAACGCGATGACAGCTACATTTTCAATGTCTGGAACGAAGGACCTGGAATTCCAGCCGAGCAAATCGAGAAGATATTCGAGAAATTTTACCGTGTATTGGATGAATCAACACGTGACAAAAGGGGTACCGGACTCGGTCTTTACAACATTAAACGTATAATCGAAGCTCATGGTGGTAGAGTCTGGGCGGAAACACGTCCTGGAGAATGGGTCAACTTTTTGTTCGAATTGCCTAAAGGCTTTGGACCTGATCAGCCTCCCCCTGAAGAATAGAAATCGGCTTTGTAGTGAGTTGGGAATACGATTGAAAAGTGCTAAATGGTTCGATCCGTCCCAAAAATAAAAAAGGCAGCCGAAGCTGCCTTTGTTTAATTAGCACAGATCGCATCGATTATTCTTTGGCAAGTCTCTTGGGAACATGATTCGGTGATGCCTTAGCTCGGGATGATTCTTTCAGGGCTTTTAAATACGCGAGCCGTGTGTCTCTGAAGTGATCAGGGCTTCCCAAAACTACGATGAGAAAATTCTGTTTTCCCGGCGTAAACTCAGTTGCAAGACAATGTCCGGCTCTTGAAGTATATCCGGTCTTTCCTCCGGCAAGCGGTAGATTGTCTCTTAAGAGCTTGTTGGTAGTCCTCACTGTGTAACCGGAAGGTTCCACGGCACTTGCTAACGTATAACCTTTCTTGAGGCATATTGTACGAATGATGTCTTCGGAAAATGCCGTTCCGGCGATATAGGCTATTTCTCTGGCCGTGGACACATTGCTGTCAACATCGTCCTCATCTTTTCCATCAGGGTTTTTTCTGTCCAGACCGCTCGGCGTGTAAAAACGGGTCTTCGTCAAACCCATTTGTTTAGCCTTCTGGTTCATTGCGGCTATAAACTTTTGTCTGCCGCCTGGGTATGAATCAGCGAGCGTTTCTGCGCAGTCGTTTGCGGATCCAATTAATAGACCATGCAGAAGATCATTAACGGAAAGGACATCCCCCGGTTTCAATCCGACCACGGTTTTCGGAACAGTCTTAATGTAATCCGGAACAGTAACCTTCTTACTAAGAGGAATTGTATCCAACACGACCATAGCGGTAATCAATTTGGTGAGGCTTGCAACTGGAAGCTGCTGGTCAGGATTTCGAGAAATTATAGTATTGCAATCCGGAAGACTTACACAAAATACGGCTTTGGCCTGAATACCCTTTGCGGGAGGTTTGATAGCATTATTTTTTTTAATTTGTTTTTTCTGGGCTTTTTTGGTTACCTGCTTAACGTTGCCCTTGGTTTTCGCACTCTTCGGTTCCGCCGACGCTGGGATCGCCAGCAAGGACAAAGAAAGTAGTAACGCAATTCCGAGAAAGACTCGTCTTAAAATCATACTTCTACCTTATGTGTGTGAAAATCAAGAATGTGTGAAGGGACTTTTGGTTCGTCTTATTAAAGACTTAATGTGGTCTTCTATAGCATAATTCCTGGCGTTTTGAAAGTGTTTTTCATTTTTTGATTGAACATTACCGTGATTACCGGAATTTATCCGCAAGGAGCACCGGCGAAACTTGCAGCGAATATATGTTCGCTGAAGATCGAGAGGAAAATATGGTGAGAGCCTATATTTGGTTTAGATGTGCGGCCATGCACGATCCCGTTTGCCCCAAACTCGTGAAACCTGCCGTTCTCGGATGGGCCGGAAAAAACAGAAACATAGACCTTGTTATTGAACGTGAATTAACAGGACAAGAACTGCTACTCCGTATGAAAGGCTGGATCACGATTAATCCGAGGAAGGCCGTTGAAGTATTCAGCCGGTATGGATTCCTCAAGTGTTACGACGATGGAAAATTGGTCGTTGAGTTAGAAACGCGTGAGGAGCTGGATGAATTGAACAGAATACTTCAAGAAAATTTCGGTGATCAAGTTTCACTGGAAGAAGTAGGAGTAGAGAATGCATGATTCCTACTCACGGGTAGGAATTTGTCTCAAGGGTTATTTGAGAAGAGGCTTTTTTTAACTGCACTAATCACATTCTCTTGTCAACCGCACCGGTATCTTGGTCCTGTTCTTACAAAATTGTAAACAACTGGAATTCCTGATAAAACCCCCATATTTGTCTTGACACCTTTCTTCTCGCAGGGTAGCATCTCCAAAATCCATCAACTCAGTTGATCTGCCGATCCGTTCAGATTTGAGGAATTCGGCTTACTTCGTTCGTTTATGTTGGCCATTGGCCATGGAATAGGAGGTTACCTGTATGCGTAGATTCTTAATTCTCGCAGTTTTACTCACGTTTATCGCTATTCCCGTTCACGCGTGGGAATTCGATATGACGGGGAATATGTCCTGGGAATACAAATTGTACTCCCAAATGGGCGACAAAGGATTTTTCGGAAAATTCAACATTGACAATGCCGGACTCGGAGATGCAGCCAATCTCAATGGATGGCTCGGCAACGAAATCATGTTTCAGAGGATATCTACCGGAGCGGATGCATCTGCTTCTACGATGTACATGTCCATCAACCCTGAGATCAGATTGCATGAAGCTTTAAGAATACGAGGAACCTATTACATCGGATCATGGGCTACCTTTCCCCAGATTCCTAATCCGCCTATTGGAACTCTTAGTTTTCCCTCATTTGGAGTGGGCCAGTTTAACGCTCCTGAATATTTCAACAGCACTATAGAAGGTGTTCAGAGTTCATTTTCTCCCGGTTATTGGAATACTCTGTGGGTAACGGCTCAGATGCCCTGGGGTCAGTTGGTTTACGGCAAGCGACCGTTTGCTTTCGGGACGGGATTGTTGCTTGATGGTTCAGATAATACCTCCTATGAAGCACTGTTGCTCGTAGCTCCGTACGGGCCTTTGCGAATAGGTGGAGCATGGTTTCCCTGGAGAGCATCAAGTACCGGAACGAACGGTTCTCCGCTTATTTACCCGCAATTAGCCGACAAGAACAACGCCAGACAGGTCCATGTCGCCGGATTTGTTACCTATGATTCAGGTCCGGTTTCCGTAGGGGTCCTTTCTGAATTTGTCAAATGGCACTGGGGTCCCGAAGCAATGCCTACCACACAGCAAAGAATCGGTTTTGCACCGACCGATGTACAAATCATGGACGGCACCGCTTTCATCAAATATAACAATGGACGCTTCTTCTTTAATGCTGAAGCGGCTTACGTGGACGCGACGTTCCGTAGACAAAAATCTCAAATTGGTACGCCTGGTGATCCGATAGTCGATGCTCTCGGTAACCAGATTGGAACAAGGTCACGGTATGCACCGGATTACATTGAACACTGGCGATACATGACGGAGTTCGGTGTATTGTGCGGACCCGGAAAATTGACTTTCCTCGGTGCCTACATTCCAGGAATCGATCGACGAGCCGGGGAGTACATTGACAGGAGTGCCGATACCCGAGCGCTGACTCAAATCAGCAATTTCAGCGTATTCAGACCGTACAGCATCTTGTTGGCATGGAACTATGGCGGCGGCAACAATTCCTACACCGCAGTGAATGGAATTGGCAGCGATAACGGTTACATCACGGACGCCATCGTTTATGCCGGTAGGATGGACTACGCGGTTGCGGCTAACCTGAACGTATATGGCAGTTTTTTCTGGGCTGATCGCCAATCTAAAACGTATCCATGGGGATACTTGACGTTGGCAAACGGAAACATTTCGTATAATGCGCAGCCGAGCGGAGTATTTGGAGCCGCATCCGCCCCGTCCATTCCAGATACGAATTTGGGTTGGGAGGTTGATGGCGGTTTCGATTGGCAGCTACTGGAAGGCTACACCGTAAAGGCGGCGTTTGGCTATTGGCAGCCGGGACGCTGGTTCAACTATGCCGCAATCGATCGCGCAAATCCGGGATGGACTGCACCTGGTCCAGGAAACCTGTGGGGCACAAATCCCAATAGAACGATAGACGCAGTTTTCGGAATGGATTTCTTGCTTAGCGTAGATTTCTAAATTCCGGGATTGAATATTCATCAAACGGAGAGTCATTTTACTCTCCGTTTTTTTTTGTGAGTGCCGGAGCATTTCCTTTCAGTAGACCCTCTTGAAAGACGAATTAGACTTTATGCACTCGAATAATAGCTTTGAAAAATCCATACATGATACTCCGGTCAAGCTAATCGTTGAACTTGCGAAATAATGCGACTTTTTCTGAGCAATGTGATTTAATTAGTTAATATTGGTTTCTGCGCATTTGGCATCTAACATCATTTTTTTTAGAGAATCCAACACGGAGAATACCGGAATTGATCCTCGGGGGATCACCCGGATTAATGCTCGGATTGCTTCGATTAGTTCAAAAAAAGAAACAACGGGCGGTATTGAATGGCCGATATAATCTTGACCGAGAAGCATCTAGATGCAATCGATGAGAGTCTGGCCGCTGTTTTGAAGAAAAGCGGTGCTCATACCGTTTTGCTGACTGATCGATCCGGTCAACTGATCAGCTCTCAGGGAATACTGGATGATAGGAAGCTGCCTGCATTGGCCGCCCTATCCGCTGCTGATTACGGATCTACTAATGCGATAGCGAATCTCCTAGGAGAATTGGAATTTACGATTTGCTTTAGAAAGGGGAGAGATGAAAACATTCATTTTGCGGGCGTAGGGCCTGAATGCATAATAATCACGATATTCGGCAATGATACCACGCTGGCCGTGGTTAGAAGTGAGGTGCAAAAAATCCTGGATAGCTTAAAGTCAATTGTCGGTGGAGAGACTGATTAATCAGCGTTGTTGTTCGACTACGAACACTTTCACGGGTCGGACCAATTTTGTTCCCAACTTTGGCTGTATGCTGGCTCTCGACATTCTTTCAAAGTTGATGTTGACATCCACTCCGATCTCACACCAAGAACATATCCCAATTATCTCGAGTAGATACGAACCATAATCTCCGTGAATTAAAATCTTGTTTTCCGACATTTCCTCAATGGGACCGCCATCGCTCTTGCCTAACGGATCCGCCGAAGCAGTCAAGTTTAAAAAAAGCAGTAAACCAATCAAAACAAAAGGAAAATATATCTTCGTAGTTTTTGACATGGGTATCAGTTCTCTAAGACCTGCAATATCATAATATCCGGGCATATATACTGGTCATTTTCAAAAAGCCCTTAACTCTGATACGATCCTTTCTTCAACAAGTTGACGGTAGCGAGTACTTTATAGCCCGTGTGCTGCTCTATATCCCGAGGATGGTTGAAGGTATGATCAAACATGTTAATCATCAAGATTATTCCTATGCCTAAAGGAATTGAGATGAGAAAAGCAGCCAAAGTAAATAGGCCGATTTGCGGAAAAATGGGACTAGTTGGCACAAACGGTCTTGCAACTATGTTTACATTTACCAATCGGTTTCCGACTTTCAAGTTCTCGAGCCGCGCTTCCTCTTCTTTGCTCACGTATTGCAGGTAGCGTTCTTTGGCGATAAGGGCTCTTAATTGTAGAGTCTTTGCTTCCTCGCTCTTTTCTTCAAGTATTTGCAGCTCGTTCTTTTTGTCCGTCAGGCTTTGCTCTAAGCTGATTTTCTTAGTCTTGATTACGTCAATTTCATTCTGAATGGCATTCTGTAGTTTTGAACTTAAATCCGTGACCAAGTCGATGGCGGCTCGATAATCTCTACTGTTTTCACCAAAGACTTCCGAGGATTGCAGTCGTTTTTGTTCAGCCCTTATCAACTGAGTCGCTATAACATTGATCACAGTATTTTCATTGCCCCTCGTAGCCGAAGCCGCCAGTTGACCGCTTGGCACTATTCCCTTCTTTGTGGAATTCAACATGTATTCGTACTGACTCAAGTTGGAATTGGCTTCGATGAGAAGATCCTCTATCTGTTTTATGGAACCAATGAGTTCACCTTTTTGTTTTTCAGGTGAACTGATACCCCATTTCTTTTTAAAGGCTGCCAATTCAAGTTCCGCTTCTTCGAGTTTTTTTGAATACATCTCACCCTGACCGGAGAAAAAGATTTCAGCGCCATGAACTGCATTAGCCTCTATGTGATAAGGAATATAGAGGTCCAACAGCGTCGATAAGATTTTTTTTACCATTTCAGGGTCGGAATAATCGAAAGTGAGATCCAAAATTTTGGATTTTTGAACCGGAACTACCTTAAAATTCCGCAATAATGCTTGTGCCGTGTCTCGTGTCGCTATTGATTCTTCGGAGTCGCCTCTAAATTCTTTTTTGGGGAGTCCAACAGCATTCCTAACGGAATGAACCAGGCCTTTAACACTCTCCTTAATAGCGCTCTGTTTAGCTTCTACTTGTTTTTGGAGCCCCAGCTTGTTCACCACCTGAACCCAAAGGTCCATGCTTTGGAGCAATTCCATTTCACTATTGAGATCGATTTCGTCAACATTGAGATTAACGTAGGAAGAAAAACCCGGATCTCTAGGGGTTTGCAGTAATGTAGCATTCTCTTTTTTTGCTTGAATCATAATTTTCGCGGAGGTTCTATAAATAGGTGTGACGAGCAGAGAAGATACGAAAACCGCCAGAGGCAAAATAATCATGAGAAATTTTAAAACGTAAATTCTGCGAAAAAGAATACTTAAAATATCTCGAACCGAGAAAATGCGACCGTTTCGGCCCGCATCGCCATTCATTCTAACTTGAGGATCCATTATATTCTTCCTGATCAGGTATTAAAAATCTAGGGCCGTCTTTTCATCATTTGCTCTGAATTGCTCCTATATCGATCTTATGCCGTAAACTTTCTGTTCGGTCCTTTATTGAGCCTGGTTTTAGATGATTTAGGCTTTCTCCGGCTCCTATGAGTGGGGAATCGGGTTGTAGACCAAAATCCAATTTCTCCGGGCTTATAAAACGCGGATCTCCATACATTAAGGAATCTTCTGACATTCTGTTTAGATCAGTATCTCTGCTCTTTCCTCGAAGGGTATCAAGAAATTCACGAAGAGAATAGTTCTTGTTGGAATCTGATTCCGGGCACTCAAAAAACCAATTACTTCGTAATAATATCGTAGGCTCCTCAGGCATGGGTAAGAGTTTTTTGCATTTCCCAAAAAAATTATTGGCAAAAATATTCAGTTCATAGAAGGAAATCAAATGTGGATTTATTATGGCAATTGGGGAAGGGCAACCCCAAATGGTGTTGTTTGCAATCAAGTTTCTCACGGCTACGGCAGGTGCATCCACAGGACCGCGGTCTATTAAAATCGCACCTGAATTCGGCCATTTTGTTCTATATCCGGAATCTACAATGATGTTTTCCGTTACAACATTGTAAGATGATCCGTAAATACCTACTCCATCAGGTGTATTCGCATACATCAGATTTCGATGAATGTGATTCGAGTGGGCTCTTGCTTCGAGGAATACGGCGCATCCGTACCCTTCTACATCTCCGTTATGTGCAAATATATTGTCCTGCACCAAACAACTGTTTGCCGTTTCATTCGGACCAAGCAATACTCCGCATCCGCCGTCCACGTATGGTCCGAACCATTCGTTAAATGCGCTAAAATTGTTATGGAATTTGACTCTCGCCCCATCTATTTGGCATCCATGGCCTCTGTTGCGAATAAACGTATTATCGTGAACATACCAATCATCCAGGCAGTGGAAAACCGCTTCATTATTATTATATCGGAGTATTAGTTTATCCAGCTCCCAGTGAGAGTTATCGGAAGGATGACCTTCATCCGTGGCTATAGCATGTCCTCCGTACTTTTCCAGTGTAAAATTGCGGAGTACAATGTGTTTTTTTGCCGTTCCGCCCCAGCGAGCCCCCGAATTGAATGCGATATCCAGCTCGTACACCTCAACACGACGATCTGTGTTGGGATTCTCATGGTCCGCCAGTTTGATGGTGTATGTTCCGTATTGATCGAGAAAAAAACTGCCCGGTTTAAGTCCATACGGCGAAGAGGCTCTTTTCAGTAAGACTTTCTGATCAATCATTACAAAAGCGTTGTCCGGAGTGATAGGATTGAGTCCTCGTTTTACCCAGTAAGGCCCTGATTTTTCCCAATCGCTCACATGCACGCTACCTTGGAAGACTACTCCAGTCCTGTTTATTCCCTGGAATATTATCGGCGCCTGCTCTGTACCGGAATTGCCGCCCAGGATCTGCTCATGGTAAACACCTTCATGAATTAAAACCGTATCTCCAGGTTGAGCGGTATTTGCTGCATGACCTACCGTCTTAAAAGGAGATGCCTCGCTTCCGGAATTTGTATCGGAGCCATTTTTCACATTAACGTGGAGTGTCCGACCAAACCCATAGTCGAAACCCATTATTAAATAGAGCAATATTATTATTGGAAGCAAAACTTTAGACTGCAACACCAATCTCCTTCCGGTGACTGAAGGCAGGCTTTGACCGTACAGCAATCGCGGCGTTGGACAGGCTCTCGCGAGAATCCAGGCGTTCGAAGATGACGGCTAAAGCGAGCAGTACGCAATAGAGGGTAAAGAATGGAGGTTGGTGGTACCAGTGGAACATTCGGAACGGAAGTGAACCTGCCAATCCGCCTAGCAGGCCGACAGAAAACGTTGAGATCCATTCATTTTCGGATCGACTGGTACGAAGGAGTTTGATTGCAGCAATTATTAGAATGGAATAGTGCAAAGCTGTCCCGATTACCCCTCTTTCAGCCAAAAAAAGAAGATATTCATTGTGAACGGGTGCAAACCACGTGTGACGCAAGCGCACGGGCAAGTAGTCGTTGATGTTGAACAAGTAGTTGCTCGCTCCTACTCCTAACAGCCAGTTGTTTTTCCACATCTGAAAAGCCGTCTGCATAAGAGGCGTACGCACATCTTCGAAGCTGCCGGCTCCCTTTTGAAATCGTGAGTATATGAATGGGCTTAATAGGAGCATGACCAGCGTACCCACCACCACTATTTTTAAGATGGCTGCTTTTGATGCCCAGCCACGTAGCCCCGAAAAATATAAAACAGCAAGAACACCCACTATTACGGCCAGTCCTCCGGATCGGTTCTTGGCGAATATTATGGCGGCAAATCCCAAGAGGGTTGCGAGACCTAAAGCTATTTTCAGACCTACATTTCGGGTCCGCAACATGTACGCGAGCATGATGGGGATGATAAAACCAACCATCTCGACTGCAACAACGTCTCCTCCCGCCAGACCCATAGCCCGGAAACCTACGTCGTCATCCCGGACCGGAATGAGTTTTCCCTTAATGGTGTAGTTCAACCCCGACAGGAATTGGAGTATCATCCAAATCGAGTTGGCAATCGCCCCAGCCAACATCGCATTAATGATGATTTTGATATCCCGGACAGTTTCAGTGTTGTTTATGAGGTAAAAAAAGAGCACCAATCCCTGAGCCATTGCGATTGCTTCATAATAGACGTAAACGTAATTCCGAGCCTTAAACCAACCCGCTATGAGCGTATACACGATAAGCAGAAGCATGATTATGCCTATTGGATATCCAAATGTCATATCGGCTTTCTTCGATACGGAAACCTTGAATAACCAAAACAAAAACAGGACGAGAAGGATTAGATCGATGATATTTACAAGAATTCCTTCCACAAAAGGAGGATAGAGGAATTTAACGGGCTGTTGGACAATGTTATAGTCAATTGACATAGGAATGGTGAACAGCATCAGAAAAGTAAGGAATGCCTTAATATCTTTCAAAAACACGGCGAAAAAAAAGAAGAGGACTACAAGTCCGTGCACCAGCAAAATTATTCTAATTCCCATAGAGAAAGAGAGCACATACCAGTAACCGATCAGAGAAGTGATCAATATTGCCAACGAAAAGATGATAAACTTAGAGATATTATCCGAATTCAGCATTCAGCAACCGATCTGACTTCAAGCATACTGCGATACATAATTTCAGTAGTATAGAAACTTAATTATCTACAGTAAAGGTAATTAGGAGCTTTTGGACCACGCTAATTTGAAACACAGGGTATCCAGAATTTTATGGGCACACAAGATCGTTCAAGTCACTCTAGCAAGGACAACTTGGAGCTGCTACCGCTTTGACGGTTCATCATAAAACAGAATTTCCAAGATCAGGGCTATTCCACCTCCGGCAGCGGCTAGGAAAAAAATGATCGCAAGACCGGGGTACCCCAAAATCTGAAATTCCGTAGGGATGGACATGAGTCGTGAAGCACCCACGATAAGAGCGGCCAAAATGAGGCCCAAAGTTATTCGGTTTGCAATTTTCTGTAGGCCGGCCATCAGCAAACGTTCATCTAAGGCATCCACTTTAACCCTGAGCTGGTTTTTCGAAATAGTGTCTAAAATAGCCGCCAATTTAGAGGGAAGCTGTTCAATAATGTCTTTTATTTCAATAACCCCTCCCAGGAGACTACCAACTGAAAAACTTTTCCATACTCTCTGCTGCACCAGTTTCATAGCATGTTTTCTGATTGCGGCATTCGGATCGAATTCTGGATGCAATGCCGTTCCCACTTGATCGAGGTTTAAGAGCGTCTTTGCCAACATTGTCAATTCATGAGGCAGTCTGAGCCCACAATTACCGGAGACTTTGGTGAATTCGAGAAGAATTGTACCGACTTCGATTTGACCTGCCTTTAAGCCGTCATTTCTGCTGATTAGATCGACTATTTGCCCTCGAAAACAACTCTCATCAAAGTCGTCACGAGCCTCTCCTATTTTTATGGCAATCGTGGCTGAATCTTCAGCCCGTGATTCACTTACGGCATGCAGCAATTGCAAAAGCTTGTCCTGAAGGCCTGATCTGATGAGACCTGTCATACCTAAGTCCAATAAGGCTATCTTGCCGTCACTCGTGAGGAAAAGGTTACCGGGATGCGGGTCTGCATGGAAGAAACCGTCCACAAGTACCTGCTTCAAGTACGCCTGAAATAATTGATCGGCCAGCTCTGGACCTTTAATTTCGAGTTTTGCCATAGGACTAAGGGAAGTAAACTTTCGGCCGTCTACGTAATCCATAGTCAAAACTTTTTCCGTTGTGTAATCATTGATGGGAAGCGGAACTACAATCCTGTCAAATTCGCGTAAGTTATTGTGTAATGTTTTCAGATTTCGAGCTTCAAGCCTGTAATCGAATTCTCGGATAAAACTTTTCCGGAATTCTTCCAGCATTTTCGTCAGTTCATAACGGACTCCAAGTTCCGTATGCTGATCAAGAAATTCCGCCACTTCCATTAGAGACTCAATATCTTTGGCTACCTGATCCCGAATGTGAGGTCTCTGGACTTTTACCGCCACAAGTCTGCCATCTCTCAATTGTGCCTTATGAACTTGACCCAGAGAAGCAGAAGCCATTGGTGTTTTGTCGAAGAAGGCAAAGGCGCGTGATATTTTTACCCCCAATTCTGAGACCACAATTTGTTCAATTTCTTCGAAAGGAACCGGTTCAACTCTGTCTTGTAGCCGTGACAAAGCTTTCAGATATGGGTTGGGGAGAATGTCCGGTCTCGTGGAAAGCAATTGTCCCAACTTTACGAAAGTCGGACCCATTTTTTCAAGATCATCGGCTAATGCCTCTGCCTTAGGAGCAAATTTTTCGTCATCCAAATCTTCAAATTGTTTTTCATTCAAGCCTCCACCGGGATAGGCTATTACGTCGCCTCTCCCGTATTTCATCAAGAGCCACGCTATATCTTTGTATCTTTTGAGATGTTCAGGTCGAACCGAGAGAGACATGCTAACCTCTTAGTAATTTCAGGGAATTCGATTTCAGATCAATTGGACTTACAATCTGAGCTTAATTATCTGATTAGGACACTGTTTAATTTCCAAGGTTTCATGAAGGCCGGGGAACATCAACTTAGAACGATTGACCAATATATCTGAATCTTATCAATTCTTAGGGCATCAGAATAATAGAAAATAATATGGAGACTGTGATGAACAATACATTATTTAGTCAGATCAAGTTTTTCTTGGCCGTGATTGCATTCAGAGTCGGTTTGCTTTCTGCGTCCGAGAAATTGGGGCTTATACCCGTAAGAGTTCCGGTAAAGACATCCAGCAGTTATCACTGATTTTTTGTTCTTTAGCCATGCTTTCCATTCAATTGAATCAATGCCTTTAAAGGGAGATGATCGGAAGCTATGCGTGAGAGAGGTGTTTTATGAGCCGCCACCATTTTGAGGGCTGAGCGGGGAGACACCCAAATGCGGTCCAAAGGGATGACCGGGATATTTGAGGGATATGTACAAGGGGTTGGACAATACCCAAATTTCATCCACATCTTCGCCACGGATAGACTGATGGGAACCCAAAAATTAAAATCCCCCATTACAAGTGTAAGATCAAAACTCCGGTCTGAAATCCTGCTAAGAATTTCAGAAATTTGAAGTCTTCGCTCAAAGGGATGTAATCCAAGGTGTGTGACAATGACCCTTACGGGACGATGCTCGATTTCAAGCGTAACGTCCAAAACCCCCCTTGGTTCACGTCCGGAAACGCTTATATCAAAGTTGCTCTGAGATAAAATTCGAAATTTGGTAAGAAGTATATTTCCGAAGTAGCCCTTTTTTCGGGTCAGCGTCGGCCCATTAACGACACTCATCCCAAGTTTTTCCGCAAGTTGTAAAGCAGAAATTCCTTCACATTCATCACAAGGAAAATTGGTTTCCTGGAGACCGATTATCTGAGCATCGAGTTCTTGTATGACCTGAATAACTCGTTCCAGATTCAGTGAACCGTCCATCCCTATCCATTGGTGGACGTTATAGCTTGCGACCGCAAAGGTATATGCGCTTTCATTGTCCATTGGAGCGGAGACCTCCAATGTCAATGCTGGGCAGCTTCTACCCGGCGAGCTACTTTGCCTGCCGTCTTGTCGCCATTTCCTAAGAAACGTTGAATTAAAAAGCTTAAACTTATCAATGTCGCTACTATGGCAACAGTTATAAGGACGCTCTTCACACTGGGATTCTTGAATGAGTGGTAAACACTATCAGCGAAAAAAGAAATTCCGACTATTCCTGGGGCAAGTCCAATCAAAGTTCCCAACAAGAAATCCTTAAATCGAATATGACTGGCCCCCATGACCAAGTTAACGACTTGAAACGGAGCAACCGGCAACATACGAATTGATATTACTGCTACTAAGCCTTGCTTCGCTAATTTCTTGCTGATTTTGTTAAGTTTTCCGCCGGCAAGTTTTCTTAGTGTTTCTCTTCCTATTTTCATGCCGATAAAATAATTAACTGCTGCACTTGCCAACGCTCCAGTGAAGCCCACGATTAAGCTGATCATTGGGGGAAATATCAGCCCCGTTGCTGCAACTAAGATAGTCAGCGGCATCATAACAAGTCCGCCTAAGATGTAGCTTCCGACTGCAAGAATCGGTGCCATAGGATGATCGCGGATGAGACTTCCCCATGCGGCGAGCTTATCCATAGTTATCCATTCACCCAATGGGCCGTATTTCCATAAGATGGCGAGTACCAGGGCACCAAAGACAAGCAATCCAAATTTTATCCGTCCTCCTCCCGACTCTTTACGAGTATCTTCAGGGAGAAACATTTCCAATAGCTGTTCTGAATCCATAGGTTTCTCAGGATCAATAATACCGAAGCCGGGTGACAGCGTTTCCAACACCGGTGTGGATTCAACCAAGAGTGGTTTTAAAGACCGTTCGGTCCCACGGAAATCTTCAATGGTTTGAATCATTGAATTTGTCATCTGCATTCGTGTGGCAATCCGCGAGGGGCTCACACCGAGATGCTCACCTAGTAAACGGTTTCGGAATTCCTCTATTTTTGCGGCCACAACGGAATTACCTTCCGATTCTATTGCTACATCACATTCCGTATCTACTCCGAGTGACCTATTAGAGCAGTTCGAGGACCCCACCTTGAAGAGGCGATCATCGACGATCAATACTTTCGAGTGAACGATCATGTCGCCGTCTTCCATTCCGGGAACCACGGGATAGTAAACTCGAAATCTGTTGTAACGATCCGATTCAATCAAACGACGTATTGTCAGAGCGCGCCTCGTATCCATAATGCTTTCTTCAAGCCAACCGGCGCTTTTGTGCGGTAAAACCAGAACCACCTCGGGTCCGTTCGGCTCAATCAGGCGCTTAGATAAAACATCAGCGAGAGCTGCTGATGTAAAGTATTGATTTTCAATGTAGATGAATTTTTGCGCAGCCCCTATTGCATCAGTATAGAGGTTAAGTATTTCAACTACCTCGGGATTGTTCTTGTACGCCGGTTCAGTCCTTGCTACAGAGATATCCACATTCGAAAGATCCGGTTCGGATTCAACCGGCCAGTGCAGATCCGTTCGCCTTGGAGGTAAGGGAAGATTTTCTCCTGTCGCGTTAAGCCACCGTCTTCGGAAAAGATCCCCGAGCACATGTGCAGCTTTTCCATCGAAGACCATTTGCACATCATGGAATGGTAAATAATCCTGCCCACTGTCATGTCGACGACTATCGTCTATCCTATGTTCGGATGTATCCCACCGGAATTTTGCCAAATCTAAACCACCGCAGAACGCCATCGAATCATCTACTACCACAATCTTTTGATGGTGCGATCCGCCGACAGGATGTTCTCCGTCCATCACAAATCTGATTCGTTTGTGCGTTCTCCAGTCAAGCTTGAACACGGGAAAAGGCTCACGTTCAAGCATGAACACCATTGAAAAATCCCAATCCAAGATGAAGATATGAAGATCCTTCTTGCTTCGGGCTAAACGATCCAAAAACGGACCCAATCGGCTCGACTCAGTTTGAAAATCATCTCCGCGCAACAGAGATATTCTGCTGTCGATGTCCCAACCTGCAATATAGATCGTGTGTTTCGCTTGCTCTAAGGCTCTTACGAAAGCCGCAAAATAGTTCTCCGCATCAATCAGGAGAGATGCCCTATTTGCCCTACTTTTTTTATAATAACTGCGTCCCTCATGGAGAATGGCCGGATTGCCCGAGTCCTTATTGTCGTTGTTGATCAATTCCAAAGCCTCGTAATTACTAATTTATTAATTAATTCAATTTGATTGAATCTTTAGACACTCAGCTGAGAAAAATAATTCAAGTTGACGAAGGGGTGATTAACGGAAGGGATAGACCGCACTATGAAAAATGCTCTTTTTTAAGTAATTCATAGGCATCAACATACTTGGTGATCAGAACGCTCCAATCTCTGTTTTCTATTACCCAATCTCGACCGCGTAAACCCAATTCCGAGCGATATTCGGGATTATCCAACAATTTAGAGCAAGAAAGAGCAAGATCACTTACGTCTTCCGCTTTGAAGAGAAGACCGTTGGTGCCTTCCACAACTATTTCTCTATGACCGCCAATATCAGCGGCAATAAGGGGGCGGGCCATTGCCATGATTTCAAGTGGTTTTAACGGAGTGACCAACCTTGTTTCTCGGGTGTCCCTTCTCGGAAGAACCATTATGTCGCACAATTTGTAGTAACCGGTGATCTCCTTATGTGGAACTTTTCCCGTGAAAATAACCTGGTCTTGAATACCAAGTTCCTGAGACAAATCATTTAGCATGGGAGAGAGTTCACCGCCTCCCACCAACAGCAGCTTGCAATTGGGGTATTGGGGTGAGATTAAGGCCATGGCTCTGACAAGTAAGTCTAGACCTTCATAATGAAAGAAAGAGCCTATGTAACCAATCACGAGTTTATTACTCAATCCCCAACGGTTGCGTAATTCAGAAGGAGCAGGTCCTGGAACAAATGTCTCAACATCAACCCCATTGGGAACAATGCTGATTCTCTCGGGCGGCAATCCCCTTGAAATTACTTCTTCCTTGAGTGCTTCGCAAATGACAAATGTATAGTCCGAGCCTTTTAGAGCAAGATTCTCCAACTCGCGAACGGCACGGTATCTAACAGCTTTGGGCGACAAACCATGCCTGCTCGTATGAGAGTCTTCCCATATGCCCCGAACTTCATAAAACGATGGAATTCCTTGAATTCGGCCGACAAGATCAGAGATTATTCCACAGGTGAATGGCGAATGAGCGTGAATCACGTCTGGTTTATACTTTTTGGCAACTCGGAGCGCAGTAGTAAAGAGTTGGGTATTTTGAAGGACCCTAAGCGCGGATCTCAATACACTGGGATCATAAACTTCCGCAGTTGACGGCAGAAAATGAGATCCTGTTCTAAAGTAACGAATGCCGTCGATATATTCACTCCCTTCAGAATCTAATTCACCTAAAGGAGCCTGAGATGGTGAAGTAACTACAATGGGCTCAAGTCCTTTCGCCAGTTGGTGTACGACGATCTCCCTGCTTCTTATTGCGTATCCATGTGTACCCGGAACCGACCTGTGCAAGAGGTGCATTACTCTCATGGTTGCACCGCATCAGCTCTGGACACGGGGCGTCCAAATATTTTTCGTAAAATACCTAAATAAATAGAGTATTGTGAATCCCATGTGAGTACTTGCGATTTTGCCACGGCATGTTTCGACAAGCTGTTAAGCGCATCTGGGTTCCGATACAATTCCATAATTTTGTCAGCGAAGGAATCAACGCTGCCTGGGTCAACGAAGGCTATTGCCTCCTCACCGTAAAGTTCTTCCAAAACCGAAAGTCTACTGGCTACTATTGGTAATCCGACCCCGATCATTTCAGGTATCTTGAGGGACAGAGCTATATCCATGTGACAATCTTTGAACGCCGGATATATACCAATATCGGCTTCTCTCATTATCGTGGGCATGAGCTCCAAAGGTGCTGGATCATTGACAATGAAGATGTCGTTTACATCCAGTTCAATAGCCAGCTCTATACATTCGTCCAAGGCTTTCCCCTCATTCCGAATCTTGGGGTAAACCTCCAAACGAATTTCCGGAATTTCCCTTCTTAATTTAGGCAAGGCTTTTAACGCGACCTCAAGGCCATATCTTCTCGCAACGGTTCCAACATAAAGTAAGGTAAAAGATCTATGGTTCCGACGGTCACGTTTTGGCGGTCCGGGCAAGGAGAAAAACCTTGGATCGGCTGCATTCATAATGACGTAAATCTTGTTTTCAGGAACGCCTCGCATCACCAAAATAGTTTTAAAAGCGGGGGAGGCTGTGATGATAATATCCGCAAACCATGCACAGACCTTTTCAATAATATTCTGAACACGAATAAGAAAATGGTCCGGAGACAACCCTAATTTTGATTGAGCTATTTCCGGCATTGGATCGTGTACATTTAATAAAATCGGAGTTCCTCGCAGCTTGGGGATCAGTGCGGCAAAAATGAGAAAATCCGGCATATTATGAACATGAACCAGATCGTATTTCTTTTTCAGATCCAGAGCACTTACATACAGAAACATGTAGAATAACGAAATAAGCCAATTTATGGCTAGTCTTATACCTTCTTTTCGGTTTCTTTTCATTGGGATTGGATACACACGGATTGCTGGAACAGTTGACTGCAATTCATTTGATTCTGAAGCCATGCAAATAATGTCTACGGAATGTCCCTCATCGGATAGGTACTCAGCATAACGCCTGATCCTCACATCACGTGCGTAGACACTATGAGTCAGCATGCAAATTCGGAGTGGTCGGATCATAGGCAATTGGAGTGGCGAACTTACAACAGTCGATACAGCCATCTGGGTATCTGAAACTCCCTTTTATTTAGTATGATTCCCAGTATGGGAGCCCCACCCGATTGCACACGGATTATCGCGTCGTCCAGTACCTCTGACCGGGTCAAATTCGATTCTACTACAATGACGATTCCATCTGTAAAACTTGATATTATTCCCGCGTCGATGAATGGAATTATGGGCGGTGTATCCAAAAGGATATATTTGTAGCTTTTACGCAATTCCATCAGTATTTCGCCAAGTCCTTCCAGCGAAGCTTCAATGCTCGGTGTGTTCCTATCTTCTTCAGGTCTGCCCGCCACTATGACGGAGAAACCATAATCTGCCGGTTCGATTAAAGCTTCTTCCAATGAATCCTCTCTCCTGAGGAGATGTGAAAGACTGTGATCAGATGCAATAGAAAAAATGCGGCCAAAGCTTGGGTTTCTAAAATTAGTTTCGATGACGACTACGTCCTGCGGACCGTGTAGTTTTGCCATGTAATCTGCAAAAGCCAGAATTATTGCGGTGACACCTTCGGACCGATGGGATGAAGTGAACTGAATAACTCGAGATCCCCTGGATTCACCTTTCTGAAACAAAGCGCGTTCCAGGCGATGGAATTCATCGGCAAAGAGAACTGAAAGCTGTCTGATCATACCGACCATCTATGTCCCCCAGCAGTCAAAAGGCTAAGGAATCATTATGTTATCGAAGAGCAAAAAGTCAACAAATAGAAAAATGTTGATAAACATACCCCAAAGATCAATACCGCATGTAGCTAATAATTCACTTTAAAAAAACTAAATAACAATTTGACATAACACAATAATTTCTGTTAAGATCTTATCGCGAATCCGGCTGCTGTATTTGGGGCTCATCAATTGGTGCTGGTCCTCAAAGAATATGGCATCCGCGGGACATCATTGATCTCTGCAATTAAGTACATCCGCATTTGGCACTCGTATTGGAGTGAGATATGGGACAAAAGAGCGTGAAGCAGAACAAAATATACAAAAATGGGACGGTAATATCCCATTCATATAATCCACTGCGGGATTCTCGAAGTCGTGATGAATCAGTCTGCGCAGCATCACTTATGGAGAAGTCTCAATTAAGAGGGGAACGCTCGAAGAAATCTGCGGAAAGCACAAACTTGTCCCGGAGCCGACGTATTCAACTTGATCAAGATCGAAATGACTATGTTGCCAAATTATGCCTCTGTTCGTTCATGTTGCTGCTCGTCATAACGGCAGCATCCATCTTGGCGTTTTCAGACCGCTACAGTGTCGAGACCAGGCTGACCTATGTTTCCGATTCCAAGATGCCGATGGATTTCGCCCTAGAAAAAGAGGTGGAACTACTAAAAAATCCAGGTATTGCTATGGCGATAGCTCATGATCATCGCGAATCCCCGGAATGTTTTTCACCTTCTCATCGATGGGATGTTGAAGCTACAGCAGCGCTCGAATCTGAATTAGATTCTGAATTCCTAAAAAAATTTCCCTCATCTTATGAATTCGCGAAATGGGTTTCCGAACAGCTCGAAATAAGCCTGAACGGTAATCCTCGTTTGGGAGCGGTGCATTTAAAGCTGACGGGAAATGATCCCGAAATGCTGAAGCAGGTCCTGAATACCTATGTTCGGAAATACGCCGAATTCAGACAAAATCAGGACGAAGAAGCGCAACAAACCAAAAATGTATCGGCGAATCTTTCGGACCAATCCGCCGCATCACAAACAATGATTGAAGAAATTGAGAAGCTTGATTTTGAACATCGGGAATGTGAGTTGGCTCTCAAGCTTATTGATTCCAGGAAGGGAGCCTTCAGCGGATTCGTTCACGGATCTCGTCTCTCGTCGCTTCCATCTTTAGCTAACTTTCAACAGAAAATCACAGAACTTGAAATTCAGAAGAGAAGTTTAAGCGTCAAGTTTATGCCCCATAGTCGAGAAATGAAAGACATTGAGCTCGAGCTACAGGGAGTGAAGAGCGCGATGAAAGAATGCCTATTGGAGCATATTCATTATCTCCATACAGGACGTGAAATGCTTTTGGCGAAAAAATCCGAAAGCGATCGTAGAGCAGTAATTTCAGACAAACCGAATAAGAGCCGCTGCTCCATGCAATTATCGAACGGAGACAAATATTATCCACTCAAAAGTGGGCTCAATCTAGTTCAGGAGAAACCGAAAATCGCCAAAAAGCCGGTGGCGCTCAGGGCTGAGGAGTTCAAAGACTCGCTGTCCGCATACCTACTGCTTCCTTTCGGGAAGTCCTCCAGTCTGCCGAATAGCCTGGAAGGTGCAGAAAACTTTTGGGGCGAGAACGATATGAACACAGTTGCTTCGACTGAATATAAAGTTTCCAAGACTACGTTTGTGAGCAGCAGATGATTAGCACTGTCTCAGTAATCCGCTTGGCTTCATTTGAGCGTGTGTAGATCTGGGAGAAAACCTGAAAATGTTTCATTACAAATTTACAATCAGAATGAGAATTCCAAATCCAGCCAAGAGATTTCTCCTGGGACTCTTAATAATTGTGAGTTCTTTTCATTCTATGCCGCTTTTGGATAAATCGGCACATGCGGAACCCCTGGACATCGGGGGTTTTGCTACTGTTGGAATGCAGGGCTATTTTAGTTGGATTGCGGGCCGAATGGGCTTTGAACAGGAATCGTGCTGCGCAACACCCGGCACACTGAACGATTTCAAGACGGATCTAGGTTTAACAAACGAAAATAAGACGTTCCAGATAAATATGTCCGTTCGACCCCTGGAACATCATGTACTGAGACTTTTCGGACGAATACCGGAATTTTATGAAGGGCAAACGACCACTAATCGTACCCTAGTCTCCAGAATTAATACGTATCCAGCCGGCACACTGCTGCAATCACAACTTAGAACAGGAATGTTCGGCGTGGGATATGACTTGGACCTGCTCATCGGCCCCAAATGGTTTGCCGGTTTTCAGGGAGAATTCCGATATGTCGACCTTCAAGTTCGGATGAGGGATTCGGTTTCAGGGTTGGAAGACACAATAACGCTGGACGAGATTCTTCCCTGTCTCGGTGCTCACCTGCAAGCCAACTTACCATTTACACTACACGGGAACTTTGGTCCGACAAACATTGGCGGATTCTCTCGCATGACATGGGGAATGACCCCGAACTACCTGAATTATGTTGATCTCATGCTCGGCGGTTCCATAACACTCCGTCCGACCTGTGTCATGGCATTCGATGCAAAGTTGGGATACGAACACGAGAGCTACTTTTATAACGGTAACATACAAGCAAAAACTGTGGAAATGAAGCGGGATGGAGTTTTCGTGTCCATGGAAGCTGCCTTTTAGGCGGAACTTCGGGAATGACAAGGGATAGGCAAATGAATTTCCTATATACTTTTAAGACTTCTGGGACTCGATTATTGGTAACTTTTAGTGTGCTGATGACATTCATGCAAGGTTGCATGATCCCGCATCACAGAATTGTAGTAAATGAAACTCCCGCGGAGATCGCCAACAAGGTGACTGCTCATTTTCCAACTTCCTTGTACAGATTGGCCTCCGGTGATGTCCTTGAATTCTTGTACCTCACAGTCCCGAATACAATTCCCGGCACTTACAAGCTGGGTGTTAAGGATCTTGTCGATATTGAATTCAATTATCAACCTGAATTAAACAGGACCGTCAGGGTTCGTCCGGACGGCAAAATCAGCATACCCCGAAAAGAAGATATTTCCGTTGCGGGCCAGTCGGCTGACGATGTACGAAAAATGCTCAAAAAGATTTATTCCGACATGTTGAGAGACCCCGATATCACGGTAACCGTACGTGAGTTTAACGGAAAACTTGACGAACTGCAGAAAGCGATCACCACGGCACCTTACGGACAGGCTAGAGTAATCACGGTTGCACCCGACGGAAATCTGCAATTGCCCTTAATAGCCAATGTGAAGGCGGAAGGTCTTACCGTTCCTCAGTTGAACTCAAGCGTTAATAAAATATATTCCGAGATCATCCCTAATATGAATGTTTCGGTAATATTGAAGGAAGTCAACGGAGAGGTGGTTTTTGTCGATGGAGAGGTAACCCGACCTGGTGTTTACTCCAGTAAGGGTCGACTTACGGTACAACAGGCTCTTGCGTTGGCCGGTGGAACCAGGGAAACCGCGGAACCCAGAACAGTACTGGTTGTATCAAAAGCTCCCGATGGGAAATTTATTGCCAGGACCACAGATCTTACCAGAATGACTTCCGCCGGAGATTTCTTGCTCAGCAGAGGTGATCTAATCTATGTCCCGAGAAGTGCGATAGCTCGGGCCGACATATGGGTCGATCAAAATATTCGACGACTCATAATGTTTACCGGATGGACGCTTGGATTCCAATCGGATGTTGGTAGAACGACGATAAGATAAGTGAGAGATGTTGCTCCCGTATTGAGCGGGAGCAACTCCAATGTACAGAGCATTGCCGCTAATCGTCATATTGTCGCTGAAGCCGGTATCCCCATTTATCAATGAGCACCCAGCCATCGAGGCATCCCTTTAAAATAAGTTTCAAGGTCCGCAAGCCGTCACCCGCCGAAATAGTGGTTCGCCTGAGGACAAAGGGATTCGTTCCAGCATGATTCAATCCATTTATGGCAGTAGCTCCGTAAAGATGACCTGCTTCAGCACATATTTGAGCCACATCCGTGGAAAAATCCCGCATGGTTCCGTAAGGATAGGCAATGCCGGACGGCATTTGACCTATTTCCTGTGCAATTCTATTGGCTGATTCAAGGATTTCCTGCCTCATAGATTCTTGGCCCAACGATCTCAAGCTTACATGGTTTACGGTGTGTGAACCGATCTCGAATCCGCGCTCGTGAAGCCTGCGGATCTCCGACCATGAAAGATGTTGAGAGGTTCCTCTCTCATCATGGGCATTCGTCTTTCCCGTTATGATGAAAATAGTGGCAGGAATATTGAATTCGGAAAGAATGTCACCCGCATAACCTGCCAGCTCCGAATACCCGTCGTCGAATGTTACTGCTAAACGGCCAATACCGAGGCTTCCGCTTTTTAACTCAGAGACAAGATTGTCCAGGCGCACCAAAGAAACATGCTTCGCTAAATAGGCCATGTGATCTCGAAAGTCTTTGACCGAAATACTATAGGAATTTGAAGGGGTCGCTTCAACCTTATGGTAATTCAGAATTCTACAACCGGTCTTATAATAAGATGTTGAACGGTAAAGCAGTCCCAAACCCGACAGTTGAGTTCCCCATTCCACTGCCCACTTCAGCCCTCTTTTGGCTATCCATCTGGTATTCATATAATCCTTGCTTCTTATCAAATGCACTTGACCGGCAAAATTGAATACACAATTTAACTATCGAATGACACATCTCGCACCTACATTCGTCCGGTGGAGGTTATCATGGAAAACAAATCGGGTCTAAAATATAGTTGTTGTGTTAACAACTCCTGTGAAAAATTCAATTCCGTCCTTGACGGCTCTGCCTGTTATGAGAGGGGCGGAAGGTTAGTGAAGAACTGTAAAGATTGTAAGTAGTGTGAAAGGGGCCTTAAGTAGGCCCCTTAGTTTTGTCGATGAACACAAAACCATTTCATGAGTTGGTCTCATGACGAGCTGTTGAGTTCGTAATGCTAAGAATCAACATCACAATGCCTGCCAAAGAATAGGCTAATGCAAATTCGAGAGGAATACGAGAGAACGGATGTTCTAAGTTCCAAGGAATGTACACCCGTGAATTCTGATACGCAGAATGAATAATTCCAAAAAACGAAAAAACGGCCAAGCTCAAAAAATAAATAGCGCACCTTTTTAAGTCCTTGTTTATCATGTGAGCAATCGCTGCTCCCCACAGCATGCCCGTCAAAATAAATCCGTTTCCTAAAGCAATTACAACCAACACCTCTGGAATGCCGGTTGAACTTTTGGCTATCAGGTGTTGAATGACCTGCGGAGCAACAAGCTCCGGATTTTCAAACTGAATGGAAACGAGCCTTGCAATTGTTGGAAAAATTGCAATAGCTACTGCAGGGACATGTTTCGCAGGCGAGTACAGGAACGCCTGAGAGGTGATTTCGACCGCAATGTAGACCAGTATAGGTGCCAGAACACCTCTTGGAATGAGTTCGACCATAAACGACAAGTACCCGAACACGCCACCGAATCCCAGAAACAATCCAGTAAGGACGGTATACCAAATGCGAGCTCCCATTCTCTTGTAGGCAGGATGACCTATATAAGGACACGACTGCGCGACGCCTCCACAAACGCCGGCAATGAGAGTAGACAAGGCCTCTACAAGAAGAATGTCTCGGGCTTTATAATCGTCACCGGCGGCTTTCGCACTTTCTGTAACATTAATGCCACCTACTATCGTGAGGAGTGCGAAAGGTATGGTGATGGGGAGAAACTTCAACGCGGGGGAGACTCCCTGTAAAAAATCGAGAGAAGGTGTCGGAAGAGCAACAAAACTCGTTCTCAAAGAGATGTCGGGAATACTCGTGTTATATAGTCCGAAGTATCCGAATAAATGATAAATTCCTGTTCCTAAAATGACTGCAGTGAGAATTCCCGGGAGTCGCCAAGGTAGTTCAATCCCGGCCAGAGTGGTTGAAAAGATCAAAACAAAAGAGATTATCCCTACAACGGGTAACCCAAATACGTCGCATAGGGGAATGAAACCAATTAGAGCGATCCCGACTCCTGCTATGGAACCGAGAAGGCCGGCTCTAGGAATTATGCGAAGGATGAGGTCCCCGGTGAAAGAAAATACCGTTTTAACTGCACCTATAAACACCATAGTCGCCATTCCGGTGTACCATGCCATGAGGGCGGCATCATTGGGATTCAAGCCCGTTTTCTTGAAATCCTGAAAGGCAGGTCCCAGAACAAGCAACACGATTCCGATTGTTGAGGGAGTATCGAGCCCTAACGGCATGGCGGTCACATCCTGTCGACCAGTCGATTTTGAAACCCTGACCGCAAGCCAACTATAAGCGAGATCCCCTAAAAGTATGGCGAGCGTTGTTCCGGGAAACATGCGTGTATAAATGATTTCTGCCGGAAAATCGAACACTAGGATTAGAGTTCCGGCCATGAATGAGAGTACGGCAATGTTGTCCACGGTCAGTCCGAGAAAACCGTTTATGTCCCCCAGACTGATTGGCGGAAATCGATTAGGCGTTTGGTTCATACATTTCCTCAGCCTGTATTCTCTGGAAACTTTTTACATGTATCAGAAAGCTGATTTAAAATAGATGAATTTATTCGGAGATGAGGATAGTATCGGGAATGGATGTAGAAAGTCCAACATCATACGTGAGGGGGAATGAATGGCTCAAAATCCTTCCGAACCGGATCAAAAAAATGCATCTTTACCAAAAATGATTTCACTAAAGGATGACGGTTATTATTCAAACTGCTCTATGGTCGAGACAACGCCGTTCGACATAAGCATTTTATTCGGAAAGATAAGGCCCAGAGCTGATGAAAAAGGGCAGACCAGTTTGGTTGAGATATACGATAAACAAATATACCTGTCTCATATACAAGCCAAGGCTCTTTACGATGCCCTCGGGAGAAGTCTCAATTCAATAGCTCAATCTAAAGACCCTAAGATGCAATCCTGATAAATACAAGTTATCTGCTAAACTATAAACGGGCAAATTTCTTTGCCCGTTTAGTTTATGTATTACAAAAATTAGAAGCAGTTTGTGAAAAATTGTTGTTCAAATACTCCATCACGTGCTTCGTTTAACTCATCTTCCATTTCCGACATCATACCCGGACGGTAATTCATGCAATTCGGCCCACCCGAGTCATTGTGGGAAAATTGAAATCCACCCGTATTTTCGTCAAAGCAAATTTCCATCTCGACCTCCACATTAACCTGTACTCAACTTTGATGCGGTTTAGGCAGAGGTGATTCGCAGCTGAATCTAAAACGATGAGAAAGACAATATATGTTCCGGATCAAGCGGAAATTCTCATCATCTCTTCTTCCGAAATATCGAAATTGGCGAAAACATTTTGTAAATCTTCATTATCATCGAGGGCGTCCATCATCTTAAGCATCTGTTCCGCTTTTTTACCTTCAAGCTTGACCGTATTTTGAGGAAACATGGTGAGCTCGGCCAGCTCTATTTTCCAGCCCTTTTGTTCGACTGCTTGCCTTACCGTTTCGAAATCCGTAACTTCGGCGGTGATCTCGAAGGTATCTCCGGCCGCCTTCACATCTTGAGCACCTGCCTCAAGGGCCAATTCCATTACCTCATCTTCCGAGAGGTCTTTTGCAACAACTGAAATAAGGCCTTTCCGCTGAAAGATCCAACCAACGCATCCATTTTCACCGAGATTTCCGCTGTACTTGTCAAAAATGTGTCGTACCTCGGCCACGGTCCGATTTTTATTGTCCGTGAGACCCTCTATAAGGACAGCCACTCCTCCTGGACCGTAGCCCTCGTATGTGACTTCTTCATAATTAGCTCCGGCTATTTCTCCAGTGCCGCGCTTGATAGCCCGTTCTATGTTGTCCTTGGGCATATTTGCCGCTCGGGCAGTATTGATTGCCGTTCGCAAACGCGGGTTTCCATCTGGGTCTCCGCCGCCGTGCCTGGCGGCTATGGTTAATTCCTTGATCAGCTTTGAAAAGATCTTGCCGCGTTTTGCGTCGGCAGCTCCTTTCTTGTGCTTGATAGTGCTCCATTTATTATGACCGGACATAGAAAACGCCTCCAGCTAACTTTATTTTAGGTTTTAAATTTCGTATATTATTTTAGGTTCTTAGCTAGTTTTGCCCTTCAAAGGACTTACTTTAATTTTACAGAACCATTATACCTCAATGGCAATCTGCGGGAATAATCCGGAAGAAACGCACACTGGGATTTTTATGGATAAACACTCAGACGCTGTAGAAACTGATCGCATCATAAGTGCCGGCTACATGCCCGGCGATGATGAAGTTGATCGCACGTTGCGACCACGCAGTTTAGCCGATTATATTGGGCAGGACAAGGTTAAAGAGAATCTTGCCGTATTCATTGAGGCTGCAAAGACGAGAAATGAAGCAATTGATCATATTCTTTTTCACGGCCCCCCCGGCCTGGGCAAGACGACTTTAGCACATATAATTGCTCATGAAATGCAGGTGCAAATTAAGACTACTTCAGGCCCGGTCATAGAAAGACCCGGTGATTTGGCGGCCATTCTTACGAATCTTGATCCGCGTGATGTTCTTTTTATTGATGAGATCCATAGACTTTCCCCTGTGGTCGAGGAGATTCTCTATCCGGCAATGGAAGATTTCAAGCTCGACATCATTATAGGTCAGGGGCCAAGCGCTCGGACGATCAAATTGGATTTGGCTCCTTTCACTTTGGTAGGTGCCACCACCCGAAGCGGGTTGCTCACGAACCCTCTTAGGGACCGTTTTGGTATTCTGTTTCATCTGGATTTTTATACGGTTGCAGAACTGACATACATAGTGAAGAGATCTGCAGCCTTGATGCAAACCGGAATAGAAGAAGACGGTGCCTTTGAAATTGCCCATAGATCGAGGGCAACGCCTCGAATCGCAAACCGGTTGACGAGGCGAGTTCGCGATTACGCTCAAGTTAAAGGCACAGGCGTAATAACCAAAGACATATCAGTGATGGCTCTTGAAATGCTCGAAGTGGATACTGCAGGTCTCGATAAAATGGATCGCAAATTGCTCGAAACCATAATTGAAAAGTTTTCCGGTGGACCAGTAGGGATTGAAACTTTAGCCGTTGCTGTTGGAGAAGAAAGGGACACTCTTGAGGATGTCTATGAGCCCTATCTGGTGAAAGAGGGATACATTGACCGTACGACGAGGGGACGAATCGCGTCGAGGAAATCCTACGAACATCTCGGCAGAAAATTGCCCAAAGATCATCAGGGCAGACTTTTTTGATCTATTCTGTCAGCAATTTTCCGGTGCATTAACATGTTTACTATATTTTTCAAGCCGTTGAAGACTACGTTGAGACTTATCATCTATATGGTGAGCTTTGTACTATTCTTCGCTTCTTTTTGCGTCTGGATAGATCCCAATGAATTTCCTACAATTAGAAGGTTTTCTGAACTTCATCTTGAAGACCCCTTGCCCGAGGCGTTGAGGCTGTACGAAGCGGGACAGGTCTGCAAGGCAATGGAATACCTGGATACATACATGGATTGTGATCACGTGAAAGCTAATTCGGAGATCATTGCCTTTTACACCAAACTGGAAACAGAGCGTTGGACTCTACTGCAAAGAACCAAAAATATAGCTTCGGGGGCTATTCTGGGCACTACTGATTGTACTGAAGCCTTAGTTGCTGCGACTGTTTCGGATTTTCTGCTCGTTGGAGATGTCCGAGATTTCAGTTTCGGAGTGTTCAAAAAGTTGTCGGGATCGGAAAACAATGATGATTTCACAACCGCTTTGGCAGGTGTTGGATTACTTCTTTGGGGTGCCGCTTCCGTGAATATCGGAACAGCTCCGATTCACGGTGGATCCGGAGTGGTGGGCGTAGCCGCTGCTAAAGGATCTGTTAGTTTGTTGAAAATGGCCAACAAAATGGGGAAACTTCAGAAACCTTTTAAAGCATCGCTCACTAATTTATTTTCCAAGATTGCCCGAACGGGTGATTTTCGTTTATTTAATCCGACGGCAGATGCGATTCATCAGGTAGCAAACGTTCCAGGGATAAAATTACGAGACACGTTTACAATTTTGGCACGAACGGCAGATGTCAGCGATTTGGGAGATGTGGCAAAGGCCTCGAAAGTATTTGGACCCAAAACAGGAAAATTCTTCGAAAGAGCAGGCGATTCCAGCCTGACGATTTTTAAAAAATACGGATCCAATCCGCTCGTGAACACATCTCTCGATTCGGCGATCAGCTATGGAAAAAACGGTATACGGTTGCTCGAAAAAGTCGGTCCCCAGAAGTTTACTTCCTATGTTACTTTTGCAAAATTTGGAGTCAGGGGATTGAAAAGTTGGCACGGCGGGAGACTTGCTGAGACAATCAAATTTTTCCCGCCGTACATGTTATTCCTCATGCGTTGGCTTCTAAGTTTCTTGCCTCTATGGCTCATATATATTGTCTCGTGTGGTACCGGAATGATAGTAATCGGCGTTCCCGTGCACGCCGGTTCAAAAATCATCCGAGAGTTCCTGCGACCGAAGATGTGATTTATCTGTGTTTGCGTTTCTTGAGTTCGTCGAAAGCTGAAACCGCACGAGTAGTAAACTCCAGAATTTTTGTCCAGTTGCGCTTCCCGTCGGCATCTTCAATACCGGAATGCACATCTACCCCCGATGGCCTTACGGTAAGAATTGCATCTCGGATGTTTAATGGATTTAGACCTCCCGCAAGAATTACGGGAATTGCGGATTGTTTAACGATTGACCGGCTGATTGCCCAATCATGCACTCTCCCTGTTGCGCCGATTTTCTCGCCATGCACACTGTCTAGAATAATTGCGTCCCAATAAACCGGATCGAACTCTTTGGCTTGATATAGAGACTCCGGTCCCGTGACGGAAACTCTGCCAATTGTGAAGACATCGGGAAGTTTTCTCCGGAAAACACGCATTTCGCTAACACTTATTCCTCCATGGAACTGAATTGCCCCAGCTTTGATGTATTCCAAAAGTGTAGCTGCAACTGAAGCACTCGTAAGATAGGTAATGAGCACGCTGAGAATGTCTTCCGGTAATTTACTAATTATAGTGCGAGCTTTTCTCGCAGTTAGTCCGTCATGAATTCCGGACGGCAGTTCAAGAGTAAATCCAAGTGCATCCACACCGATTTCGGCGCAATACAAGGCTTCTTTCAGAGATGAAATTCCTGCTATTTGTATTCGTGGAACTCGGCTTGATTTCGTCATAGTATCCGCTGAGAACGGGTAAAATGTTTTCATTATGCCGGCATTCAAAAATAAAACATGATAAGTTGGAGCAGTTATTTGGAATTGTTGAGTTGTTGTATCATAAAAGATGGATTGATCATGCAGAATAATGAGGTGGATGTCTGAAGTCGGCAGCCCTATTTTTTCTCATATTGTTTTCTTTTTTTCTGGATGGATGCGGAGGCAAGATAGCCGGAACCGGATGGGGATCGATTTCCGGGATTGGTCCTGATGGACGTATGCTGTTCCATTACGCGGACGGCAAGACTGCCTTCAAAAAAATTGACCCCGATGCATCGCCAAGAAAAGAAACCGAAATGGTTTTGAAACACCTCGGCGAGCCGGGAAGATACGTGGAAACCAAAAAAGGAAGCACGATAACTTTCGGTAATGGAGATACTCTGCATTATCGGGAGGTAATAGAAGACAAGAAATAGCTCGAGACTCGCGGGGACTTGCAACTAATCCGGCGAGCACCAATATTTATACAAGAATAGTTTAGGAGCTGATATTAATGCCCATTTTCGAATATAAGTGTCGATCTTGTAAGAACGAATTTGAAAAACTCGTTTTCAGTGGCGATGAAGTGGTCTGCCCAAAATGTAACGGTCCCGTTGATAAACTTATGTCATGTTGCAGTTTTAAGAGTGCAGCCGGTGACTTCAAGACTTCCGGAACCGGCAAGTCCGGGTGCAGCGGATGTACCGCGACTTCTTGTTCAACGTGCCATTAACCAATTATTTTCTAAAGGGGGTTCTCATGCCGGATATTGAGAGTTCACATTTGCGTTTACAGCAACAAATTGACTGTCAGTTGGAAACGGAACCTAGGTCGGCACTGGAGGCTTGGCAACGAGCAGGTTGGAACGAAGAGCCGGGAACTGATGTGGATGAAGCTCCATTAAAGTATCTTGCTCTCGTTCTATTGGACGCCATTGAGAACAGAGCTATTCGGGTGGCTATCGATCGCGACAAGGGAGTCACGGTGTATGGGGAGAAACCCTATGAACTTCCGAAAGCGCCTCCCGAGTACATCGCCAGAGCCCTGGAGATCGTCCGAGAAATAATCAATCTGGAAAAGCCGGCCGGCAAAGCCACCATGATCCTCGGAATACGAAATGACTCGCTTGATGTAATCGTTCAGAAGGAAGGCGGGTTGCACATTTTCAACATGCCCGGAATAGGCTGAGATATTCAGTGTGGCCCCAACGGGGCCACATAAACTAACAGTTTCCAATCAAAATTGCACAAGGGAATTTGTTAAGTATCTGGCTTAATCGTAACCACTTCAATATCTGAATTTCCTGCCCGGTAATTGCATCCTTCCACACCGGTGGACAACCGTTGGGAATCGAGATGAGAGTGTCTCCCCACGTTTTGTCGCCGACCGGAAATTGGTCCTGTTTAACGAGAGAAGTGAAGAACCGACCAGTAAGTATTACAGCCCAAGCCGATTCCGTTTTTCGCGCAAAAGCTATCACATGGTTTTTTAATTTGCCCCTGACCGGAACTGAGCAGTAAGTCCCGTTCTGAAATACGTCGGCATTTGCGAATCTCGCGCTTAGCGCCTTGTAAATGAGGTACATTTTTATTCGACCGTCTTGTCGAGATTCCCAAAGCTCTCGAATGAGTTCGTCCTGATTTGATCTATCGGCTTGTTTCAGCTCCGAAAGAGCATCGATTCGTTTCTCAAAATCTACTGAACGGCGATTATCGGGATCCACCAAACTTAAATCCCAGAATTCGGTTCCCTGATAGAAATCCGGAACACCTGTTGCGCAGGTTTTTATCAGAACCTGGGACAATGAATTAAGAATTCCGTAATGTTCAATTTTCTTTTGGAAAGGAAGAAATGATTTTAGAAAATAGTTCGTATCTTCAGATCCGGAAAGAACCTTTTCTGCAAAATTCGTAAAGGCATCTTCATAGGCACTGTCGGGCTTGAGCCATTCAGTGTGAATCTTGGCTTCTCTAATTGCTTTAACCAGATATTCCTTTATGCGATCGATGAAATTGCCCATCTCACTCGCATGGAACGGATAGGCTCCTAATATCGTTTGATAGAAAAAATATTCGTCGTTTTTGTCCGGAGCTTCCGAACCATTGTATGGAGTACGCTTGTCTCTATTCAACCTATTCCAAATTCTGATTTTTGCTTCCCACTCTTGGGGGATTTCAGACAAGACATTCAATCTTGCCCTGACATCCTCACCGCGTTTGGTGTCATGGGTAGCCGTGGCATTCATGCTGAATGGATGAGTCTGTGCTCTTTTGCGATTGAATTTGTGGAACGTCTCCAGAGAAATCCCAAATCGTGAGGGATTCCCGCCGACCTCGTTCAGAGATATAAGCCGGTTATAGATGTAAAGGGTTGTATCTTCAAACCCCTTGGCCATCAGCGGACCGGACATCTGCTGGAATCTCATGACCCATTTAATCCAACTGCGCTTTTCTTCTTCTGAAAAATGATCAGGGAAATCAAGATTCAAAAACCTATGGAGAAAATCCAACTCATACACGAGATCAGGTCGAGCGCCTTTGGCCCTGTTCACGGCTTCTTCAATATATTGAAGTCCCGTCGCCTCTGCACTGGATTCATCGATGTAGGACCTATAAACTGGGAAGAAAGCCAATAACTCTACTATGGCTCTTCGCAAGCCATTCAAAGTTATATCGTTTCCGTAACGGTCTTTAGCCGAAATTCGCTTCATGAGATGGGCGAGATTGTCAACGTCACCCGACATATCTTTGTCAATGATGAGTTTCTTTTTTTCATATACCAATTCACGATAAAATGGACGAGACTGGATGAACGAAGAATAGAGCCTGTTGAACTCACGTTCATTTGCAAACTTGCAGAATATTGAATTTAAGTAATTGAGGAAATCGTAGCCCGACGTACCTTCAATCGGCCACTGTGAGGGCAATTCTTCGTCGAATTCAAGGATTTTTTCGACAATAACATAAATCTCACCGACTCTCTTCCTCAATCTTTGAAGGTAAGCGGTCGGGTCGTAAAGACCGTCAATATGATCGATCCGCAAGCCTGAAAAGATGCCCTGACCAACCATATTCAAAATTAATCGATGGGATCGTTCGAATACGTCTTCGTCTTCCACTCGCAGTGAAATGAGCCCATTTATATTAAAAAACCTCCGATAATTTGTTTCCTCAGTTGTGACTTTCCAAAATGAGAGTCTATAAAGCTGTTCAGAAAGCAAAGAATCCAGCAAGTTGTAACCGATATTGGGTCCATTCGCATTATTAAAGATTTCGACATTTCGATTGAGAAAATCTCTAAATTCAGAGTTGGATGTGTATAATTCCCACAGCATTCGCTTCACGAAACGAGTCTGGTCGTATCGTTCGCCGATCTCCTCTGCTGATTCCAAGTTCCTTAGTACGAAAATAAGCCCGAGAAGTTTCAAATAGTCGGAGTGTTCCTTGCCGATCTTGTTTTTTAAGGAACTGACACCATATTGTAGGATGTTGGCATAAGATTCCAACTTTAATGGAAATTTTAGATCATAGTAATTTACGGTGAAGCCGTTCTCGTTATATACAATTTTGATTTCACCACTCTCGAGACACTCTCCGTAAAATTTTCCTAAAAAAGGGAGCAGAAGTCGTCCTTTTATGCTTTCGTAGGGGTGATCCCATTCAATATCGAAAAAGTTAAAGAATTTGGAATTGAGTCCATTTTCAAGCACATCCGTAAGCATTGTGTTTTCGTAATCAACGGACATATGATTAGGCACGATGTCCTGAACCAATCCTAGGTTGAGTTTTCGTAACTCCGAACTGAGCCGTTCAAAATCATCGGATGTACCTAACTCCGGATTGATTTGATTTGGGTCGACCACATCATAGCCATGTGTGCTGCCTTTCTTTGCTTTGAAAATAGGAGAAGCATAGAGATGGGTGATTCCTAGGTCAGCAAGATAGTCTACAATCTCGATAGCGTGCTCAAATCGGTAGCTTGAATTAAATTGGATCCTGTACGTTGCTAAAGGCATTTTGGACATATTCAATTTTCTCCGGACAGTAATAAAAAATTAATGAGGCAACTGTAGAAATTACAAAAAACGAAACTCTTAATTGCAAATTACGACTGTTTTAATGTCCATTCTAAGGCATCGTACTTACAATTGCCAGCAAGTGGTTTAGGACTGTATTGTAAGTTGTCCTGCAAACTTGCTTTTGACCTTTGTTTATGCCAAATATCATAGAAGTACTTACATGAGATGCTTTTTGTTATTCACATGACGAAGAACATTGTGTTCAAGGAGTCCTGATATGGAACAATGCAAACTGTACAGTCTCAGTACGTGTAGTCACTGTAAATCCTGTAAGCGCTTTCTGGGAGACTGCGGGATTGAGTATGAATTCACTGATGTTGACCTACTGCCTGAGGAAGATCGGAAAGAGGTAATTGACGAAATAAAAAAACTCACCGATCGTTGTGCTTTCCCCACAGTGGTCATAGGTGATACCGTGATCGTCGGGTTTAAAGAGAAAGAAATTAGAGAAGCTCTCGGAATGTAGTCTAATCGGAGCCGTTTTACGGCTCCGGATATTTCAGAATATTCCCATAAGTCCTATCGCGACGAGATACACCCCAACAATTATCGCTAAAAGACTTGGTCTGATGAGAATCAAAATTCCTGCAATCAGGGCTATTATGGCAGGCAGATTGGGATTAATTTGCATTTCTCTACTCCTAATTACTTACTATTCATAAAAAAATAACCTTTTTTACAAAGGCAAGATATGGAGTGTCCGTTGCACTACCCGGTCGTACCTGCGCCACAAAATGCGAAAAATGCTTTTCATTGTAATTTGCCGTTATATTTAACGAAAGAGCTCATGAGCATGCACCCTGAGTAATCAACAAGTGCTGTTGATAACTTGGATTTAAACCTGTTGATAACTCCACCAAACTCCCGTTACCGGTAAAGGCCATACAAAGTGCTTCAAAATGGAACAGAAAAAACCTAGTGATTTCAATACGCGAATTCGCCCTATTCACCCCTTTGGGGTCTGGTTGAAAATGCTTTCCATTTTACAGAGTTATGAACAGCTGTTAATAAGCTAAAGCACAGCCTCATGTTCGATCGGTAACTTTAGCAAGACTACGATGCAGAACCGGATCGAAAAACAACGGCGCATGTCTAAGCGCCTAAAAAATGTTAGGTTTACCAAGTCCCCAGCTGAAGAGACACTCGGTTCTTCGGAATAACAGATTATAAAATCGGGTTGCAGTTAAAAAGCCCATTCTGAGCCAAGTTCGACTCAATGCATTGAAAAGCTTCGAAACCTAATTCGTTCCAAAGGACGCGGGAAGCGTCGAAGAATAGACGCTTCAATACTGATTTTGTCGAGCATTTTTGAATCTGGTAAGTACGAAGGTGCCTATGCTGATTTCCGATTCGATGAAAGGTTACTTGTGCGTGATGATTGCAGCGGTTTTCTGGGCATCATCAGGTACGATGGGAAAAGCATTATTTGACTCTGGAATATTGCCGACGGATCTTGTTCAGATTCGGGTGACGCTGGCCTCCCTGTTCTTAGCTACTGGTTTCATTCTATTTAATTCAAAACTATTCGAGATCCGTTTGAGAGACTTGCCGCAACTTTTTTTCCTAGGCGGCGTCATCATGGCTCTTGTACAAGTCACTTATTTTTATGCAATTAGCCAGATTCAGGTTGTTGCTGCAATTCTACTACAGTACATGTCCCCGGTTCTTGTGGCAATATACTCTATGTTTTTTTGGGGTGAGAAAAGCAATATTTCACGTATTGCGGCTCTCGGTTTATCAATATTGGGATGCTACCTTGTAGTGGGCGGGTATAATCTGGAACTTCTAAGAATGAATCGTCTCGGAATTTTTGCGGGAATCGCAGCAGCTTTCAGTTATGCAGTTTATGCATTGCTGGGTGAAAAAGCCATGCACACGTACCGACCGTGGACGGTGGTTTTTTACTCTTTAGCATTCGCCGCCGTAACATGGCAGTTTATTCATCCGCCGTTCAAGTTCATGGGTGCCTCGTATTCATTGGGGCAGTGGCTGGGAATCCTGTATATAGTTGTTTTCGGCACCATACTTCCATTCGGATTTTATTTCACTGGAATAAATTTCCTGAGATCTACTCGGGCCATGATAACTGCAACGTTGGAACCAATCTCGGCCGGTATTATGGCGTTTGTTTTTCTTGGTGAAGAATTGGAATTGTTACAGCTTGTTGGTGCGGCACTTGTGCTCGGGGCAATCGTTCTGTTGCAGATCAACCGGGAACATGATGAAATGGCTCCAAACACAATTAGACAAGGTGGGAATCTTCGTGCGTGACACACGTAATGCAGATCACGTGTGCCCCGCTCATCTGATTATGTCGGACTTGATGATTTCCGAGCAGCAGCGTTATGCAGATTCTTTGGATTGCATCAAAAGAAACTCTTGGATCAAGCGATTAATGTCACCATCCAGCACGGCGGTTACATTCCCGATCTCGCAATTTGTCCTATGATCCTTCACCAGCTGATAAGGCTGCATTACGTACGATCTGATTTGGGAACCCCAAGCAATATCTTTCTTATCTTTGTGAAGATTGTCACGTTCTTCTCGTTTCTTTTGAAGCTCCAAATCATACAATCTAGATCGAAGTATCTTCATGGCCATGGCTTTGTTTTTGTGCTGGGATCTTTCGTTTTGACATTGTACGACGATGTTGGTGGGCAAATGAGTAATTCTTACTGCAGAATCAGTTTTATTCACATGCTGTCCACCTGCTCCGGAAGCACGATACGTGTCGATTTTCAGGTCCGCTTCATTTACCTGAATATCCACATCATCCTCTGCCGTGGGGTAAACGAACAGAGCAGCAAATGACGTGTGCCTGCGGGAATTAGCATCAAAAGGTGAGATACGTACGAGTCTATGAATGCCGACTTCCGCTTTTAATCTGCCGTAGGCATAATCCCCATCAATCGAAACGGTTGCGGATTTAATTCCTGCTTCTTCGCCGGGTAGAGTATCAAGTATTTCGGTCTTGTATTCTTCACGCTCAGCCCATCGTAAGTACATGCGTAGAAGCATTTCCGCCCAATCCTGAGCTTCGGTACCACCAGCTCCGGCATGCACCTCAAGGATCGCATTGCCGACGTCCTCCGGATGAGAAAAGAGTCGCTGTACCTCCAAATTCCGGAGATGCTCTTCCAAATTGTCCAGCTTTTCTTCTACTTCTTGTAATGCGGAAACGTCTTCTTCCTGACTCCCCAGTTCAAAAAGAATTTCTGCTTCTTCCAATTCTGCGCTCAGGGCCTGAAAGTCATCAATGAGTCTCTTGATCTGTTTCTGCTCTCGTAATACCGTGCGTGCTGAATCGGGATTGCTCCAGAAATCGGAATTCTCCTGCAATTTTTCAAGCTCAGTTACTCTATTTTGCTTTTGATCGAGGTCAAAGATAACCTCGTAGCTCTTCAATTTTCTCCTTAACGGAGCCAAGTCTTTCATCAATTTCCGGCATCGGGATCCTCCTGAGTCTTGGCTGAACTCCCGGTATATACACGCGTGTTCAACCATTTATTATACGGCGCAAACCCACTATCGTCGCAGGATTCAAGCGCCTCGGTCATAATTTTAAGCTTTGCATCGAGATTATCCATGAAATGAACGAGAACGGCTTCCAAAGTCATAGGTAAAACTGGAGAGCCGAATCCGGGTTCTCCATGATGAGATAAAATTATATGCTCCAGTTCCAGCAACCATGGCTCGTGTTCAAGACCTAGTGATCGTGCTTCATCTCTGATCATACTGGAACCAAGAATAATATGACCGAGTAACCGTCCCTCAATTGTGCGACCTTCGCCCGATGAATCCAGTTCCAGGATTTTTCCAATATCGTGCAGAATTGCGCCTGCAATTGCTTGTCCTCGGTGGATCCTGGGTTCAAGAACGAGTATAGATTCGATTTTCTGAACAACCGAGCAAATGTGCTCGATTAAGCCACCCTCGTATGCGTGATGTACTATTTTTGCCGCAGGGGCTAGTTTAAGTCTGTCGCCATATTTTCTGATAATAGTTGATACGAGAAGTCCAAGTCCTTCCGGCTGCAATCCCTCTGCCAATGTAATCAGTTCGTTGAGGAGGGCGTCGGTGTCCTTTTCGGTGCACTTGATGAGAGACTTGCGGTAAGCGACTTCAGAATCCCTGGCCTTTCTTATCTTCTCAATGATGATTTGATTCTGATCGCGATATGTTTCAACTCTTCCTTCTACTTTGACGCAATCACCGGGGATGAATTCCAATCCCCATCTCTTAACGGCATTAGACCACATCTTGCCTGAAATGACTCCAGATCTGTCACCCAGCAGGAGGTCAACATATTGGATACCCGATCTTGCCTTGCGCAGTTCCTTAGATTTCAAAATTAAAAAATGGAGCACATCGTCGCCGGACTTCAAATTTTTGACTAAAGATTGGACCAACTCTGAAACCGGAATAGCATTCATGCAACATTCCATCCGATACATTTATAGAGTAAATAGGGTGTGTAACTCAATAACGTGCAGAGCGCGTACGTGTTATGGAGGGAGTGGCCGGCGCAGTTTTCTTGACGAGAGCATCCAGGCATTTTTCAATAAATTCGCTTATATTAAGCTGTTTTCCGCCATGCAATATTGAATAAATCTCTCCCAATATTGGAGGGTAAAAACCACGTTGAGATGCAATTCTCTTGGCGAAACGCGATGCTTCGTAGCCTTCAATGGCTATCTTCTTTTTCCTATACTGCTCAATGAGTAATCTGACGGGTCTTACTTTGCCCGCTTTCTCTTCCATGTCCGCCAAATCTCTTCCAAACCGAGCGGATCTACCACCTCTGCATGTAGCCAAGAGATCGGCCATCCACACTTGGCTTTCCGCATCAAAGGTTTCCGGCGAAGCCCCCAAGAGCAAGCCAAACTGTCTAATTTCGGCAGTAACCAGCGTAGAGTAGGTAGCAAGAAAATTTTCCGGTGCCTTCTTTGACCCTTCGAGAATTCCAAATCCAATGGCGTACACATTTTTGAGAGCCGCTGAAATTGTAGTTCCTATTACGTCGCCTGAATAGACTACGCGGAATAACGGGGTCTCAAGTAAAGGCAAAAGGCGTTCAAATGTATCATAACTGTCGCAAGCCACTTGAGTGACGCAAGCTCCACCTTGAACGATCTCATGTGCCAAATTCGCCCCGGAAAGTACAGATATGGTCATCTTTTTTCCAAATCGATCCATTTCTCGCCTTGCTGTTTGGCACGGCAACAATCCAGTCTCGGGAATGAAACCTTTGGTGGCAATCACAAGATCGCTCCCATCAGGAGCCATTTCCAAAACTTTGGTCAATGTGGAATAAAAGTATTTGCTTGGGGTTACGATAAGTATGAGGGAAGTGTCGCCTACAGCTGCGATGAGGTCCGCTTCCGGTCTGACTGAACGGGGCAGGGGAATATCTTTAAAGTGCCACGGATGCTTTCCCTCAACCGTCAGCTTCTCAATGATGTCCTCTCTGGAATCATAGAGAATAAGGGAATGTTCAGCCATTTCCTGTTGACGAAGGAGATTCTGACCTATGTGGAGAGCAAGAGTATAACCCCAGACGCCTGCATTAATGACAGTTAAAGTGTTTCGACCACTTAGCGGGTAAATTCGTCTATCTGCATGATACGAATAAAAACGCAGAAGAAAAGGATTTCCGGCTGAGTAATTGCGCCGAAAAATCGAATGGGAAACAGCCCCACGCTTGGTGAGTACCTTTATACCTTGATTAACGGCTTCGGGTATATCCGATATTATTGTCGGGTGATACGGCGGATCCTTCCTATACCGTGATTTGAAGAACAAATTAATGTCTTCGACTTCCTTCTCAACACTGTCTCGAATCGATTTGAAATCGACACGATCACCGCTCTGCATTGCCCGAGCCACCAACTGACTCGGCAGAATCATTTTATTTTTTGCAATCTCTTCAATCGCTCTGTGAGAAATACGCTGCAGGGCGAAGGAGTCATTGTTCTCTAATTCGAATGGCTCACAGACCGAAACGTTTACATCGGAAAAAATACCTTCAATATATTCAAAAAAACTGTCCGAGTTACCTAGACCGACAAGCAAATGGGGTAGCAGAGCCCAACCATTCGGCACCATAGATAAAACCGGAAACAACTTTTGAGTCGTTAAATAGGAATCTTCCGGAATAGCCGAATAAGATATTGAAATGGGGACTACTAGTGCCCGGCCAGTAGATTTGACTCCTGAAACTATTGAGTGCGGCACATAAGGTTCTCGGAGAATCCCATCTCGTGATCTGACCGTATACCGGCTGGTTCGAGCCATAAGAATTTGCGGCTCAAGACTTTCCGCCAGAGCTGCGGAGAACCATGAGTATGCGCGGTGTTGAAGAACGGACATGCTCTTCGGTATTATGAGAGAGCGAAAACCTTTAAGCCAGTAAGCGGCCCTGCCTTTGGATACGCTTCCCGAAGCATGGATGATGGGAGCTGAAAATCCGAGTTTTCTGACTGATCGTGCCGCCAAAACGTAGTCAAAATACGACGTGTGACCCACAAAAAAGAATTTCGGACCTTTGTAATCGACAATTCTGTGCCTGATTTCCGAAGAAACCGGTTCGGAAATGTCGCGGAACACAGTTTCAGCCAGAAATTCGAGCATCAAAGAAACTTGTTGATAACGCTGCGGATCCACATTTACCGTGAAATCATGCAAGGCCTTCCGCAATTCCAGTACATGCGCTCTGTGTTCATGCTGTTCAGCCAACTTAAGGGCTCGATCTCGTAGCAATCCCATATTGAGGGTAGGGGTGTTAGGACCGGCAACGGATTTTTTAAATTGCCGAAAACCCTCATGGGACTCGAATAGTTTTGTGGCTTTCTTAAACAGCATGTAACAACCGATTAATTCACTATGCCTGTAGCAGGTCTTTCGGGCTCGCGTGCGGGACCTCGCGGACCCGGTTTTGGGGCCGGAGCAGGTTGAATCTGCCTGCCTGACGTCTGAGTCTGGATATCTTCATCCGCTTCTCCTTCGGCATCAGTCGGAACAGCTGGAGCTGAAGGTGCAGGACTGGTTGTAGGAGCAGGGCGAGTACTTGGTGCTGGGACCGAAGGGGCCGGAGCAGGCCTGGTTTGAGATTGACCGACTGCCGGTGATTGGACAGAAGGAGCCGCAGGTTTCTCAGTTATTGCGGGAGCCGATTGGGGCTTTGCTCCGCTCGAAGTCTGACCCTGTCCAACTCTCAATGATACGAGAACCTCATTGAACATTGGCTGCAGTCGCTCCATTGCTCCGGAAGGTGCTAAACATGAAACTCTTACAAGGGTCTGATCCCATTTGTAGTAAACCACGACGATATCCATCCAAACTTTAAGTTTGCTGTCCAAAGCCTGAATAAAAAAATAATAAGAACCGGGAATTTCGGACTTGAACTCGCCCTCATCAACTATCTTTACTTCCTGAGTTTCCTTAGGTCCTTTCTTCTGCAGTTCAGCGACTCCCGTTCTGAATTCCTGAAGAAGTACATTGAGGGGATCTTTGACTGGTTTGTGAGCCGAAACATTGATTCTGCTGCGGAAGTTATCAATTAGATCGGGAGCTTGAAAAACTATGTAATAGTTTCCCTTTGGTTCCACTTTGACCCAGTCCGCGGGAAATTTCATTGTGAAATCATATTCTTCACTATAAAAAGTCTTAAAGCTCTGTGCCGAAGCGAAATCCGGACATATCATTCGGCTTGCAGCAAGCACGAGAAAGATTGCAAAAAAAAGTACGTTTTTCCTCAGCGTCATGAAGCACTCCTTTCGCGAGGGTACGCGCGCAGAAACCGGATTTTAGTAGGATAAAATGCGCGGTCAATAGTTTTGTACACCAAAACGCCCCAAACTGAAGCAAAACAGATTGTATTTCCAGTTATTTATAGGATGACCCGCGCCACTCAATCCCCCTACCGTTAATTACCATCATTATAGTACTTAAAGCAACCCACCCACTGATGAAAACTCCTAGAGGCGCGGCCAGTGCATAAAGCGGATTGACTCCCTCATCTCGCAGAAGAATTCCAAGGGGAGCGATTACCGCTACGACGGCTAGGCTTACAACAGCAAAGGCTACAACATCAATAGTGTTGGCAGCGCCTACCCCGACTGCTCGACCGAGCACCACAAAAAGAGCAAAAAGTATTACCAATGACGTGTAGTTGAGAAAAAGTCGCAGAATCTTGGGGACACTCTTTTGCAACCCCCCATAGAAGGTTCTTTGCCAAAACTTGACAACTTCCATCAACCCGGAAAACGGCCGAGTCCGAATGAAATGCCTTCCTCGCATTAGTTTAAACCTGAGACCATTCTCTTTGGCAATTTTGCTCAAGGAGACGTCCTCGGTGACATTATCTTTTACTCTTCGCCACGTTCCCAAGTGCTCGTAAGCTTTCCTGGATATCAATATAAAACAACCTGAAGCCATCGCCACCGGTGATGCTGAATTATTAACTTCAGTTAATGGATTGAAGTAGGAAAAGCCAAGAGCAAGATGAGGATAGACAACGTTTTCTAAGAAACCCCTGTGGGTGAAACCGGGAAGCAAGCTAAGCATATCCAGGTTGTTCAAAACAAAATATGCCGCAGCTGATTTCAAAGTGTCCGGATCGAATGTCACATCAGCATCAGTGAAAAGGAGAAGATCCCCCTTTGCTGATTCGGCCCCAATATACATTGCATTTGTTTTGCCGGTCCACCCTTTCGGTAACTGAGTAATAGAAGCCGTCTTGATTCTATGATCCTGTTTTGCTGATCGTTCAATGATCTCACCTGTGCGATCTTGACTACGATCATCTATGACGATCAATTCAAAATTTTTGTAATCCGAGGACAGAACGGATTTCAGTGAGGCTTCAATATACAATTCTTCGTCTTTGGCCGGCATTATGATTGATATTGCCGGGTAATCTAGTGTTTCAGGATTTTTCGCGGAGTCAAGTTTCGGCTCAGTGGACAGTACTCTCCATAACAGCAAACTCATGCGCATCAGTTCTAAAAGCATTAACAAGGCAAATGCCAGAGCCACCCATGAAAGGTAAGCATACATTGAGGCCTCAGTGAAGATTATTTGGTTCGGTGAATTAAGGAAGGTCGTGCGGGCCGTCATAAAGAATGCCGCATTGAGACTGCCTCCTGAAATTCAAATGGTGCCGCAGACTACCCAAAACTGTTCTTTTTCAGGAACTCCCCGAAGGCAGTTCCTGATTTTTATAGCTACTAATTTTTCGGTTGCGGCCCAGCCGGAGGCTGAAATTTCGCTCGAATTTTGTCCATACGTTCAAAATACTTCTTGGCTACATCGGGTTTGCCCATGGTTTCATAAAGCCCGCCAAGATTTTCCAGAACATCGCTAACTTCAGGGTCGTCGGGACCAAGAAATTTTTCATAGAGTACAAGGGATCTCTGGAACAAGGGTTCTGCGTCATTATATTTTTTTTGCGCCGCAAGTATGTTCGCTAAATTGTTCATGGCAGCAGCTGTATCAGGACTTTCTTGGCCGAAAACTTTGGCGAAAATGTCCAGAGCCTTTCGTGCAGGAACTTCTGCTTCTGCAAATCGTTCTTGATTGGCATAGGTTACGCCTAAGTTGATCAAAGCGGCAGCGGTTTCGGCACTTTCTGTTCCTGTCTTCTTCTCACATATGTCGAGTGCACGTTTATTCAAGCCCTCTGCATCCTTAAAACGGCCCTGCGAGGAGTAGATACCGGCAAGATTGTTCAGAGACGGAAGCATTTCTCTTGCATCGGCTCCGCTCTTCTCCAATAACTCCAGTGATTTGCGAAACATAACCTCCGCTTCGGTAACGTTCCCCTGGGCGGCTTTTGAAGATCCCAGATTATTGAGCGATTGGGCCAAACGAGGATCATCGGGTTTGAAGTTTTTTTCTGCGAATTCCAAAGCTTTTTGGTATGACTTTTCCGCCTGGGAAAACTTGCCGTCCTGGAAGAGTTTTCCGCCTTCTTCGGTTAATTTCTGCCACTGGTCCGTTTCTTTTGCAGAAGCCCCGAGGCTGAGAAGAATTACTAATATCACTGCCAAGATAATCTGCAATCGGCGCATGCTAACCTCCATTGCCGAAAGTCGGCTGAGATTTGGACAAAATTCCGCTGGGGCAAAAATAATAAAGCCTCTGCGCCTTGTCAAAGTATTAAGTACATACTCCGGTCCGTGTTGAATTAATTTGTTTCTCCCACCATTATGAAAGCCGCCCAGTAGAACGGATCATCGTAACCCGATTTTCTCAACTCCGATCGAGCAGTGGACCACGCGTCCGATTTAGTCATCCCTTGATGGAGCTTTTCGAAAAAAGACTGCATTAATTTGACCGAAGCAGTCTCATCTACCGACCATAAGGTCATTAATACCGATCGTGCACCTGCGCATTGGAAGGCTCTGCCCATACTCATTACTCCTTCACCCGCCATTTTAGCTCCAACTCCTGTTTGGCAGGCTACAAGAGCAGCCAAATCTGCATTCATTTTTAACCCGGACACTTCAGTCATGGTTAAATAGCCATCTTTGCCCGGTGGAACCATCGTCAACGCCAAGACGGGTTCCATGATTCCTGGAATCTGGTTTCCTACATATCCGTGAGTGGCAAATACAACTGAACGGTAATTGCTCAGTTTGGGAGCAACATTTTTCAGAAAAATTTCTTTATCGGCTTCCAATCCGGTCAGGACGTCACAAGAACTTTGATTGAGCGACGTGAGTTTTGTTGCTATTTCCGATGTTTGCGGCAACCTCTTGGATGGATTTTGACATCCTCCTTCATCTTCAATGGCAGCCATTAAATTCAAAAAGCGATGGTCTGTTTGTGCCAATCTCGTGGGCTCCGGACTATCCATGAGCCTCGAGTCATTCTTTTCGAATACCGGGTCCGCTATCACAAGCGTTCTATTTGCGCCTTCCGGTTCTTTGCTCCGGTTTCTCACTGCACTGAGTGCATTTAGTGATTGGTAGTATGCAAATTGGTTAAGATCACCGGCAAAAATATTTTTGGTTGCATCAGTTGTACCGGACACGAGGGCCTCGAAAGGAACGAGGGCCAGAGGTCCATCAGGCATTATCGTGATCTTTGTTCCCCTAGGGATTCGCGGAAGCGCATCTGCCAACAACAATTTGTAGAGATTTTGGGCCGATTCATAATCGAACCGGCTGGTCTTAGGATGTTCAAAAGAGTGCCTGAATTTGGAGACTTGTTCCTCAAGCGCGGCTGGTCTAATCTCCGTTACTTTTGAAAAAATGACCTTTTTTCCCGAAATCAATCGTAAAGCGATTTGGTTATCCAAGATGTCATAGATGAGAATATTGTCGGTGGGTGTCAAAGCAGTTTCTTCAAACTTCAAAGGTTTAGGGTATTTAACCGAAGCAAATTGTTTGTGGTCACGCCAAAGTGCCTGAATGAATGAAGCTCGCTCGGATTCCGCCGACTTAATTTGTTTCACAAAATCGTTGTATCGTTCATTATCCATCGACTTGGGAAGGATGTTCTTAGCGGATTTCAAAGAAGCTAGTCTACTGTTGATCTGTTTTTCCTTTGAGATAATTTCTTGGGGAACTCCGAATTGTTCCGACTCTGATCTGAGCGCAATCGCATCCGAAAAATCACGGCTTCTTATCATCTCACTTGAGGAAATACTTAGCTCGGGTTTGTTCTGTTTAAGGGCCAAACCAATGAGACATTTTGCGGGTTCAGAACGAGTGAACCCATTTACCTTAGTGGAAAAAAAGTTTTTTCGTTCCGAAAGCAAAAGATTAGACCTCATCTCTTCAACCAGTTCGGATGCTTTGAGGTAATTCGTTTCCGCTTTCTGCAAATTTCGTTTCGCCTCAGCTATTTTGCCGAGCCCCAGATATGCCACGAAAAGTTCATCGAGGTTTTCATCTTTTTGAGCGGCAGCCATTAGTCGCTCGAAATACTTTTCGGCCGGCTCAAATTGGGCTTTTGCCAAATATAATCGACCTAATGAAGAGTCGAAATCAGCTTCTTTGAAATACGATTCGGCCTTATCCAATTGGCCCGATTCGAGGTATATTTCTCCTATCAATCTCATGTGAACATCGTTCGCTTTACCAATTGAATTGGCCAGATCCAACGCTTTTAGCGCTTGAGTCAACGCAATTTCATATTTTCCCAATTCCAAATAAGCCCTGGCTGCATTCAATAGTGTTTCTGATTCCAGCTCAGGGTCATTTAATTTTTGAGCTGTTTGGACGGCCTGCGCGTAAGCATCAACGGCTCTTTTTTGATACCCCCTTTTCTTGTAGAGATCCGCTGCATTATTGAGCACAAGAACATGGGATCTATCCGGTTCCGTGACAATTTCCATGGCTTTATCGAATTCCTCGAAAGCCCGGAAAAAGCGGCCTCTATATTTTTCCATTACTCCGGCATTGATTAATGCCATCTTGAGACCCGCAGTATTTCTGCTTGACTGAAAAAAATTTATTGCTTCGATTCCATACATTTCAGCATCGTCGTAGTTTCCTGCAGCTATTGAAATTGCGGCTAAATTCCTTAGTGCAACGGCCTGCCACAAGGGGTTGTTCGTGCGTTTGCTGATCTCAAGTGCAGTTAAGTAATTCTGTGCTCCCCGGGAAAACTGACCCGTTAAGTAATAAATGTGTCCAAGATTGATGAGTGCTTCTCGTTCTCCCTGCAAATCTTGACGTTTTCTTGCCGAATCCATCTGAGTCCGGAAGTGTTTAATCGTTTGGACCGGTTCAGTCAAGGCCAGTTGGATGAGAGTGCGATCTATATCCATGGCCAATTCCAGCAGATAAGGGACTCGAATTCTGATGAGTTTTCGTGCCGGAAGAACCGGTGCTTTTTTCACTACAGGGGCAACTGAAGCAGGTTCATCTCTGTAGACTTCTCTCTTGGTGGGATCGGGTTCCGGTTGTGCCGGAACGGCTCCGGGGGGAATTCTACCGAATCCGGGACCTCCGATGTTAATCCTTATGCCGATTCCTATGCCTCCTCCGCCCCCGCCCCCGCCACTTCGACCGTGACTATGGCCCTGGCCACCACTGAACGAGATAGCTTCACCAGAAACAGCGACAAAGAAGGTCATCGTCATGCATATTAATTTGACTAGAGCTTTCATGTGTCCCCCCTAATTTTTCATGGACTGGATAAAAATGTTGCGGGTCACGGCACATCATCATTCTATGCTTTTGATTGCCCAGCGTCAAAGCTATTCCAAAATTAATCTCAACGAAGGGATAGATTTACATTTGCCGGCATGATTGCTATATCGGTTGTCCCACAATTTGCAGAAGAGGAAAATTAATGAACCAGCAGCACTGTAAGACGATCGCTGAAGAACTCAATGTTACTCTGCATCAGGTTGAGGCAACGGCCCTTTTGCTGATCGACGGGGCTACGGTGCCGTTCATTGCACGATATCGAAGAGAGAAGACCGGTGGTCTGGATGAACAGGTCATTACAAAAATCCGAGACCGGATCGAGGAATTGGAACAGCTGGAAGATCGTCGAAAGGCCATTCTCAAATCGCTGCAAGATCGCAACTTGCTAACTGATGAATTGGAACATTCGATTAAAGGTGCCCTAACGTCCGTGGAACTTGAAGACCTCTATCTGCCGTATCGACCCAAACGTCGAACCAGAGCTACCGTAGCCCGGGAACGCGGGTTGGAGCCGTTGGCCGAATTGATTTATTCCCAACAAGATCATGACGTAACACTGGCCGCCAGAGCCTATGTTGATGATGAAAAACAAGTCTCGTCCACAGAGGACGCCCTCTCTGGAGCCAGGGATATTATAGCCGAATGGATCACGGAAGATCTGAACGTGAGAACGGCAGCTCGAGAGCAATTTTTCAGGAATGGAGTTATTAAGTCGACACTTATTGCGGGTAAGGAGCTTGAAGGAGCCAAATACCGCGACTACTTCGACTACCTGGAGGATGTGCGAAATTCACCGGGCCACAGAATTCTTGCAGTCTTTCGCGGCGAGAAAGAGGGAATTCTCAGCGTGGCGATTCGACCGGAGGATCCAAGCCTCGTTTATCTGCATAGAATTGTAGTGAAAAACAGAACAAGTTCTGCATATCAGGTGAACCTTGCTCTTGAGGATGCCTACAAGAGACTTCTCGCCCCTTCAATCGAGACTGAGGTCCGTCATGAGTTGAAACGGAGAGCAGATGACGAAGCAATCTCCGTATTTTCAAATAACTTGCGAGAGCTGCTATTGGCGCCTCCGCTTGGACGAAAGCGTATAATGGCCCTTGATCCTGGTTTTCGCACAGGAGCAAAACTTGTGTGTCTAGATGATCAGGGCAATTTGATACACAACGATACTGTTTATGTAACACAATCAAAAGAACAAGCTGAAAGGGCCGCAGAAACAATCAAAAAGATATGTAATGTGCATGCTGTAGAAGCGGTGGCTATCGGCAACGGAACAGCGGGTAGGGAAACGGAAAGCTTCATTCGCAACCTGCATCTGGGGATTCCGGTAATCATGGTAAATGAAAGTGGGGCCTCAATTTACTCGGCTTCCGAAGTGGCACGAGAAGAGTTTCCTGATTATGACATTACCGTGCGAGGTTCCGTCTCAATCGGAAGACGTTTAATGGACCCTCTATCGGAGTTGGTCAAGATTGACCCGAAGTCAATTGGAGTAGGGCAATATCAGCATGATGTCGATCAGAACGCTCTGAAAAAGAGTCTCGATGATGTTGTCGTGAGTTGCGTGAACAATGTCGGAGTAGAGCTCAATATGGCCGGAAAGGAGCTGTTGTCTTATGTATCCGGTCTTGGTCCATCTTTAGCTCGAAATATTGTGCGATTCAGAAAAGAAAACGGACCTTTTCGGCGCAGGCAGGACCTGCTCAAAGTCCCAAGGTTAGGACCAAAGGCGTACGAGCAGGCAGCGGGATTCTTGCGAATACCTGACTCAGATAATCCACTTGATGGAAGCGCGGTACACCCCGAAAGCTATTATGTTGTTGAGGCATTTGCTCGAGATCTGAACTGTTCCGTAACGGACTTGGTTTCTTCTCCGGAGTTGAGAAACAAAATTGATGTGAGAAATTATGTTAATGAGAAGGTGGGATTACCTACTCTAATAGACATCATGGCTGAATTGGCGAAACCGGGACGAGATCCCCGACCAGAATTCGAATTCTTTAACTTCGATGAACGAATCAACTCTATTGATGACCTGCGCGAAGGAATGGTGTTGCCGGGTATAGTGACCAATGTCACCAAGTTCGGTGCATTTGTAGATATAGGAGTGCATCAGGATGGATTGGTTCACATAAGTAAAATAGCCGACAAATTTGTGAAGGATCCTTCAGATGTCGTCAAGCCTCAGCAAAAAGTGAAGGTTACGGTCTTGGAGGTGGATAAGGAGCGAAAAAGAATTAGTCTGTCGATGAGGTCCAATTGAACTTTGTCATGAAATTAAGATCGGGCGTGTGTAATTTTCAAATCGGGTCCGAAAATTCAAGAAAACCATGAAGGCAGTCGCTTGTCGGCAACTGCCTTCATGCATGATCAATCTTCAAAGCGGCTCTTTTTGCCTTCAAACATTTTCCGAGGATTTGGAGTGACTGTAGTCGGCGGAGCAAATATTTCTTTCAGAGTAGACCAGAGGCCGCTTTCTTGTTGTTGTTGCTGCTGTTGAGGCATTTCGACCCGAAGAGGCGTAGTCTGAACGGGCGGAGTTTGGGACACCGCTCCGTATTGTTGTTGTTGCTGTGGAAGAGCTTGAGGAACAGCCTGACCATAGTTTGATGGTTGGGCTTGAGGTTGCACTCCGGCGTATTGTTGAGGTTGAGCAGGATACTGCTGAACGGCGGCGGGTTGTGCAGACGGTTGCTGATAAGCGGTAGCCTGCTGCATCTGAGGATGCACTAAGGCCTGACCCCCGGGCTGCACTGCACCTCTTTGGGCCGCAGCGGTTCGCGGAGGGCCACTTTCACCGGTAACGCCCATCAATTCGTAATATCTTTGCTGGGCAACCCGAAGGCTCTCGTAAGCATCTTGGACGGCCTTCTTGCGATAATCCTCTTGAACTTGTTTTTGTCTAAGTTCCTGTTCTTTCACTTTTTGCTGAGCAAGAGCATACTGCTGTTGAGCTTGTTGCAGCTCCTGGGTAACTGCTTGCTGTTGAGCGGCCAGTTCGGCTGCTTTCTGGCGTGCCGCTGCTCGTTCATACGCTTTTTGTTGTGCGGCCTGAACCGCCGGATCATTGCTCAGCGGATTCTGAGGTTCAGCAGTTTGAGCCTGCTGGACGGGCTGTTGGTAAGCCGCTTGCGGCGCCTGTTGCGCATAAGGATTATAATACTGCTGTTGCTGTTGTGGCTGTTGATAATACTGCTGTTGAGCTGTCCCATATTGTTGCTGGTATTGCGCAGCTTGGGCCTGTTTTGAATTCTTTTTTGAGCCGCGCTTGGTCTGAGCCGGAACGGGAGCCGTTAACGCTTGCTGAGGAGCCTGTTGATAATACTGTTGTTGCTGAACAGGCTGTTGGTTCTGGGAATAGCCTTGACCTGCGTAATATTCCTGAGGACTGTAGAACATTCCTTGACCGGAAGCTGCTGCCTGTGGAGATGTGGCTTCACTCGATGGGGATGCAGGATAATAGCTGGTTACCGGGGCCGAGTTCGGGTAATTTCCCGTTACCGAATAGTAACCACCTTCTCGCTGCATATTATCTAGGTAATTATGCCAATAAGGGTAATATACCGAAGGCTGATTCGGATCTATTCCACCGCTCGAATTCTGTAATAGGGAACTGTTATCTTGGCTCCATTGCGCAGCCGACATTCCCACACTCAACAGAATAGCCAGGCCGGTAATTGAGAGAGCCGTCAACGGTTTTCGCATTCTAATCTCCTTTCGGATGGAGCAGTCCGGTCAACTGAAAGACTTTACACTCGAAATTTGATGTTGCGGTGAGATGAACTACCCGCAATGATACGCTTACATTATACTTTGAATCTAGATAAAATCAAGACAAAAGCACCTTAAAGGCCCTTAAATAATCCTGAACACAACCATATCCTTGACAAGAGTAATATTTCACTTGAATTAAAGGTTTTATTTGACTACTCGGAATAGGTTTTTACTTGGCTTGGTGGGATCCGGAGGACTAGAATCCTTAATCTTTTCATTAAATATCTTATTTTTAACGCGAATTGAGTTAATCAAAAAATAAACTACTATAGATCTTTCCCATTCCCGATTAGGCGAAAAATCCGAAACTTTTTTCAAATACTTTTCTTGGAGTTGAGCCAAAGAAGCTTCATCGAGATCAAGAATGCGGTCCGCGAGGCCGAGCAGAACTTCTTCTATTCCCATGTAACCCTCTCGGGATGATATGACCTATGTTGAGTATTGAATTCCAGCTTCCAATGCGGCTAAATTCCGGGTTCGAATAGATTTGTTAGGATGTTGAGAAAGCTGAGATCTCAGATCATCAGGAGAAACCGGAAAATTTTTCATCTTAGATGAATAACCAAGAATCACTACATTTTCCATCTGAACGGCGCCCAAATTGCGGGCAATTCCGGTTGCGTCTATTCGAAATCGATTCTCTTCAGAAGCAGCGGAGGAGTTTTCAACTATTATGCCGTTTTCTTTTAAAAAATGCATATTGTTGAGAGTTTCAGATGGATCCAACGAAATCATGTAATCCGCATGTCGAAATCGTATGAGAGGTGAAACGTAGTTCCCCAGTTTCAAATGGCTGTTAATCGAGCCGCCGCGTACAGCCATTCCGTGGGTTTCCGAGGAAATCACATGCAGGCCCTTTGCTGAAACGATCTCACCGATTTGCCTTGTGAGAAACACAATTCCCTGACCGCCTCTACCGCATAATATGAGTTCAGACATTTGATGCTCTCAATCCTATCGCTTGCGAAGGGCAGATATCCACGCAGAAGCCGCACCCGGCACAACTCTCAACATCAATCTTGACTGCTTTTTCCTCTTTGTTAAAGCTTATTGCCGGGCATTCAAGATCTCTCATGCACGTCATGCAGCGGTCACAGTTGTCGTTTACCTCAAACCTGTCCATTGAGTAGATTCCCGCCGAAGATCTTATGCACGGGCGGCGAGTCACTATGACCGAAACTCCCGAATTCTCATCATAGGTGAATGATCTTGCCTGCTTAAGAGCATCTTGCGTTGCATGATAATCGTAGGGATCAACTGTTTGAAGAAAGTTTACACCGCAGCCCTTTACGAGATCTTCGAGCTTAATTGGGACCCCGGCCGATCCATCTGCAAGGAAATCATTTCCGGGGGTGGGTTGTCCACCCGTCATGGCAGTTATGCCGTTATCCATGATGACGATTACTATGGGAGCACTTGTGTGAACTGCGTTTATCAGTGCCGTTACGCCCGCATGGTAAAACGTCGAATCACCTATTGTTGCGACAATGGGTTTAGTCAGGGGCTCCGATGTGTTTCGTGAAAAACCGGCCGCCATCCCTATTGATGCACCCATGCATAGGCACGTGTCTACAGCCCCCATGTTTGTCCCGAGAGTGTAGCAACCAATATCACCGGTATATATCGCATCAGGAAATACTTGTTTTATTGCATAAAAAGCGGATCTATGAGGACAGCCTGCGCAAAGAGAAGGTCTCCTAGGAGACATGGAAACAGCCTGATCAAGGTCTTCCTTGAGTCCCAATCCATGGACGAGCACCTGTTCAACAGCTTCCGGGGTTAATTCGCCCTCTGAAGGGACGTCGCCGGAATCGCGGCCCATCACTTTCCTGCGATCCTTCATTTGGAGTTCAATTACCGGATATGTTTCCTCTATCACGAACACTTTCTCATGCGAATCGACGATATTCTGAAGAGCTTGAGTTTGCGCGGGAAAGGGCATATCGATTTTGCAAACAGCGACATCTTTGAATCGAGAATCGAATTTAATGATGTCGACTACATGAGAGGATACCGAGCCTGATGTTATGATTACAGCCGGATCTTCTTTGGTTCCGTGAACGTAGCGTGGGGTTGATTCAGGTTCGGCAAGCCTGATGTCATCAAGTTTCTTGTTAAGTTCACGATGGAGTACTAATCGATACTTCGGTATAGCAGCCCACCTCGTCCAATTCTTCTTGAACGGACCGACAGTGGAAGTCATGCCCGGAGGTCTTAATTCAATGTCCTGCCGAGCGTGGCAAACCCTCAAACAAGGGCGCACTATGACAGGGACTTCATACTTTTCGGACAATTCAAATCCCCGAATGACCATATCCCTGGCTTCAGCAGGGGTACTGGGATCAAGTACAGGGATTTTCGCAAACCAGGCGAAAAAACGGCTATCCTGCTCCGTTTGACTCGAGTGCGGGCCTGGATCATCTGCAACCACGACCACCATACCGCCGCGAACTCCGAGATATGCTGCGCTGAGGATGGGATCTGAAGCGACGTTAAGACCAACCATCTTCATTACCGCTACTGATCGAAGTCCTGCTAAGGAGGCGCCGTAGGCCGTTTCCAAAGCGATCTTCTCGTTTACGGACCACTCCAGGTAAATGGAACTATCAAGCCTTTTTTTCCATTTGACAAGAGATTCGAGAACTTCGGAAGACGGAGTACCGGGGTAGGCCGCAGCCACGCTACACCCCGCTTCAATTATGCCGCGGGCTATAGCTTCATTTCCCATGAGGAATTCGGCTTTTTGAATGTTTTGAGATTGCATGTAACTTTTCTACAGCAACGCGGAGTTTCCTGTCAATAAGGGTTAAACGGTGATTGAGGATTTAACAATGAGCCCTTCAAAGTAGCCTGCGAGATAATATGCTATGACTCCTTGGGCCTGATATTCCAAAAGAGGTGTTCTCCTCTCCCTGCCTATACCATAGAGCCGCTGTTACTCCCCAAAGAATGTTGAGTAAAATGACCAACAGAGGCGTTAAGAGCCCCAACTGAATGCCTAATAGGCCTTTTTGTGAAACAACGGGAAACATGTAAAGCAATTGAAATAGAGTTGGTGGAAAGCTTAATAATACGCCCCGTAGGACCAGAGAGCGTTTATAAAACGGCATTAGAAGCAATAAACCCCATAAGCCGCCCCAGAAAAGACGAGGGTATAACCATGGTGCCGAAAGGCTAGGTGAGAGCTTAACTCCCGCCAAAGCAGTCAGACCGGATAAGCCGAGCAGCCAAGCTGCTAGACTGTTTACAAGAGCCCCTATGACTCCAGCGGTAAAGGAAAGAGAAACATATCTTATTATTTTAGCCATATTTACATGCCTTAATGATGAATCATCTCATTGGAAAAGATCCTGCAAAAATAGTAAACTAGTATCGAATTTATATTTTTCGATCGCTTTTTCTTTAGGTTCTCGGATTTAATTTTAGTTTGTTCCAATCTAAAAGCCTAGATGCTGCTTTTTTTCAATCGATTCCGACGCAATTAGGCCGAATAAAACTAATAGTAATTTGCCTTATCAACGTGACATTTATTAAGTTTTTAATTGACATTCAAAGAATTGGTCAACTAGAGTCCTCATATAGATAATTGAGAGTGCAATGTTCTCCATGGAGGCTGTTCTGCCAAATTATTCCGCGGTCAAATTGCTGATTGTTTCAATGGCAGGAAGTCTGTTGTTCCTGTTACATGCGGGGATTGTACAGAGTCAATCCGGGGAAGCGGTATTTACAGGAATTAAAAAGCTTGATCGAGTAAGCAGCACTTCGCCGGCGCCAGACGGCAAATCGGATGCGGTTTTTTCCGTCAATCTGGGGGCTCTGAAATCAAATGTTGTTGAAATAGAGTTAAGAACTACTTCAGGTCCGTCCCATATTTGGTCAACTCAGCAAGGACGTTCCGGGACATCTTTTCTCGGCGTAGCATCGGCGAAAAATCCTGCGGAAATTATTAATACCCAACCGGGAAAACTTGATCTGTCTGGATCGGACACTGATCTCCTTCTGTTTGCAACTGATGATGGACAATTCGCGGCAGGCAAGAATTTTCAGGTTCGAGCATCACTCAAGAATGGTTCATCCACAAACATTCAGGTGGCATCGCAACCTTCGCAGCGCGAAAACCAAGACCTTTCGGGAAAATATCCCGTCAGAATGTCTGCTATGCTGAAGGGGGTATCCCAATATGATGCCGTCAATCCAGGCAAAATCATCAAAGGTGACGACAAGGCTGATGGCTTGTTTCAACTGACCATAGAAGCCGGAGAGAAAGAAATTACCGCAATAGAAATTCGCAATACGGACGGGACTCCTGCAGTTTGGGACACGATACCTTCGAATACGTCCGGAGCCATTGGCGTTGCGTTGACTTCCGATCCGGTAAAATTAATTAATCGGAGAGACGGCTCCGTTTCAATCCCCGTGAAAGGCAAGACCGAATTCAACCTTTATGTTGCCGATAATGGGAGCATTTCGGGCGGCCAGACAAATTTCCGAATTTCCGTCACGTTCAGCGACTCCACTGTTGCATGGTCTCCGGTTCAAAAAGCTTCACCTCCCAGTTCCGATGCAAAACCTGGGTCGGCTCCGTCCAAAGTGAACCTCGCTGCGACTTGGCTGGGCTTTGTATCGACCGACGCGGTTGGAAAATATCAGGGTTTGAAGCCGGATGGATCTGCGGACACGGTTTTTGGCGTAGACATTGAGATAGTGCCCAAGAATACAATAATAGGTTTTGAGATCAATAGTTTGGAAGCTTCAGGGGTCAAATGGTCTACGAGTTCATCCGGTGGGAATGCCTGGAGCTTGGGCGTGGCTTATCAGACTGCTCCAACCGCTTTGTTAAACAAGTCCGATGGATCCATTAACATCCCCATAGAAGGTCGTGTCCAACTGTACCTGTATGCAGCGGATCCCGGCGATATTGCTTCTTCCGGCAAGAGTTTGAGAGTCATCGTTTTCCTCTCGGACGGCACATCCTATCAGCAGCCCATCAGAAAACCTCCTTCCACTACGTCTACAGTAGTTCCCGGAGGAGAAGAGCCGCCTAAAACCAAAGGCAACATATCTTCCGACTTCAGAGGGTTTATCGCTGATTTGGTGAATACCTCGACCAAGCCCGGCAAGGACGGCTACTTGGATGGGACATTCATTCTGAAAATTCAAGTGGATGATAAGACCGTTGCTCGCGTGGATATAAGTGGCCCGGACGGACTAATACGTTGGTCAAGCGATCCCAAACCGCCGACAATGTTCTTGGGGGTCGCCTTGTATCCCAAGATCTACAAACTTCTGAATGAAAAAGGCGGAAAATTTCAAAGCCCGGTAACCGGTAGAAAAACTTTGTATTTGTATGCCGCCGACAATGGACTTCTTTCTGATCCAAAGGCGAGACTAACTGCAACGGTGACTTTCACGGATAAATCAACTCTTTCCTCTGAGGTAATTAAGTAATTGAAAGCCATGTTGCTCAAACACACTCTTCCGGCGGAAGAGAATCCCCTAGTTATGTCAGAAATGCCGATTCCCGAGCCGGGGCCCCATGAGATTTTAATCAGAGTTTCGGCCTGCGGAGTGTGCCATACTGATTTGCACACGGTGGAAGGAGATTTGAGGCTCAGGAAACTACCTATAATACCCGGACATCAAGTAGTCGGGATTGTCGCAGATGTAGGTGAAAGATGTAATATTCACCGCAAAGGCGACCGAGTAGGCGTGACTTGGTTCTTTTCCAGCTGCGGATCTTGTAAGTTTTGCAGGAAAGGTTTGGAAAATCTCTGCGATCATGCTCGATTTACGGGATTCGATGAACATGGAGGGTATGCTGAATATTTAACGGTCCCGGAAACTTCGGCTTTTCACGTTCCCAGCGGTTTTTCCGATATTGCGGCGACACCATTGCTCTGCGGAGGGGTAATAGGATTCAGAGCCTACAAGTTGACCGGAATAGCATCAGGAGCCAATCTGGGATTGTACGGATTCGGAAACTCAGCCCACATTGTTATCCAAATAGCCAATAAAGCCGGTTGCAAAGTTCACGTCTTCACTCGCAGCAGCAGGCATCAGGAACTCGCTCGAGAACTGGGTGCAGTCTGGGTAGGCAGTTCGGAAGCCGAATCATCGACGAAAATGGATGCTTCCATCGTATTCGCCCCTGCAGGTCAGTTGGTTCCCCAAGCATTGTCTAGACTCGACAAAGGGGGTACGTTGGTCTTGGCGGGTATCACAATGACCACTATCCCTCAAATGGATTACGAACTTCTCTATTGGGAAAAACGGATTCGAACGGTGGCAAATACAACGAGGAACGATGCCGCGGAGTTATTGAGATTTGCGGCCGAAGTCCCCGTAAAATCTGTGGTGGAGTCTTTTCCCTTACGCCAAGCGAACAAGGTGCTTCAAATGATGAAAAGTAGTTCCCTCCGGGCAGGCGCAGCCCTCGTCATTTGATTTGTCTTCTCAGATCATCAGTCTTTTTCCTGCTGTTTGGCTTCGTCCCACAATTTATCCATTTCTGCCAAGCTTGAATGTTCAATGCGTTTATCTTGGTTGCGCAGCCCAGCTTCTATATACCTGAAACGTCTTTCAAATTTATCCGAGGCACTATTGAGAGCCGCTTCAGCGTCTATTTCCAGCAAGCGAGCCGCGTTCGTAATCACGAACAAGACGTCTCCAAGTTCCTCCTGAATATTTTTCTTATCATTTTTGCTGACCGCCATTTTTAATTCACTCAGCTCTTCATCTATTTTAGGAAAAACTTCGCCGGGTCCGGTCCAATCAAATCCTACTCTAGAAGCTCTTCGCGCAAGCTTTTGCGCTCTGCTCAGGGCCGGCAAAGATCTAGGTATTCCGTCCAACAGTGAATCTCGCTTCTTAATGTTTTCCTCAGATTCCTTTATCTCTCTCCAGTTTCTTACTACGTCATCAGGAGTTTCAGCGACGGCATCGCCAAAAACATGAGGATGCCTCCGAACCATTTTTTCGCGTGCATGCTGCATCACGTTTGCAAAACGAGCCACTTCGTTCTGATCCAACATGTAGCCAAGCAGTAAAACGAGGAAGAATAAGTCTCCCATTTCGTCCACAATCTCAACGGAATTGTTCGTTCCTAAAGCCTCTACAAATTCATGGTATTCTTCGAGAATGTGGTGATGAAAAGATTCCGGTGTTTGCTTCTTGTCCCATGGACATCCATTTTCACCACGCAGTTGTACTACAGTGTTCAGTAGATCGTGAAAAGCGGTGTGAATTTCCGACAAAAAATCCTTACTCATTTGATCTCCGAGTTAAGAAATAATCGGTAGCCATTATTGGCCAAAGCCGACAACTAGGCAACTGCCGATAACAAGCAATAAAAATCCCAACGCTAACGTACAAACTTGCTTGCGGAGTTGGAGTGAGTAAAATAGCTTTAAGTTGATTATTTAATTGGAAATGATAACATTCGTCCAGGTTGGATGCGACATACATTGGTTGAATGACCGATCATTTTTCAGGTTAAGGCTAAGGAACAGAACGTAATTGAGACCAAATCACGTTGACCTCGACGAGAAGCAATCTCGCCGTGTAAGTTTCGATAATATTGGAGCCTTTCAGAGTTTAATCGGAGAGCTGAGTAAGAATATAAAGTACATTGAGAAGAATCTCGGTGTCACTATATCAATCAAGGGGAACACGCTAGCGATAAGCGGGGTGTCGCCCCAAGACGAGATAGCGGAAAAATTGCTCAAGCAGTTATATCCGCTTGCAAGGGACGGATATACTATACATCCAGCCGATTTAGACCAAGGAATCCGACTGCTCACCAGAAATCCTGAAGCCAAAGTGAAAGAGCTGTTACGGGAGACGGTTTTCACCTCCGCCGGTCGACGCCCGATAACACCTAAGACTGTTTGTCAGAAAGAATATGTTCAGGCAATCCAGACGCATGACATCGTCTTTGGAATCGGCCCCGCAGGTACAGGCAAGACCTATCTAGCAATGGCTATGGCAATGTCGGCAATTTCAAAAAAAGAGATGCGTCGTATCATACTAGCCCGGCCGGCTGTAGAAGCAGGTGAAAAGCTTGGCTTTTTACCCGGTGATCTATACGAGAAAGTCAATCCTTATCTGCGTCCTTTGTATGACGCATTGCACGACATGATAGATTTCGAGAAAGCGTCAAAAATGATCGAAAGGGGCGACATTGAAGTAGCCCCGTTAGCATTTATGCGCGGCAGAACATTAAACGATTCTTTCGTCATACTGGATGAAGCTCAGAATACTACATCGGAGCAAATGAAGATGTTCCTGACTAGGCTGGGTTATTCTTCCAAAGCGGTGATCACCGGTGATATAACCCAAATAGATTTACCGAACGGGACAACCTCCGGCTTAGTCGAAGCAAAATCAATTCTCGACGGCATTGAAGGAATCAAATTCATTCTATTTTCTGAACAGGATGTGGTTCGACATCCACTTGTGCAAGAAATCATTAAGGCATATGAAACTCGTAAACCTATCCGGTCCAGGTAGCCGGAGAAAACAATGTCTGAAGCTCCAAAGATCAAATTAACCGAAAAGACAAAAAGGACCGATGCTCCTAGAGTGGGTCTGGAAAGAATCACCCGGTTTTTAGAGAAGCGACTTCCTGAGAGAATGTCGCTTCTGACCCAGCCCAAATTGATGCGGTGGTTTCTCATAATAGGTACTTCTCTGGTTGCCGCTTTTATGATGGCACCGAATTATTTCCGAGTGTATCAGCTCACCTTAGGAGAGCCGTCGTCTGAAACAATAATTTCGCCGATTACCTTCAAAGTTTTTGATGAAGCCGCCACAAACAAGAACCTGGACGAAGTCCTCAAGTCCGTTCGTCCGGTTTACGATTTCGACGACGAGATGGTACATGAAGTTCAGGCGAGGATTATTTCAGCTTTTAATTTCATGACCGATTATTTGGCAGCACAAAAAGAGTTTGCAGCGAAAACCGAAGAAACTCCAAAGGACATTTCAACACCTCCTGAAGCACAACCCCCTTCTGGTGCCAAACAGTTTAGGCCACTGGATGACGAAGCTCTTCGTACACGATTCGAAAACTTGATCGGCGCCACTATTTCCCCCGCAGGTTTTGCACTACTCAAGAATGAAGGATTTAATTCACGAATTCAGAGAGACTTACGTTCTCTCGTGGTTCCTGTTCTTCTCAAGGGAATAGTTCAGAGCCGAGAATTGTTAATGAGAGACGGGAAACAGGGCATCCTAATCAAGGCTTCTTCCAAAGAAAAATTGGAACTGCTGAAGGATCTAACGGGAATTTATGATCTCGGTGAAGCGGTTGATTTCGTAAACAAAGAAGACAAAGATTCTCTTAGGGATCCCGCATTATCTAGAACCGTAAGGCGTCTTGCCCGCGATCTCATAAATGTGAACATAAATTTCAACCGCGAAAAGAGTGCTGCCCTAAGACAAGAGGCACTCACTCAAGTGAAGGGTGTTTATTTTCAGGTTGCCAAAGGCGAGCAGATTATCAAAGAAGGCGAACCGGTCAATGAGGGCCATCTCAGAAAACTCGAAGGACTAAATAAAGCCAACCCAGCCTATGCTAGGTATATGATTCTTCTGGGATTCGGATTGATCATTGCTCTGCTCCTTAGACTCGGCTTCTATTTTTCTGAAAAATACTTGGATCGTTCAAAACAGTTAACGGAAGATGTGATCTTATTCTGTTTGTTACTGTTGGGCACCATTATCATGGTGAGAATCATATCTTCCCTCACTCCGCTGATGACAACCGGCAGCGGCATTAGCGGCAAGTCTCTTGCATTTGCTCTGCCCGTAGCAACCGGTGCAATGCTCACTGCCTTAATGGCCGACCCAAGAATCGCTTTCATATTTGCTGCAGTGGCTTCGGTATCCGCCACACTGGCTTTGGAAGGCGATATTTACCTGTTTGTGTTTTACTTTATCTCCGGAATTGTCGGGCTTCACGGTATTACCAGAGCTACGGACCGCACCTCCGTTTTGAGAGCAGGCTTGGTTGTGGGACTTGCCAACATGCTCTCTATTTTGGCCATCAAAATGGCCTTGAATCAAATTACGGCTCGAGCGGATTTCTATGAAATGAGCCTCGGTTTTCTTGGAGGAGTTTTATCGGGCCTTCTTGTATCAGGCATTTCACCTTTGCTTGAACCCCTGGGTTATACTACGAATATACGCCTCCTGGAGTTGGCAAACCTCAATCATCCTCTGCTTAAACAGATGGCAATGGAAGCTCCTGGAACGTATCATCATTCCATATTAGTAGGTAATCTAGCGGAATCAGCCGCTGAATTAATTGGTGCCAACCCTTTATTAGCTAGAGTCGGAGCTCTTTATCACGATATCGGCAAGGTCGGCAAGAAAACTAAACCACAGTATTTTATAGAAAACCAAGGGAAAGGTTCCAACCCTCACGATAAATTGGAACCTAGTATGAGCGCCCTCATCTTGGTGGCTCACGTAAAACACGGTGTAGAGAAAGCCAAGGATCACCGGCTTGGGCAGCAAATTATCGATATAATCCAGCAGCATCACGGTTCAAGTTTAATAAAGTTTTTTTACGTGAAAGCTCTCGAAAAAGCCGAAAAAAGTCATCAAACGGTAAGTGAAGACAAATACCGTTACCCGGGACCGAGACCGCAATCTAAGGAAGCGGCTGTCGTCATGTTAGCAGACGTTTGCGAGGCGGCATCGAGAACCATACCAGATCCTACACCGGCGAGCATTCAAAAGAGGGTTCAAACTTTGATCATGGGTCTTTTCAGCGAAGGGCAACTGGATCAATCAAATCTGACCCTCAAAGATCTTCACGCCATTACAAAATCTTTTGTTCACAGCCTCCAAGGAATGCTGCATCACAGAGTTGCGTATCCCTCCGTAGCTCAGACTCAGGAAAAGACAAATGGAGATACTCATAGACAATCGTCAGACAAGGATAAACATAAACTCGGAAGAACTGCGGATGAGAGCTCAACGGGTATTAGAAGACTTGGATTATGACGATCTGTCGGAAGTCTCCATTTCCTTGGTCCAAGCGGATGAAATGGCAAAACTCAACTGGGAATATAGAAAAAAAGAAGGACCGACAAACGTACTTTCATTTGCTCAGGAAACTAAAGAGTCTCACGTTTTAGGAGACGTAGTCATTTGTACGGACCGAGCAGAGGAAGACGCGAAAAAATTCGGCTATACCAACATGGAAATGGTCGAATATCTTCTCATTCATGGGATTCTTCACCTTGCAGGCTTCAATCATGACAATCCGACGGAAGCGGAAGAAATGGCCTCCAGAGTTGATGAAATTTTCAACAAATTCAATCCTGAAGTTTCGTGATTTGTAGGAATTGTTCGAGCGGAAGACGTGATTGAAAGAAGCCGTATAATTAATACCTGACGAGACTTTTAAGAGCATGAGTGTCGAATCGGTTAATCCAACGTAGATTTGTGGGATTTTTATTACTAAATAAAATGATCAGGTGAACATATGCCTAGAAAGAAAGAAAAAAGCGTTATGATGACGGGGGGGCAGCTACTCACCCACGGCGACATCATACGCATCATGGATGGTGGAGTTTTGACAAAATGCAAAGTACTCTCCTGCATAGCCGGTCCGGAAGGGAGTTGTCATGCTGGATTAGAAATACTTGAGGGTGAACGCAAAGGTGAGAGAATTCAAACAACCATCAAAGCCTCATCTGAGAAATTAACAAGTGAATGAAGCTCAATGATTAGAGCTGAAAACCGGGTTTCAGAATTTGAAACCCGGCACAATATTATTACAGGATACTCGGCTTTTTTCCTTCGAGAAGCTGCCTCTTGACATGAGACAGCATGGAAATATGCTCCATCTCAGCGCGCACGAGGGCATCCACATCATTTTTCCCAGTTGCATCAGGTAATATTTCTTTCATCCCGACAAAGAAACTCACGGAATCCTTTTCGAATTTAAGCGCCATGTCCAAAGCGTCTATTGGAGTTTTTACATCCTTGAGGCGGTCGGTTTCAGTTCCGGGAGTGAATACGTGAGTCTCCGCTGTATGTTGAAGATATGTTTCAGCCAGACCCTCCGGATCCCAAACATAACTCTGGGCGCTCTCAAGGCGACTCCTTAAGCTCTTAAAAAAAACCACATGATGGCTTTCCATTTCAGCCAATCCTTCGAACAATTTCTTGGTGGTAGGGTCCTGCGCTATTTCGGCTGCACCCGAATAAAAAGCATGACCGTTTTCTTCTATTCGCACGGCCATTGCAAAGACATCATCCGCCGTCCCGAAAACAAACATAGCCCCTCCTAGAACCTGTCATACATTCTTATATACGTTTAAACCTATTTTTTCCTGTCTTCCTATGATCAACTGGTTTCCTTCCGTGGATGCGACAATGACGGTTTTTCCGGATTTGGAAGGTCCAAACTCTTTGTTTAGATCAATCAGAATCTCAAGGTTGTCCCCTTCCACTTTCATTTCGACGTTCTTGAATGAACTCTTGCGTCCTTTGGCAATGCGGGAACTCTCCTGTTTATAAATATTTAAACCTATTTTCTCCTGCCGACCGGGAATCGGCTTGTTTCCTTCCGTTGACGCAATTATGGTCGTCTTACCGGATTTAGAAGGACCAAACTCTTTGGACAGGTCTACGACCAACTTCAGAATTCCGTTCTCAATCTCCATATTGACATTTTTCATCCTGATTTTCGTCGATTTGGAAGCAGTCCGTACACCTTCGGTTCCTGATGAGAAGGATTCAGTTTCTGTTGTTTTCAACTTCTTCTTAGAAATCACGGTGCCGAAATGAGAAAACTCCTCAGACAATATCCCCGGATCGGCAAGTAACTTGATGACCTGGTCCTGAATACCTGCTAGCTTTTCGGGATTATTTTCCGAGCACAGTAAGGGATTCCATCCCATTTCGATTAATTCATTGCATGTCTTGTCCATATCTCTGCCGTGTTCAAGCATCGAAACGGCAAAATTCTTGAGAAAAGATCTGGCACGATCGAAGCCGCCGGCCAATTCTTGGAAATTGCGAATCACTTCGATAACATCCGACATTAATTCCGAGTTGATTAGGCCGGAATCGGCATCAGTCAGGAAACGAAACCACTTCTCTGATACGTCGGAATCCTCTTCTCTGTAGTAGTTCCGAAAGTCTTCTGCGCTCACCTGATATTCAAAATTATCGCGTGTTCTGACCTTGACCGGTGAAGACGAAGCGTCGACCACTTCCACCAAATTTCCCGGTTTAGACCCGAGAAACTGCCTATATATCACTCCCATTCGCCATCCTTACTTACATGTGTTCCAAGAAGACGCAAATTTTGAACATAATCCGTTATTCCTGTTTACGCAATGCTAATTTGTGGCGTGTGCTTCGTCATGGGCGATCTTCGAGAGAACCAAGCCAAAACGTTATGAATTTTGACTGAGACTACTTGTCATCCTAACTCTTATGAAGCTAAGCAATTAACGAGTTTTATGAGGAAAAACCGAGATAATTTAAAAAAAAGCTCTGATTTCTTGAATAATTCTGTTATGGAAATGTTGATGCTCAGGACGAGACTCGATTTGTTCGATGAAGTCCTGGATGCAAGGCTTCGAATCAAGCTCTCAGAGTTTAGCAATCAAGGTTATTGCTACCCAAAACTTATTCTTATTCCGTGATCATAAGAACACGGGATCTAACGAGGAATTCATTGTCAATCCATAAAATTTTACACGGAGATATACGATCGGCGGCAAGGTTTATCAGGCGAATAGATGATGGTGATCCCTCCGTGTTCTCTGAGCTGGCACAACTCTATCAACATGCGGGCAGAGCTTACATAATAGGATTCACCGGTTCCCCAGGTGTCGGAAAATCGTCCTTGGTGGACAAAGTAGTGAGCCGTTTCCGAAATCAGAACAAAAAAGTCGGAGTGCTCGCTATAGACCCTACGAGCCCTTTTACTGGGGGAGCCATTCTGGGTGATAGAATTCGTATGCAAAAGCATTTTTTAGATGATGGTGTTTTTATTCGGTCAATGGCAACCAGAGGTCAATTTGGGGGGCTTACCAGATCAACCGCCGATGCTGTAGTGGTCCTTGATGCAATGGGAATGGACGTAATCATACTGGAAACAGTAGGCGTCGGCCAGGATGAAGTTGACATTGCCAACAGTGCTCATACAACCATTTTGGTAACGGTCCCCGGAATGGGAGACGACATTCAAGCAATAAAAGCCGGACTCATGGAGATCGGCGATATATTTGTGGTTAACAAAGCAGATCGCGAAGGCGCCGGCAAAACGGTTCGAGAGTTGCGATTCATGCTTCAGATGTCTTCTGAAAGACACACTGAAAGTGGATGGGTTCCACCAATTCTTGAGACAGTGGCAATGGAGGACCGTGGAGTAGATGATTTGATGGATCAAATCGCGCTACACCGAGAATACCTCCATATGTCCGGCAGCCAAGAAGTGAAACAGAAAGAAAAAATTAGGATAAAATCACAAATAATTGAACTACTCAAAGACAAGTTACTTTCTACCTTTTTTGAAAAGCTGGGCGGAGATGAAAAATTAGAAATTTCGGTTGATGACATTATTCAGAAAAAAGTTGATCCGTATACGGCAGTTAACATTCTTGTGGACCAATTTGCAGGAGGGAAGTCGCATTGAGTACGGCGAAAACTCACTTTGCCGGAATCGAGTTGGATTCAGATTGGCTGCTCAGAATTTTCTCAATACTACCAATAATTTTGGTTCTGTTTGCAGGTGCCGCCACAATTTGGATATATTTTCTTGTCCTATCGTTACTTCCTGAAAGCCAATCAGTAGTAGAGACAGCCGGATTACGATCGGAGGTAAAGGTTGTTCGCGATATTAATGGGGTGCCGGGAATCATAGCCGAATCCGAAGAAGACTTGGCTTTCGTGTTTGGATATACTGTGGCACAGGACCGACTGTGGCAAATAGATTTTTTGCGAAGAGCCGGACAAGGCAAATTATCAGAAATCTTGGGACAAGATTACTTAGGTTATGATTTTCTGCAAAGAGCCTTAAGTGGGGTTAACAACCTGAAAGAGGAAATAGAGAGACTTCAACCTTCCGAAAAAAATTTTATAGATCACTTCTTACAGGGGATCAACCGATATATCTCCCAAAATTACTCCAAACTTCCCATAGAATTCTCATTGCTCGAATACAAACCTGACCCATTTACAATCGAAGATGTACAATCCATTGCACGGGCATTTGCCGTAGGGTGCTCTCCAAGTTTACGAATCGACCAGGTTGCCGCACAAGTATTTGGACGCATTGGCAATCAAGGCAAGACTTTGTTCCCCTCAACCGCCGGAAATGACTCGAGCATCATTCCCCCTGAACTTATTGGCTGGGAATCCAAAAGCGCATTTTATGGAAAACAGATTGCACTACTTCCGTCATTACCTAAATTCTTCGGTGGAAATGTCTTTTTGATCAATGCTGAAAGATCCTCAACTCAAAAACCCATATGGGCTTCTTGCGTCAATCAATCATTAACGGCACCGGACTTTTATTATAGAGCTCGGCTTTCTGCAAAAAATCTTTTTTTGAACGGGGAGTTTATTCCCGGAATACCGATGCCCATTGCGGGAAACAATGGAAAGTTGGTATGGAATTGCGTGCCGGCTTATGTTGACGATGCCGATCTTTTCCTGGAGAGAATAGATGAAACGGGGAAAAATTTTTGGCGTATAGATCGTTGGAGAAAACTTGAGGAGAGCCGGAACGAAGTTTTGATAAAAGGATCGCGCCCCGCCACGATAAAGATTAACTCCACAGAAAACGGACCAATTGTCACTGAACTGAACAAATCAACGGTCTTGTCCGTTCGGTGGACCGGGCGGGAACATATGGGGCTGATTGGCACACTTGCCAACATGAGTCGAGCGCAGGATGCACGGGAATTTCTGCATTCGATGAAAACCCTTACGGCTCCCATACTAAAGGTTGTCTGGTCAGACGACAGGGGCAATGCAGGCATTCAAGTTATCGGCAAAATTCCGATCAGGCGCCACGACTCGAACGGGATCATCCCTCAGCCGGGATGGACTGGCTTGCACGATTGGATTGGTTTTTTGCCGGTTGCCATGCTCCCTTCAACAATTAATCCGAAAACACCTGTTATTTCCATTCCCGGATACCTTTCCGGATTCGACGACAGTGGACTGAGTCATTTCCATCCGGTTACGGAAAAATCACAATTCCCCTTCGACACACTTTTTCGCTCCACGGATCAGTCAAAGGAAAGCCTTCAACAAAATTTGCAGGATTGTTTTTCACCCATGGCCATGGATTTAACACCTCGAATTATTTCCGGCTTGGGGAATTCTCAAGAAATCACTGCCGCGGAAAAAAAGGCTGTAAATCTCCTAAAACCGTGGAATTTTCAGATGACCAAAGATTCTGCTCCAGCGGCAATCTTTGGGTTGTTTTACGATTTGTTGCTGGAAGAATTATTTTATGAATTATTGGGAGAGCAGCTTTTCAGTGAATACATTATGGAATTCCCGGTCGCTGACAGGGCGATTCATTCGATTTTCAAAGCTTCGGAACATTCCCCAGAGATTGCCGAGTCCCTGAATACTTCAATTATTAAGGCCTTCTCTAAAGCCGTTGCTAGGGGTACAGCAATTGCGGGGAGTAATCCTGAAAAATGGAAATGGGGTGACTTCAATAAAATAAAGGCATTACATCCCATTTCTCTCAAATCCGGGTCATTAGGTAGGTTTTACTCAGTCGATGCGGGGTCGGGATCCGGGTTTCGCGACACAATCCAGTTGAGTTTTGGAGTGAAGACCCCATGGAATTCGCAATATAATGCATCCACATTGAAGATGATTGTAGATAATGGTGCACAGACAATTACATACTCCGTGACACCTCTTGGTCCGAGTGGCATCTTTTTTTCTAACCACTATAAGGATTTTTTAAACACGTGGCTTGCTGGAAAGCTTCTTAAGAATCCCATTGATGGAGTGGATTTGCGAAAAGAAGCACTTAGTCAGGTGGTTTTCAAACCTACTGAACATGCTGCAGCTTCATTAAAATCTTTTTAGCGGTCAAAAATGAAAATCTTATTAGCCACAGCAAACAAGGGCAAAATCAAGGAAATATCAGATCTTGTCAGAGAGTTGCCAATTGAATTGCTAAGTTTCTCCGACATTATTGACTACCCTGAGATTGAGGAAGACGGACAAACCTTTGAGGACAACGCTTTAAAGAAAGCTCGAATTCTTGCAGGAAGCACTGGTTTAACCACGATCGCCGACGATAGCGGTTTATGCGTAGATGCATTGAATGGCCGCCCAGGTGTATATTCTGCAAGATATGCAGGGGTGAACAGTTCGGATGGAGAGAAAGTCGCCAAACTATTGGAGGAACTGAAAGGAGTTCCTGAAAACAGGCGAACTGCAAGATTTGTTTGTGTGATAGCCCTGGTCACACCACAAGGTGATGAACGAGTATTCTCGGGTGTGTGTGAAGGAAGAATATCTACGGCACCTTCTGGTTTCGGCGGGTTTGGTTACGATCCCATATTCTTTTATCCAGAGCTAAACACGACCTTCGGCACCTTGTCCCTTGAACAGAAAAACAAAGTCAGCCATAGGGCTAGAGCCTTAGCTCTCCTCATCAATCACCTGAAATCGAATTCTTATAACCGGAAGCATTGAAAAATAAAGTTCGACGTTTCAAACTATGGATAGTTGTTGAAGCAGTATGCTGTTTGACAACGTGAAAGACGCGTCAGGGGATTCCCAACCAAATTATCTTCTGTGAGGAATTGGTATGACACATCACCTATCGGGAATCGGAGCTGAGATGGAAAAGTGCATCCAGGAATGTCTGAATTGTTATTCTGTTTGTCTCAGTCAAGTACTTGAATGCCTTAAAAAAGGGGGCAAGCACTCAGAACCAAAGCACATGAGACTTATGATGGATTGTGTCGAAATCTGTAAAGTCTCCGCGGATTTTATGCTAAGAAATTCTGCATTCCATACTAAGACTTGCGACACTTGTGCCGAAGTTTGTGAGGCATGCGCAGAATCTTGCGAGCAATTGGGCGATCAAGATATGAAAATGTGCGCCGAGGTTTGCCGCAAATGTGCTCAAGAGTGCAGGAATATGGCCGCCAAATAAAAAACTTGTTGGGATCCTCTGACGTCTTCTACTCTTTTTTTTTGAACAGGTTACCAAAACTGAAGCGAGATTTTCTTGAACTCGATTGTGCTTCGGCCTTTTTATTTTCGACATCGCCGTTCGCATCGTTTTCGTTCAATATTGGTGCTCCGGAACCTGAAGTTGAAAGCAATTCGGTCAACTCGACGGTATCCAAAAAGCTGGTATCCATTTCATATTGAGGTGGAACAGGTCCTGAGACAGCCTCTTCTGAATTGATCGGCAGAACCGGCATGTTGTCCCGTTTGATTACCTTGTATTTTATTCCGCGCTTTGCCAAATCCTCTTCATCTATCAATTTTCTCTCAAAAAGTTGTCTGAGCAGGTCGGCAAAACCTTTAGCACTAATCTTGAGCATTTCCATCAGATCACCGTTTGAGATATTACCACGAATCAGCTCAACGGCTTTCTTAGCGCTGACTTCTCTGGATTTTGCCGGTACCTTCATCTCACTTTCCTTCATCTGATTATATCTGAAAAAGTCGCTTCTAAATAGAAGTTTGTTTTCAGCTCGTTTCTGAATAACGGATGTGAAAAAACAGAAATATCTTTCACTTTTTTGAGTTCTTGACTAATGTCCAAAAAAAATGAGTCGGAGAGGCTGAGTGCTCCTAAAACGCAAACTCGTTCTTGTCACTTTACTTTACTTTGCCGAAGGTTTTCCGTTCGGGCTAATTGAGCAAACTCTCCCGGTTTATTTTAGAATACACGGCATGTCCCTGATGGACATAGGTCTTCTGGGTATTCTTAATATTCCATATGCCGTAAAATTTTTATGGGCGCCTGCAGTAGATTTCTTCGGTAGCAGGCGACGATGGATTGTTGCAGCTCAGTTCTGTTTGTCGGCAGGAATAATTCTGATGCTTCCTTTTGACCCATCGAGCCCGGGTATGCTTCTCTGGGTGATTATTTTCTCACTCGCAGTCTTTTCCGCGACACAGGACATTGCTATTGATGCCTATACCATCGAACTCCTTAATACTTCGGAAATGGGAATAGCCAATGGATTTCGGCAAGCATCGTATAGAACGGCAATGGTCATATCCGGTGGATTGTTTGTGGCTTTAGGCGGAAAAATAGGATGGCAAACTACATTCATAGCTGCATCAATCGTTTTATTCATATGTGCAATAGTATCATTGTACCTGCCGTCAATTGAAACGAAACACCCAACTTTTTCCATGAAATCTCTCATGAACCCTATAAGGGATTTCCTGGCAAGACCCGGGGTAATCCAGGTTGCACTTTTCATTCTGCTCTACAAACTCGGTGACATGGCGATGGGACCCATGGTTCGTCCATTCTGGTTAGCTGCGGGATTGTCTACAACTGAAATCGGTCTGATTACGGGAACGTTTGGGGCAATTTCTTCCATTGCCGGTGGGCTTGCTGGTGGTTTGTTCATGGCCAAATACGGAATTTTCCATGGTCTGTGGTTTCTTGGCTTGTGGCAATCCGTCAGCAATTTGTCCTATGCCTACGCTGCTGCATTTCCGGACCTAGGCAATATAGTTGTTTATGCTGCAGCAATCATTGAATCTTTTTGTGGCGGCTTGGGCACGTCGGCATTCCTTGCTTTTCTCATGAGCATTTGCAGCAAAGAATATTCTGCGACTCAGTATGCCGTGCTGTCGGCTTTGTTTCGTATCACGGGCATATTTGCGGCCGTTTTCAGCGGCCTAGCAGCCGAAGCAATGGGCTATGCGCAGTATTTCACGTTAACATTTTTCGTGGGCTTGCCGGCTTTCCTATTCTTGTTTCATGCGAAAGCCTGGATTCCGGTAAATTCCCACAATTGAAAATGGAACATTCGTTTCTTTATCCGAGGTGTCTTAGACCCTCGGAAATGCCTGTACGGCTCACGCGAATTGCCGGAATGAGAGCTGCTGCGATCCCTACTGTGAATGAGGCGATGAGCATCAGTCCGATCGTGTTCCAAGTTACTTCAAATACGGGTAAAAAGCTTTCAAGTTGATACTGAAAAAGTTTGCCTCCAGGATAGGTCAGAAGAGCTCCAATGAATCCCCCTATGGTAGCGATAGCAATGGACTCGCCGGAAATCAGCATGAACAAAAACCAAGGCCTAAATCCTAGAGTCTTGAATACGGCATATTCGGAAGATCGCTCCCTCGCAGTCATTGCCATGGTGTTCGCCAAGACCATTAGAATGATAAGTACGACAACAATTGAGATAATCTGAACGGCTGCGATGATTGCCCCAGTCATGGCTACAAATCCCATCTGAAATGCTTTTTCCGTTTCCGTAAGTGTTTCAGCTAATGAATTGGCGAATAGAGCGTCTATATCTTGTGCAACCTGAGCACTCGCTTGAGGATCCTTTACTCTAACGAGATACCATCCTACCTTGTCCGCTCTGTCCGGAAACGATTTTTTTATAGCTTCATTGAGAAAGTCCCATCTGAGAAAAAAGGCAGTTTGATCCACGTTCTTTCTTGCTCCGTGATAAATGCCTGCCAAGACAAGCTCAATGTTACCGGGATATATTGTGCCCTGCAGCGGAATAATGTCGCCAATTTTCCAGCCAAATCTCTTGACGAGGGTTTCACCAGCAATTGCGGCGTTACGATCCCTTAAGAAATTTTTTCTTTCTTCTTCGGAGATGACGAATTCAGGATACAGGTCCAGGTAATCGAGTCCGCTTATGGCGAATTGAGCAAAGAAATTCTTTTTATCCTTATAAATCCCTCCGTACCACACTCCATAGGCTATTCCATTGACACCGACAACTTGTTGTATTCTATTCCTGTAAGAAATTGGAAGACTGTAAATAAGGCTTATTTTGTTTCTCACAATAAGCCTGTCGGCCTGAGAAGATTCAACACCTAAATACCAAGCCCCGATTAAGGTTCTCAGGATCCCAAAGGCGAGCATCGCTATCGCGAATCCGATGATGGTCAGTACGGATCTTAGTTTATGTCTAAAAGCATTCCTGACTATGAGCTTTAATATTTCCATGGGTGCACCGGGATAAATTCTAGCATTGGGGACCAAATCAGGCAAATGTGACGGGAATAGAAGGATTGCGACGTGAAGCTTTCGTGTTGTTGATATGATCTGTATGTGCCAGAATATAAAGAGGAGGTGAATATGTACGATTCTCTACCTACAGAGGCCTCGGGACTCATGAATCTTAAATGGGCGGATTTGGAGTCCATCTGCGACGAATTAATAACGCGAAATGTTTCGGCCCAAACGGTTGAACAATTTCTCATAGATTGGACCGAACTGAGCGAGTCAATTGACGAAGCTTATAGCAGACTTTATGTGGCAACAAGCGTGGATACTCAAGACAAAGTCAGTGAAGAAAAGTACCATAATTTTCTTGATACAATCTATCCGAAAATTGAAGAAGCCGATCAGAAGCTTAAAACGAAGCTGTTGAATTTGAATCTTGAGATCCCAGGGTTCAATGTGCCTCTCCGGAAAATGCGCACAGAAGCTGATCTGTTCAGATCGGAAAACCTCCCCCTTCTCACAGCCGAGCATAAACTCTCCACCAAGTATGATCAGATCATCGGAGCACAGACGGTTGAGTGGGAGGGTAAAGAAATTCCTGCCGTTCAATTAAGACCGGAATTTCAGTCCACAGATAGAAGTCGCAGGGAAACTGCCTGGCGCACGCTCGTTGGAAGAGGGTTACGGGACAGACAAGCCATTGGGGATTTGTGGACCCAATTTATGAAAATTAGAAGACAGTTGGCTTCAAACGCAGGGGAGGGCGATTATCGGAGCTACCGTTGGAAACAAATGGCAAGGTTCGATTACACTCCGCATGATTGTAAGCGCTTTCATGAAGCGATTGAGCAAGCAGTCGTTCCCGCCGCTACACGGATATATGAAGAACGCAAGTCGACCCTAGGTTTGTCGGAACTAAGACCCTGGGATCTCGACGTAGACCCGCTGGGAAGATCCCCTTTGAGGCCCTTTAAACGTGTTTCTGAGTTAATAGATAACGTGGGCACCATGTTCGAGAATTTGGATGATGAATTCAGGGCCTTCTTCGAAATTATGTCCAGGGAAGGCCTCTTGGATCTTGAAAGCCGGAAGAACAAAGCTCCGGGGGGCTATTGCACGGAATTCTCGAAGGTGAGAAGGCCGTTCATCTTCATGAATGCGGTGGGCTTGCATGATGATGTTCAGACACTGCTCCATGAATCGGGGCATGCATTTCATGCATTTCTGAGAAGTGAGTTGCCTTTCATACAACAACGCTCTGTAGGGATGGAGTTTTCAGAAGTAGCTTCAATGGCGATGGAATTACTGGCAGCGAGATATCTGGAAAGGGATTACGGCGGATTTTATTCTGAAGGTGAAGCAAATCGAGCACGAATCGAGCACTTGGAAAAGAGCATACTATTTTGGCCATACATGGCAACAGTGGATGCTTTTCAGCATTGGGTCTACGAACACCCCGATGCAGCCGAAGACCCCTCCCGATGCGATGAAGCATGGAAAATCGTTTCGGAGAGATTCATCAAGGGAATAAGTTGGAGCGGATTGGATGAGGAACTAAAAACCGGCTGGCAACGAAAGCTTCATATTCACACAGTGCCATTCTATTACGTGGAATACGGAATGGCTCAGCTTGGTTCCATACAAATTTGGGGTAGATCGATTGAAAACCCCGACTCAGCTCTGAAATCCTACAAAGCCGCCCTTTCACTGGGCGGAACCGTAACATTACCGGAACTGTTTCGGGCTGCCGGAGCAGATTGGAATTTTGAGCCGGGTGCATTGAAGAAAGCCGTATCTCTTATAGAGACCGAAATAGATCGGATGAAAAGCTCGAGCAAATAAAAAGGAGATCCGTCGTATGACGGACCTCCTCGATTTAAGGCAATTTGGATCTAGAACACGCCCTTAACTTTTCCAGTTTCAACATCAACATCGATTCTGCGGAATGCAGGGTTGGAGCTCGTTCCCGGCATAAGTGAAATTGTTCCGGCCACCGGAACAACGAATCCTGCGCCTTTGTAGGTCAAAATATCTCTAACCGGCAAGGTCCATCCCGTCGGAACGCCCTTGAGGTTTGGATCATGAGAAAGGCTGAGGTGGGTTTTCACCATGCAGGTTCCGAGCTTGGAAAGTTCAGGATCCGTTTCCATTCTCTTGGCCTTGGCTTCAGCTTCCGGAGTGAACGTTACGCCATCCGCTCCGTAGACTTCTTTGGCAATGAGTTCGATTCTCTGTCTGAGAGGCATTTCCAATGGATAGAGGAATTTGAAATCGTTCTTCTCTTCACAGGCATCCACGACGGCATCTGCGAATTCAAGAGCACCATCGCCGCCTTTGAGCCAATGCTCAGACACGGCTGCACGTGCACCGGCCTGCTCGGCCAATCTTCTAACTGCCTCGATCTCATTCTTAGTATCGGTGTAGAATGAGTTGATACAAACAACCGGGTTGATACCGGCCTTTTTGACGGTATCGATATGCTTGATCAGGTTGGCACATCCTTTTTCTACCCATTCAACGTTTTCGCTCTCATATTCTTTAGGCATGGGCAGTCCAGGTCTAGGAACAGGTGCGCCACCGTGGCATTTCAATGCTCTAATGGTTGCAACGACAACTGCACAATTCGGCTTCAATCCTGAATAACGGCATTTAAGATTCCAGAATTTCTCAAAACCTATATCAGCGCCGAATCCTGACTCGGTAACATGATAATCACCAAGTTTAAGACCGATTCTGTCAGCAATGATTGAGGACTGACCAATGGCTATGTTCGCAAAGGGTCCAGCGTGAACGAATACCGGTTGGCCCTCGACGGTTTGCAGCAAGTTCGGGTTAAGGGCTTCAACCATCCACGCGGTCATGGCACCGTCAACCTGCAGGTCCGCAGTAGTAACTGGGTCGCCATTCTTGCTGTAAGCCACAACGATCTTGCCCATCCGCTCGCGCATATCTTTAAGGTCTGTAGAAACGGCGAGAATAGCCATGATTTCAGATGAAACGGCAATACCAAATGACGATCTCATCATGAAACCGTCCATTTTTCCGCCGATTCCAATGATGATATTTCTCAACGATTGGGCGCAGAAGTCGATAATCCACCCGAATTCAACGTTTCTGGGATCAATGTTGAGTCTGGGAAGGCCTCTCTTGGCCCATTCCTCGTCATCATAATTGAATTCATGCTGCATTCTGGCGGTCAGAGCTACCATTGCCAGGTTGTGAGCGTTCATGATGGCATTGATGTCACCGGTGAGTCCCAAGGAAAAAGGAGTCAGAGGTATGCACTGTGCAATACCGCCACCAGCTGCGGACCCTTTAATGTTCATGGTGGGTCCGCCGGAGGGCTGACGAATGGCTGCAACTACATTCTTACCGCGTTTGCCTAAACCCTCAACCAAACCCATGCTGCTTGTGGATTTACCTTCACCCAGAGGTGTTGGTGTAATGGCGGTTACGTCGATGTATTTTCCATCCGGTTTGTTGCCAACTCTTTTCAAAACTTTTGCGAAATCAATTTTCGCAACGTAATGCCCGTGGGGCAGCAGTTCCTCTTTGGTAAGGCCCAGTTCATCCCCGAGCTGATAGACCGTTTTCATTGTTTTCTCGGCCTCTTCAGCTATTTGCCAGTCAGCCATCTTGGTCGGGTCCAGAGCCATCGATACCTCCTGTATGACTATTCACGTGCAGGCAGACCTGCTTAAACAGCAACTTAATTATGACGTTGGAGAGTTTAGGGGGGACATGACACGGTAAGCAACTTCTTCTTTTTTCAAAGAGTCCGTCTCGGGATACAAGGCTAACAAAATTGTTCGCCACGCCTAGTTCCGCGTCAGTCGCCTACTATATTTCATAATGCTGAAAAAGGCAACAAAAAAGAATTGTTAGACCTCAGCATTCAGATAAATAAGCTTTAGCATTCTTGAATATTGCTAATCCGTCTCCGTCTTCCGGCAACTCTTCTCTCGTCCATCTAGGGTGTTGAATTCGCCTAATGAAGCATTCCGGATGCGGCATCAATCCAAATATTCTTCCTGTTGGATCGCATATGCCTGCTATCGCTGAATTCGACCCATTTGGATTATCAGGATAATTCATGGATGGACCGGAACAGTCCCTATCCGTGTATCGTAAGACGGCTTGATGCTCAGTCAATAATCGACCGATTACATCGTCCGAACCTATGATTTTGCCCTCGCCATGGCGGACAGGCAAAAACATCCTTTTCACGCCCTTGGTGAATACACATGGAGAAGAATCGTCTGTCGTGAGCATCACCCAGCGATCTTCAAAGCGTCCGCTATCATTTCCGGTAAGGCTTAATACTCGATTATCATAATTCAGTTCAAATCCAGGTAACATACCAAGTTTGACCAGTAGTTGAAACCCGTTACAAATGCCAAGTACCAGGCCCTCTTGATTGATGAACTCTAAAATTTTATCAATCAAACGGATTCCATCAATTCGAGAGTTTCGTATCCTATTTACACAAGCTTGTGCGGATCCCAAATCGTCCCCATCCAGAAAGCCCCCGGGGAAAACGATTAAATTATATTTTTTCGGATCAGCATCGCCATTTGCCAGATTGTTTAAATGGACTAAATCAACCTCTCCGAATCCGGCAAGTTGAAGGGCATATTTTGTTTCGTTCTCACAGTTGATACCATGACCGGTGGCGACCATGGCCTTTAATCGATTCACTTTTGACTCCCTGTATATAGATCAAACGCGACCTACCTGGGGCGGGTCGCGAAAAGGTTTAGTGGACAGCTGATGACGAGTTTAGAATAAAGGTTTAATCGATTCCATGCTCAAATTCAAATAGGTAGTAGGGAAAATTCCTATATAAAGAATGCCCACTGCGGTGATTGCTAGGACCATGACCATGGCAGGTCCAAAGTTTACCGTCGGGTAAATTCTTTCGGGCACTTCCATGTACATCTTCATCAATACTCTAAAATAATAGAATACTGAAACCGCACTGGTCAGAACCCCGATTATGACCAGCCAATAGAATCCGGATGAAATCGCTGCACTAAATATAGTCAACTTGGCTACAAATCCTGCAGTTGGAGGAATTCCTGCGAGAGAAAGAAGAAAGATGGACATTGCGAGTGCAAGCATCGGGTGTGAATTGCCCAAACCACGATAGTCATCCAACATGACGTTTGCCTCGCCCTTCTTACCCACCAACGTAACTACTGCGAAGGCTCCGATATTGGTGAAAGTGTAGGCGAGGAGGTAATAAAGCATTCCCGATAACCCGGCTTCGTTTCCTGCGACCATTCCGATCAGGATGTATCCCGCATGAGCAATACTGGAATACGCAAGCATTCTCTTGATGTTTTGCTGCACCAGAGCAGCCACGTTTCCCAAAATCATCGTGAGTACCGCAAGTACCCACAATATCTTTGTCCAATCGACTTGAAAAGCCGTGAAGGATTCGAAGAACACTCGAGCGAATGCAGCAAATGCAGCCGCTTTGACACCCACGGACATGAATCCCGTGAGAGGGGTCGGTGCGCCTTCATAGACATCCGGGGTCCACATGTGGAAGGGAACCGCTGCGGCCTTGAACGCAAAACCGATTAACAGCAGGCTCATACCGATTAATGCGGTAACGCTCAGAGACCCCGATTTGAAATACTTTGTAATCTCGGGTAAATACAGAGATCCTGCGCTACCGTAAATCAATGCGGCCCCATACAGAAATATTCCGCTGGAAAAAGCGCCCAGAATCAAATACTTGAGGGCTGCTTCTTTACTCTTAGAGCTCTCGGGTAAAATCCCTGTCAGAACGTAGACGCATATAGATAATGTTTCTAGGCCGATAAAGATTGTCAGAAGATGATTTCCGGCAACCATAAACATCATACCGGCTGCACAGAACAGAAGGAGAGTAAAATACTCGTAAATAGTGTCCCCTTCATCGTAAAAGTATCGGACCGAAGTCAAGACCGTTAAACCGGTAGCGATAAGAATTATCAAATTGAGAAACCACGAAAACGGGTCCAAGGCAATGAGACCGGAAAATGCTGTCTTGCTGAATCCACGAAGAGGGATATTTGCAGCAATTGCAATGAGAACACCGGCCAGGCTGAGAATCATTGATATCCCAATGATCCCTTTTCTTACAAACAGCCCGATGAACATGACGGCCAATCCGGCTACGCACAATATCAGTGCCGGCGCAATACCGGCAAGATTGACATCGGGAACTGGAATCGGTGCAGGGGTCATCCCGTAGCTCCTAATCCTTGGTATTCATGCCAGGAGTGAACACTTGAGTATAGAGGCCTTTGCCTGCTTCAAGATCAACTCTCTTGGTCTTTTCCGAAGAGATCACTGCAGCTCGTTTCGTCTCAACAAGCTGCTTAAAATTCTTAACAGCGGGTTCCATGGGTTTTAAGAAAGTGTTTGGGTAAACACCGATCCAAACGCAAAATATCAGCAAGGGGATTAGTAAACCGACTTCTCTCGCATTCAAGTCCGATAAATTCAGGTTCTTGGGATTCGTGATCTCGCCGAACATAACTCTCTGAAACATCCAAAGCATATAGACCGCAGCAAATATTACTCCGGAAGCGGCGATGATCGCATAAACTTTGTAGACCTTAAACGTACCGAGCAGAATGAGGAACTCACCGACGAAACCATTTAATCCCGGCAGTCCTATGGAAGATAACGTGAAAATCATAAAGAATACTGCGAACAGAGGCATTACCTTTGAGATGCCTCCGAACTCCGCTATTAATCTCGTATGGCGTCTTTCATAGATCATGCCTACTATGAGGAAGAGGGCACCCGTGCTAAGGCCGTGATTTATCATTTGTATGATACTGCCCTCGAGGCCCTGATCCGTCATTGCAAACATTCCCAACATGACGAAACCCAAGTGGCTGACGCTGGAAAAAGCGACTAATCTCTTTACATCGGGTTGAACCATAGCAACCCAGGCTCCGTAAATTATACCGATCACCGCTAGAGCACCGATCCACCATGCTGCATCCATTGCCGCATTGGGGAAAAGAGGAATTGCATATCGAATAAATCCGTATGTTCCCATTTTGAGAAGAACCGCGGCAAGAACCACGCTGCCGACTGTGGGTGCTTCGGTATGGGCGTCGGGCAACCATGTATGGAAGGGAAACATTGGAACTTTGATGGCGAACGCCAGAAAGAAGGCCAAAAACATCCAGAACTGTGCAGCCACAGGTACGTGGAATTCATACAATCTCAGCAAATCGAATGTATACTCGCCGGTGGCCTGAAAATTCATAATGTACAAAGCCAAAATAGCAACCAACATGAGTAAGCTTCCGACGATGGTATAGAGGACGAACTTGATGGCTGCGTACAACTTCCGAGCAGGGTTCCCCCAGATGCCGATCAGCAAGTACATAGGGATCAGCATAATTTCCCAAAACACGTAAAACAAAAACAGATCCAGGGAAACAAAGACCCCTATCATTCCGACTTGGAGAAAAAGAAGTGAAATCAGAAATTCCTTCACCCTGTATTGGATGTCGGTCCAGGAGGCGAGGATCACGATAGGCCCAAGCAGTGTTGTCAGTAGGATCAGCCATAGGCTGATTCCATCTATTCCCATGTAATAAGATATCCCGAAGCTTTTTACCCACACGTACTTCTCAACCAGCTGCATGGAAGGGGTAGAACCGTTGAACTTAAGCAGCATGTAAAGGCTCAGGATAAAGTCCAAAACCATGAAAGCGAGAGCAATCCACCTCAAGAGAGTAGTTTTCTCTCGATCGAGAAACAGGATAATGAATACACCAATCAGCGGGACGAAGGTGATTGCGCTTAGTATTGGAAATTGAGGGGTCTCCATGAACGGTGGGCCTCCATTCTATCTCATGACCAAATAGCCGACTATTACTACCATTCCGACGAGAATCGATAGAGCATAATCTTTAACAAGACCGCTCTCTAAACGACGAAGTACCGATCCCCAATATCGGGTCAGACCGGCAACTCCATTCACGATCCCGTCAATAACCGACTCATCAAAGGATTTCCACAGAAGTCTGGAAAATTTCACTATGGAATTGACGAACAGAAAATCGTAAATCTCGTCAATCCAATATTTATTGTAAACCAAACGGTGTAGGGCTCCGAAGCGATCAACCATTCTATCTGCTACAGAAACATTCTTGAGATACATCCATCTGGCGAAAAGAAAACCCACGATCGCTACTATGAGGGATGCCGCCATCAAAGCTAGTTCAAAAGCTACGCTTGGATGAGCTGCGTGGTGACCGGAAGCCTTTTCAATAATAGCTTTGGCGGGGGCAAATACGGGGGCCAAGAAATCGCCGAATACATGCCATCCTGAAAGTATAGGAATACCCACAAATCCACCCACCAATGAAAGCACCGCCAAGATCATTAGAGGGACGGTCATAAGAGGCGGAGATTCATGCAAGTGGTGAGCGGTCTCATGGTCAACTCTGGATTTGCCGAGAAAAGTCATGAACAGCGACCTGAACATATAGAAAGAAGTCATTAAAGCCGCAGTCATACCGACGACCCAAAAAATAGGGTTTCTTTCCAATGCGAAGAAGAGAATCTCATCTTTGCTGAAAAATCCCGCATAAGGGAAAATGCCGGCTATGGCAAGTGTTCCGAACAGATAAGTCCAGTACGTATGGGGTAATTTACTCTTAAGTGCCCCCATTTTACGCATGTCAAGTTCACCCGACATTGCATGCATGACGCTGCCGGCGGCCATAAACAATAGTGCCTTAAAGAAGGCGTGAGTCATTAAATGGAAAATACCTGAAGCAAAGGCTCCGACACCGCAGGCGAGGAACATGTAACCCAGCTGACTGATGGTGGAATATGCCAAAACCCGCTTTATATCGAACTGAGTGATGCCTATTGTTGCCGCAAAAAATGCGGTTGCACCTCCAATAATGGCTACTGTAGTTAACGATATCGGAGCAAGAGCAAAGAGAACACTGCACCGTGCGACCATATAAACGCCGGCCGTGACCATCGTCGCTGCATGGATAAGTGCGCTTACGGGGGTAGGGCCCTCCATCGCATCCGGTAACCACGTATAAAGTGGAATTTGAGCCGATTTTCCTGTGGCTCCGACGAAAATCAACAGAGTAATTGCCGTGACGAGAAGACCTCCGTAGGTCAATTTGTCCGGGGCAGCTGCAAAGACATCAAGGTAATTAAAAGTGCCGAAGGTAGTAAATATGAGGAAAGCGCCGACTAAGAATCCAAAGTCGCCAACTCTATTGACTACAAATGCCTTCTTACCTGCATCTGCTGCTGATTTTTTCTCATAGTAATAGCCGATTAAAAGATAGGAACATAATCCGACTCCTTCCCAACCTACAAACATGAGAAGGAAATTGTTGGCGGACACGAGGATGAGCATGTTGAAGACAAATAGGTTCAGATAACAAAAATATCGTCTAAAACCAAATTCGCCGTGCATGTATCCGATTGAATAGATGTGAATAATGCAACCGACTCCGCTAACGACGGAAAGCATTATGAGACTTAACGGGTCGATTAAGAAACCGAATGGTATATTGAGATCGCCTGAAGCGATCCAAGTGTATACGATTCTCTGAATTGATCGCGATCCCGGAGGCATGCCCAGTACTTCAAGGAAAATCAGTACTGTAACTACAAAGGAAGCTCCCACAGCTCCGGCAGCAATCCATCCAATCGTCTTTTCAGAAAAATTGCGCCCCAATAGACCATTAACTAGAAATCCAATTAATGGAAAAACGGGAATTAACCATACCAGATCAGTCATTCCAGGCTCCCGAACAAAAAAGTGGTGTTGCTTAAAGGCAGTGAGAATCTACCACTTCAAAATGTTCATGTCGTTCACGTTAACAGTTCCCCTTTGCCGAAATACCGATACGGCAAGGGCGAGACCAACCGCCACCTCGGCGGCAGCGACGACCATGATGAACAAAACCATTATCTGACCTTCAATGTTACCCAGGAATTTCGAAAATGCTATGAACGTCAGATTAACTGAATTAAGCATGAGTTCTAAGGACATGAGGAGCACGATGACATTTCTTCGAAACATCACCCCAATCATGCCTAAGATGAAAAGAGCGGCCGAGAGATAAAGATAATGTTGCAACCCAATCATTTCACCTTACCTAAAACTGGTGTCACGTTCTTTTTCGGGCCAGTAAAACAGTACCAATAATTGCCGCCAAAAGGAGCACTGACGCTATTTCAAACGGCAATAGATAGGTAGTAAACAAAGACTCTGCTATCGCATCCGTATTGGATATCCCACTTTCCTTCACCGTAGACGAGGGACTCAACACGAAGTGGGCGAGAACAGGGACCAACAACACCAGAAACGAGATTGCTAGGACAATACCCAACCACGGTTTGACGACTCTGGGATCTAAAGGCAAGACAATTTGATCCAGGTTCAGCAGCATTATGACGAACAAGAACAGTACCATTACTGCTCCTGCATACACTATGAGCTGAACCATTGCCACAAACTCGGCATTGAGCAGAATGAATAAACCTGCCAAACCGATCATGGTGAGGATCATAAAGAGAACATTGTGGATGGGACGTCTAAGAAGAACAACTAAAAGGGCTGATGCTAAGGTCACGCCACCCAAAAGGTAGAAAATCAAAGCTTCCATTGATGTTCCAGTACCTCCGGCATAAGGCCGATCCAAAGCTGGATCGGCTGTCGGAACACAACAAAATAAAATAAATCGAAAGCCTTACGGCATTTGTAACGGAATTATCAGCTCGCTGCCTTTTTCTTTTCCTCGTACCTCGGCTCCGGCGGCTCCATTAGCTGATCCTTATTAAGAATAAGGCCATCTCTGGAGTATTCCGATATTTCGTAAGCGGTAGTCATTTCTATTGCCTCACGTGGGCAAACTTCAACGCAATAGCCGCAAAAAATGCATCTACCGAGGTCAATTTCATACTGTTCAGGATACTTTCTATTGTCCGGTTCAGCAGCCGGTACTATTTTGATGCATTCTGCAGGACACACGGTAGCACACAGCATGCAGGCAACACATTTTATCTTCCCGGACGGATGTTTGGTCAAAAAATGTCGGCCTCTCCACCGCTTTGCTACGTCCCACTTTTCATCAGGGTACTGCAGTGTGATTTTTTTCTTAAAAAAATGCTGTAACGTGAGTTTCAATCCGTTAATTAACGGCGCAAGCATATTTGAACCTCATAAAGAAGAATAATCGTTAACCTTAAGCTACTTCATGTACTCCAAGTAAATCGTGTAGACAAACGCCGTGGCCATTACATTGATAAGACCCACAGGAAGCAGCACTTTCCAGCCGAATGTCATGACTCTGTCATATCTTAGTCTGGGGTAGGTGCCCCTAATCCACACGAAAACGAATACGAAGAAGAGCGTTTTAGCCAAAAACCAGAAGATTGGAGGCAATATCGGACCTTGCCATCCTCCGAAGTAGAGAGTCGTCATAAGTGCGCTTAAGAATAGTAAATGCGCATATTCACCAAGATAAAAGAGACCAAATTTCATCGAACTGTATTCAGTCTGATAACCCGCAACCAGCTCATTCTCACATTCCAGTAGGTCAAATGGAGTCCTGGCGATCTCAGCACTACCGGCTATCATGAACAGAATGAAGCCCAAAGGCTGTCTAAAAACAAACCATTTCCAGACACTGTCCTGAGCCTCCACAATTTCCACTAGGCTCAACGTGCCTGCCAACATCAAGACACCAATCACGGCCAGACTTAAACCTAGCTCGTAGCTGATCATTTGGGCACTTGCACGAACCGCGCCGAGGAGTGAGTACTTGCTGTTCGACGCCCATCCGCCGAGTATAACTCCGTATGCTCCAAGGGAAGATACAGCGAATATATACAGTATTCCAACATTGATGTCCGAAATGACGCCTTCATTCAGGCCGTATTTTGCCGCAGTCGGGCCAAGCACGTTTTCTAAGCCGAGCCCCTTAGCGAATGGGATTGTTGCGAAGGGGATGAGGGCACAAACAACGACAATGAGCGGAGCCGCTAAGTAGATTATTCTGTTGGCACCGGCGACCGTAATCTCTTCTTTCAGAAGCAACTTGGCTCCGTCGGCTAAGGGCTGAAGGAGCCCCCAGGGTCCCACTCGATTGGGACCTATCCTGACTTGCAACCATCCCAACACTTTTCTCTCTATCAGGGTCAGGTAGGCGACGAGCGTCAGTACTACAGCCAAAACAATCAAGGTTTTGATAACCAGCAAAATAACCGGTAGGGCGGTTTCCATCTATTACCTCATTACGCCTTTTCGACCGAAATTTTCACTGCCGGTGAATCCCAACCGACGAAGGTATTCATTTTGAGAGAGGGGAAATGCATTGGAATGATTACGTAACCAGGCATTGCCCTTCTAGATACTTTCACTTTCAATCTCAAGGAGTCGCCTTTGTCTGATGAGATTTTGATAAAATCGCCGTCCTTGATGCCGACCTTTTTAAAGTCATTCAGACTCATCTCAGCGATCCCTTCGGGACAAACGTCCATCAACGAGGGGCTCCATATGGAGAATGCACCGGAATGGAATTTGAGTGCGGCAGGCACCATCACCATAGATCCATCCGGAGTTAGTATCTCACGCATCGGCTCAGCGGGCTTCAATTTTGCTTTTCCCGTTTTGAATCCACTCTCATAAAGAATTGCTCGACCAGGGTCGCTCTCGTCAGCGCACGGCCACTGAATTCCTTGAGTTTTGAGCCTGCCGTAGCTTATTCCTTTATACGCTTCCACCAGATTCGATATTTCTTGCATGATCGATTCCGGTCCGGAATAGTTCAAAGCCGCACCCATTTTAGAAGCCAATTTGCTGATTATGGTGTAATCATCTAAGGCCTCAGTGGATCTCTTGATAATGGGATTAATCAATTGAACTCTTCTTTCGGCACTCGTATAACTTCCCGCTTTTTCGGTAAAGGGAATCACCGGAAGAACCGCATCGGCTACATATGCTGTGGATGTAAGGAACATATCCTGGACCACTAGAAAATCGAGTTTCGACAAAGCTCCCTCAATTTTCCTGCGATCGGGATAGTTCTCCATTGGATTTTCGCCGACGATATACATGGCGGAAAGAGATCCTGATTCCACAGCCGAGAACATTTCCAACGTAGACAATCCCTTGGATGTGGGTAGCGAATGACCCCAAGCCGTTTCAAATCTCTTTCGATTCTCTTCTTCGTCGATGGGGACACATCCTGGGAGGAAGTCAGGCATCATACCCATGTCGACGGCGCCTTGTGAGTTTGCCTTTTCGGAAAAGAAATGAACACCGGAGCTTTCTTTTCCGATCTTACCGGTGACAAGGGCCAAATTAACTGCTGCTTTTACTAATTCTCCGTCCGCTACAGGTCCGCCCAGAGTCACAATAATGCATCCGCTTTTAGCATTCGCATATGCCGTTGCGGCATTTTCGATTTGCGCCGGATCGATGTTTAATTTCTTTACTACATCCTGCAATCCGAAAGCGGAAAGCGAGTCGGTCAATTCAGCAATGCCGTCAGTCTTGCCGTTTACGAAATCGGAATCATACAGATTGTTGTCGATGATGTAGCGCAGCATTGCATTAGCAATAATGCTCTCTGCAGACGGCGGCACATGAATAAAGATAGACGCTCTATCCGTAAGTTTTGTCCGTTTACTGTCAACTACTATTGCCGTTGCTCGATGGCGCCCTGTTGCCAAAATCACCTCGTTCTTGGCCACAGGATGCGTTTCAGTCAAGTCGGCACCCAAGAGAAGTATTACATCGGAATTCCTTATCTCCCTGATCGAGTTAGTACCGGCTGCATAGCCCAATGCCGGCATTACATCATCAACCAGGGGACGATAAGAATTACCGGAATGATCGATATTCGAAGTCTCCAAAACAGTTCTCGAAAAACGATTCAAAAGGTATGCTTCTTCATTTGTGAGCCTAGCGGAACCCAGAACACCTAATGAATCCGAGCCCTTTGCGGACTTGATTCTCTTTAAATTTTCGGCGACGAAGGCAATCGCCTCGTCCCATTCCACTTCAGTAAGAAGCCCATCCTTCTTTATCATCGGTTTCGAAAGTCGTTTGGGAGAATGGACATAAGTCCAGCCATATCTTCCTTTTACACAAAGATTACCTTCGTTTGCACTGCCTTCAGGAGAGGTAACATAAACGATCTTGTTGTCTTTCGTGCCTAATGTCAGAGTGCACCCTAGGCTGCAAAAGGAACAAGTCGTATCATTCCTGGCTAATTCAAAATCTCTACCTGTTCCGACGAGCCATCTGGATCTAATTGCGCCGACAGGACAAATTTGAGCGCATTGGCCGCAAAACTCGCAATCCAGAGGCCTTTCAAAATCCGTCGAAACTTCGCAATTCATGCCTCGCATTACAAAGCTGATTTCATTTTGGCCTTGAACTTCGTCACATATTCTTGTGCACATTCCGCATCGAATACATAAATTCATGTTGTGACGAATAAAAAATGAATCATTATCGGTGTGGAAAACTCGAGATTGTCTTCCGAAAGGCAAGTCGCCAACCTTATACTCGTGAACCAGTTCCTGTAATCTGCAGTCGCCGGCGGCGTCGCAGCTCGGACACAGCAAGGGATGACTTCGTAAGAGGAGCTCCAGCTGTTTTCGTCTGCTTTCACTCAGCTTAGGTGACTGTGTGACTATTTCCATACCGTCTCGTGCAGGATTAAAACACGCAGGCATTGTTCTGGTACGCCCTCGGGCAGTGACTTCGACAATACACAACCTGCATGCGCCGTATGGAATAAGCCTTTTGTCGTGGCAAAGAGTCGGAATCTTGACCCCTGCTTTTTGGGCGGCTTCCAAAATGGAAGCACCTTTCTCTACGGATACGGAAATTCCGTCGATGGTCAATGTAACCATGAAATAAACTCACAAAGATTCAATGCGTTCATAGCTCAAAGAGACGATGAACGAAATTATCTGATTGCTCCGAACCTGCAGTTTGAAATACAGGTCCGACATCTTGTGCATTTGTCGAGATCTATTCGTGCTACCTGCTTCTTCTCCCAGGTGATTGCATTTGAAGGACAATTTCGGAAGCACATTCCGCACATCTTGCACTTTTCCTCGATCACTACGAAATCGATCAGATCCGGGCAGACTAGTGCAGGACAGTGCTTATCCCTGATATGAGCTTCATATTCATTTCGGAAATACTTTATGGTTGACAAAACAGGGTTAGCCGCCGCTTTCCCGAGGCCGCAATGCGACGTATCACTGATATGCTTTCCCCATTCTTCCAGGAACTCAATATCACCTTCCTGACCTCTACCTTCAACGATATCGGTCAGTTTGTCATACATTGCCTTCAAGCCCTCTCGGCATGGAGTGCACTTGCCGCATGATTCTTCAACCGAAAAATCAGTGAAGAAACGAGCCGTATCCACCATGCACGTCGAGTCATCCATGACGACCACGCCGCCGGAACCCATCATTGCGCCTATGTCGGTGAGAGACTCGTAGTCTATCTGAACATCAATGAGGTGCTCGGGAATGCACCCTCCGGATGGACCACCGATCTGGGCGGCTTTGTATTTACGTTTCTTGGGAATGCCTCCACCGATATCGAAAACGAGGCTCCTCAAAGTAGTGCCCATTGGAACTTCAACGAGCCCAACATTGTTCACTGCGCCTGTGAGAGCAAAGACTTTTGTTCCCTTGCTGCCCTCTGTGCCTATGGAGGCAAACCAATCTCCCCCGTGGAGGATAATGGGGTTTACATTCGCAAAAGTTTCGACGTTGTTAAGGTTCGTAGGTTGATTCCATAGTCCTGCCTCGGCACTCCGTGGAGGTTTTATTCTCGGCATGCCGCGCTTGCCCTCAATTGAGTACATCAGAGCAGTGGATTCACCGCACACGAACGCACCGGCTCCGGGTGCAATTGCTATGTCAAAGTTGAAGCCGCTATCGAGTATGTTCTTTCCTAATAGACCGTAATCCCTCGCGTCCTCTATTGCTTTTTGCAATCTTTGAATTGCTAGCGGATACTCGGCACGAACGTATATGTATCCTTGCTCCGCACCGATAGCATAACCGGAAATGGCCATTCCTTCCAAAACGGAATGTGGATCGCCTTCCATTACGGATCTGTCCATGAAGGCACCTGGATCTCCTTCATCTCCGTTGCAGATCGTATATTTTGGAAAATTGTCGTAGCGTGCGCACTCTTCCCATTTCAGCCCGGCCGGAAAACCACCACCGCCACGTCCCCGCAAACCTGATTTCTTTATCTCTTCGATCACTTCAAGCGGGGTCATTGTGGTAAGGGCTTTTGCCAAACCCGCATATCCGTCCCTGGCTATGTACTCGTCTATACTCTCCGCATCGATGAGGCCGCGATTCCTCAGTACAATGAGCCTCTGTAGACTAAAGAAACCGATGTCCCTCATGAGAGGAACTTTGTCTTTTGCGGCTTCTTCCTTGAAAAGTAACTTTTCAACTACACGTCCCTTGAGCACGTGTTCCTCAACAATCACGGGAGCGTGTTCGGGTTTCACCTGATTATAAAAGATCCCATCAGGATAACAGACCATGATTGGCCCTTGAGCACAGAAACCATTACAACCGGTAGTGACTACCTGAACCTCGTCTTGTAAGTTTCTCTTTGCTAATTCCTTCTCAAGAGCCTCTTTGACATCAAGGGAACCACTTGCGATGCAACCGGTTCCCGCGCAAAGCATAAACTGCATTCTATAAAATGGTTTGGCACTCATTGCCTAACTCCAAGTGTTCTGACGAAATCCGGTGTTATCCTGCTACTGTTTCGCTGCCGCGAGCCAAAGCAAAATCTTCGACCGGCTTGCCTCCGATTACATGTTCTTCAAAAATTCGAAGGGCTTTTTTCTTATCTAAGGAAATATATTTGACCGGTGGCTGGTCCTCGAATTCAACGGTAATCATGGGCTCTTTTGCGCATAAGCCGGCGCAACCCGAGTTTGTCAAGATTACGTCATGGAGGCCCTTTTCCGCGATACCTTCTCGAAATAGGGTCAAAATCTCTCGAGCTCCTGCCGCAATGCCGCAGGTTCCCATGTGAACCGTGATCTTTCCGCGATACGCACCATCTCTCAAAACCATTTTTCCGCGTTCACGATCCTTGATTCGTTTGAGATCTTCTAGGCTGATTTTGGGCACAATAGTCTCCTCTCGCACTCCTAGCCGTGCGCTTGTAAGCCGGGCGGACCCAACGAAGCCTATGTGGGATTTTCCGCTACTTGACGGACTTTATTGATAGCCGTCGAGAATTTTCACCGTTTCATTAGGATTGATGTTTCCGTGCGTATCCTCTCCCACCAACATCACGGGCGCGAGTCCACATGCGCCCAAACATCGGACAGCTTCCAAGGTAAAGCGACCGTCTTCCGATGTCTCACCGACGGTTATGCCCACTTCTCGAACTATATTCTCGAGTATGTCCTTTGAACCTTTTACATAACAAGCAGTCCCCAGACACAGACGCAGTGTATGCCTACCCCTGGGAGTGATGGTGAAAAAGGAATAAAAAGTTACTACCCCGTAAATGTGGGGAGCCGGAATGTGAAGCCCATCAGCAAGCTTTCGCTGCACTTCTTTCGGCAGATATCCGTAGAGCTCCTGAGCTTCTTTCAGAGCGGGAATTAAATAGCTGGGGTTACCATGATATTTTTCAATTATCTCGTCGAGTTTTTCGAGTTCCTCTGGGGGAATAACTTCGACGTTGGATTCTACTTTCTTTTTTAGTAATGCATCTCGTTCTTGCACTTTGATTACACTCCATATACCCGTCCCTAGGACGGCGAAGACAATTCCCTTAAACCTTCGGCGATTATGTTCCTGATAAGTTGAACAACTTCCGGGTGATTGATGGGAATTTCTTCCAAATCAGGCCTAAGCTCCGATGTAGAAAAACTAAACTGCTTGCCGTCAATCACGTGCATATACGAAAAATCAATGTTCGGGTTTCCCTGAATTAACGCAGCCATTGTTTCAGCCATATTCCCCATGGGCTTCCGATCAATATGATTCAGCTTCATGTAAACTTTGATCGTGGTTCCCTGGCCTAAGACCGATTCGATCTCAAGATTGCCTTCAGCAGATTCCGCCGTTTGCTGAAATAACGACAAACCTAATCCAACTTTTCTGGTTGTCCTCGTAGTAACAAATGGATCAAGAACCCTTTCCAGAAACTCGGGACTCATTCCCCGACCATCGTCGGCAATCGTGATTGTCAATGTATCCTGTGAACCGTCTTCGCAAATCATAATCGATATGTTTGCTGCGTCGGCTCTGATTCCGTTTTCGGCGACGTCCAGAATATGTAATGATAAATCCTGCATTAACTGTTGAGGATTTATGTTCTGCGTTCAAAGAAACAGATTTTTCGGCCGCTTACTCCGGCAAATGCTTTACTCAGCTCAAGGAAGTCCGCATTGCCCATTAAAATACCAGTGACCGCCGCTCCAATGTCATCTAAGTTGTGGGCATCAGAGGATGCGATTCCTCGGAACAAACTACCCGACCACAGAGATGATTCCCAAGTGCGTGTATCTGCTTTCCTAGAAATCTCCAGAGCGTCAAGTTCGAGGTCCGTCGGAATAAAACCCAACTGACTCATTATACCAAAGCTTTTTCGGTCGATATGGGAAGCAATGGCTAGACCATTGTGATGGTGAATGAGTTCAACCACCGATCTGATTCCCAAAGTTACCGAACCGATTAGAAGTCTCTCATCGAGATCTTCAACCATATCGAATTCATCTAAAACGGCCTGACACCCGAACACTGCCTCGTTGTTGCTGCCGGGAAGTCTGGCATAAACATGTTCCTGTACCGCTTCGGCGGTCTCAACCTCAGAAAACAGTCCAAGTACATGAACCTCTTCCGATGTTGAAATCTCAATACCTGGAATAACCGTCAGCGGCTTGCCTTGCGCCGCTCTTGTCACGGCACCAACGTTTCGACACGAGTTGTGGTCACATATAGCGATAACGTCAAGCTCAGCACCCAGTGCCGCTTCGACTATTGCTTTGGGCGTCATCTCATCGAGCTCTGTGCACGGAGACAACACCGTATGTATATGCAGATCGGCCCGAAAAATCCTTAGACCTGCCGATTCTCTGACTTGATATGACGGAACAGAAAAATCGAATCTTTCGGTACTACCTAGTTTTCGGATTCCCTTCGTATCCCCATTCCGTAAAGCCTACCTGCAAGCTCGTAAGCGGGTTTTGGGCTGACCAGAACAGGAACACCCTGTTCTTCCGCTTTCTTCAATGTTTCAGCATCCGGTTCACGTCCGCCCACTATTACTATTCCCGCCAAGTTGTTCAAAAAAGCCACTGCTATTATATTCTGGTGAATCTGGAGTGTTATCCAGAGGTCTCCTTCTTTGGCTCCAGCGATCACGTCGCTCAACAGATCGCTTACGTATCCGCCTGATACGACTCTGCTCGATTCCGAATGACCGGCACGGAAAGTAAGGTTTAAAGCCTCCGATACTTCTCCAAGGTTCATCAAACTCTCCCTAAATACAATCAATTGTTGATCAGCGATCAACTTCCGCCAACACAATATCAATGCTGGACAAAATTGCAATTAAATCAGCAAAAAAATAACCTTTCGCCATTTTGGCCAATGACTCGAGATTTACAAACGCCGGAGCCCGCCATTTGAGGCGGTAAGGTCTGCCGCTACCATCACTTACGATGTAGCATCCTAATTCTCCGCGAGGCGATTCAATGCATTGGTAGTATTCACCGGGAGGTGGTTTGATTCCGTCAATCACCAGCATGAAGTGATGTATTAAAGATTCCATCTTGGTGTAGATCTCTTCCTGTAAGGGGAAGACAACACCTGTTTTTTTCGCCATATATGGTCCGTCATTCAATTTAGTTAAAGTCTGCTTTAGAATGCGATTACTCTCCCGCATTTCGGCAACACGAACCAAATACCGCGAGTAGACGTCACATCCGCTTTGAACCGGGATGTCGAAGCTGTATTGTTCATAGCCTGAATACGGTTCGGATTTACGGATATCCCATTTGAGTCCTGATGCCCGCATCATAGGTCCGCTAATTCCGTAAGCTATGCAGTCTTCAAGTGATAAAACGCCAATGTTCTTGGTTCTATCGACGTAAATAGGGTTCTTGGTCAATAGTGTTTCGTATTCATCAACTCTGTAATCGAAGTGCTCGGTGAATGCCCTTAGCTTGTCGACAAAGCCTTCTTCGAGTTCCTTCGCAATTCCGCCGATTCGAATGTAGTTGGGCATGAGGCGACCACCGGCGGTCAGTTCAAAAAGGTCCATGATCTCTTCACGTTCCCGCAACATATAAAAGAGCGGGGTCATGGCTCCGACATCATGCCCATGTGTGCCCAACCAAAATAGATGGCTGAAAATGCGTGAAAGCTCTGCGAACATTACTCTCACGACTTGTGCGCGCTCCGGAACCTCAATGTCGAGGAGCTTTTCCACGGTCAAGCAATATGCGAGAGAATTGCTCGATGCCCCCATATAGTCGCAGCGTTCCGTCAACGGAATCACCTGATGGTAACGTTTGTTCTCACACGATTTCTCAAATCCTCGATGTAGATAACCCAAATAGGGAACCACATCGACGACCATTTCTCCATCGAGTGTCACAACCGCTCTGAAGACTCCATGAGTGCTGGGATGATGAGGACCTAGATTGATCTCCATCTCTTCACTAATGTAAGAATTTGATTCCGTCACTGCCGACTTCATGCTTGTAAGTCCTTGCGTCCCTGCCTAGGTAGGTCGGGTGTGTCATCCGTACCTTCGACGGGAAAATCCTTTCTCAGAGGATGTATCGTCCAATCCTCAGGCAAGAGCAATTTTCTGGGATCAGGGTGGTTGAGGAACTCTATTCCGAACATCTCCGACGTTTCACGCTCATGCCAATCGGCTGTCGGCCAAAGCGAGGTCACGGACTCTATTCGGGCATCGGATTCTTCAATTCTCGTTTTAATTCTAAACCGATGGTTGTGATTTACGGAAAACAGTTGATATACAATCTCAAAACGCGGATCGTTGGGCAACAAATCCACTCCACCCACGAACGACAAGTAGTTGAAATTCAACTCAGGATCATTCTTTAAAAAAGAACACACTGACAAGATCTGGTCCTTCGGCACCACCACACTGATCTGATCTCTAAATTCGACGCACTGAAGATCCGAACCGAACTCCTGTAGAATTCTATCTCTTATGGATTCCTGATTCATTGGGCGGCCGCCTTGCTCAAGAGATTCTTGGGATCACTTAAGGATTTTTCCCGCATCACCTTAGCGTGCAGTTGAAGAATTCCATCCAACAGCGCTTCTGGTCTCGGAGGACAGCCGGGTATGTAGACGTCAACCGGAAGGTGCCGATCAATTCCTTGAACAACGGAGTAATTCTTGTAAATGCCACCTGTACAAGCACAAGCGCCCATTGCAATAACCCATTTGGGATCGGCCATCTGCTCGTAGATCCGCAATACGGCCGGCAGCATCTTTTTTGATGCGGTTCCTGAAACGATCATCAGGTCCGCGTGTCGCGGTGAAGGTCTGGCAACCTCCATACCGAAGCGTGAAAGGTCGTACCTGCTCACAAAGGTCGCTATCATTTCCAGAGCACAGCAGGCCAAACCGAAGCCTAAAGGCCACATTGATGATTTTCGAGCCCAGTTGACAAACCATTCAAGGTTGGTCACGTGGACAGTATCATTTAGATGACTTTCTATTCCCATTCGAGAGCACCTTTTTTCCATACGTATACGAGTCCGATCAAAAGCACCCCGACGAAGACGAACATTTCGATGAATCCAAATATACGCAAGCGATCATAAACGGCCGCCCAGGGAAACATGAATATCAATTCGATATCAAACACAATGAAGAGCATTCCCATTACAAAAAAACGTACTGAAAAGCGTCTCCTGGCTCCTCCTATGGGGTCCATTCCGCATTCATACGGCATCAACTTTATTTTGGTCGGGTTCCTTTTAGCGAGAACCGTGGACAAAATAATGATAGCCGATCCGATAAACGCGGATACTAGAAGTATCACCAGGATTGGAAGGTAGCTGTTTGTCATCCTTCTTCTCCAGGAAACAATGCGTACGCTGCGGGGGCGACGACCCTTGCTATATTAGAATTTCATCTTTTTTTGGACTTAGTTGAGGGTGCACCTTTTAGGGACCCGGGGACGACTGTAGTCTCATATATTTATAGCTTCTGTTTGGCGATTGTCAAGGGTTTTTCGCCATGTCATACCGATGAATCCTCGTCGAAAAGAAAAATAATATCCAGCTTAGTAGCCGCCCCAGGAGCCGACATGAGGCCCATGAGATCCGAACACCTTCTGATATTGGCCAACCCCATCCCGGCTCCGAAACCCATCTCTCTTATCCACTCGGGGGCTGTAGAATAACCGGGTTCCAGTACCTGGGATATGTTCTCGATTCCCGGGCCGTGATCGATTGCGGAAATCTTTAATCTGTGTTTCCGAATTTCAACTATTATTTCTCCACCCACATCGGTGTGTATAACCAGATTCATTTCCGCTTCATATACTGCGACAGCAACTCTGCGTATGACTGAAGGTGAGACGCCTAACCTTTGGAGAGATTTTTTCAGCATACTGGAAGCCTTGCCGGCATTCGTGAAATCCTTGTCATCTACAACGTATCTGAGCAGGAGGCTCGTATCATCCGACAGAATATCTTGAAAAATATGACTTGCCCGATACTGAGGTAATCGCTCCGTTTCACGCTTTTCATAACTCGCGCTTATCTGCTGAAGCAGGGATCTTATTACAGTTCCCGTGGTAACTATGCCTACGAGATTGAGATTCTCATCAAGAACCGGCAGTCTGCCAAAACCTTCCCTACCCAGGTTCGCAATCGCCTCTGTGGCGGGAACATCCTTGAAGACGGTTTTTACCGGGGTCACCATTATTTCGGAAACCCGGCTATTCAGCATGCCTTTTTCCATGGCATCAATAATGTCTGATACGCTCACCATTCCGACTATTTTTCGGTCTTGGACTACCGGCGCGCCGGCTATTCGTTTGGACTTCATAAATTCTTTTACCTGAGCTACCGTGAGTTCAGGGTCCAAAACAATAACATTTGGAGCCATTACGGATTCTACTTTAGTCGTGTAAAGTAGTTCCTGAACCTTTGATATTTCGTGAGCTTCCATTTCACCAGGAATTATTTTGGATAGAAACAGGACCTCTTCCGGCTAATCCTGCATTATAAAGCCGACCGCATGCCTCAAACATTGTGTACCCGGTGCTGATGAGGGTCATACCGGACTCACGCGCAAGTTCGATCGTTTCGGGAGGGGGGATTTTGTCGCGAACGAAAATGATTACGCTAATTCCTGCCATTTCGGCGGTTCTGACAACTTGGGGATTGGTCAACCCGGTCATGAGCACCATGCCTTCGGTACCAAAGGCCAAAACATCGCTCATAAGGTCCGCTGCCCCGCCTCTAGGGACTTCTTCTTCAAGATTGTGATTTGTAACCACCATCTTACCCGTCAAGACTTCCAGCATTTCCCGGATCTTCATCAACACTCCACGGCCGGACTTCACATTCGGCGCTTCATTTCATCACTCTCAATCTGAGTTGTCAACTTAAACCTATTAACCTCTCTACGTAGCTTCCATTCAGATTTTGAGGCCATCTCCGACAGTTGAGGATAATCACGACACCATAACATCTATTCATGTTTGGTGCCGCAAGATTGTTCCGAGCATCGGTTAAGCATTGTCATTTGGACGTTTTGTATCTCCAAAAGACGCTCCATGTATTTGCTTAACATTAAGTCCAATTTTAAGTTCAGATGCCGCACTTCCATTTCGGTCTTAAGGTTTGTTTTGAAGTCGTGCTCTGCTCTTAACCTGTCTTTTCTGTCCTGTCTATTCTGGCTCATGAGAATGACCGGTGCCTGAAAGGTAGCGAGAGCAGACAAGACTAAATTAAGGAATATAAAGGGAAATGGATCAAAAGGTTTCAAGAAAAGATGTAATGAATTTATTGAGACCCAAGCCAGAATAATGGATGCATAAAGACCCAAAAAGGTCCAGCTTCCACCGAAAGCAGTGACTTTATCGGCAATCTTTTGTCCGATGGTGACTCTGCTTTCATACTCGAAATCCAGCATTTGAGCGGTCTTTTCATAATTGTTGATACTGTGATAATTCTGTTCGTCAAGCAGCTTTAGGTCAGTTTTGAGATCCTGAAGAGTCGCATCGATAAGCCCTTTGCCTTCATGAATTAAACACCGAGCACAATCTGGATGAATTTCAGTCAAAGAACATCTCCTAACGAAAAACGTGCAGCTTATAAAATGAGCGTTATCCAAAACAAGAGTCACTCGGAATTAATTTGTTTCATTCGTAGGATCCACTGGTTCAAGAAAATGATGATCCAGATTTTTTGTGTATTATCCGATCTGCCGGATTGATGATCTTTCCATATTTTCTCAACTGAGCTACGCCGAAGAAGCATGTTACATGAATCGAACAGCCTTTCTTGCGTCCATGATTTTAAATTTGTTTTGAACCAATGGCCTAGAGGAACTTGAAATCCATATTTAGACCTATTCAAGATTTTCCTGGGAATCAAATCTTTTGCCACATGCCTGAGCATTCTTTTGGTCGTTTGCCCGGAGATCTTGAAATGAGCGGGCATACGACAAACTAATTCCAGAAGTCGGTAATCCAGAAGCGGACTCCTAACTTCGAGTGCGTGGGCCATACTCATTCTGTCTGTTTTTGTAAGTATGTCTTCCGCCAAGTACGTTTGAATATCGGCCAACATCATGTGGTTAATCGGATCGAGACCTGAATATTGGCGGGATATCTCGATTACTGGATCTTTATCGACGGAATAATCAATACCCGTGAGATCCATCATTTCAGATAGCGAAAACGTTCTCGGTACGACGGCAAGGGGTTCGGATCTCATCCTTTCCGCTGCAGATACAAATAGTTTCAGTTTCTTTATCCAACTTGTCCCATAGTAGTCCGTGGTTGTTTGAAGCTTTGCCAAACTTGGCTCGATCAGATATTTGCGAAAAAAAACCGGGAACATATCGTAGATCACCTGGTATTTTCGGGCCAAATATCTTTCATATCCCCCAAAAAGCTCATCACCGCCATCTCCCGATAGAGCTACCGTCACATGCTTGCGGGTTTCACGACATAGATAATACATAGGTATCGCAGAAGAATCTCCGAAGGGTTCTCCGAAATGATCAATTAAATTCTCGAAAATTCCGGTGATGTCATAGGTTACTGCTTGTTCATAATGTTCCGTACCCAAGCTCTCAGCAGCCATCCTCGACCATGTGGACTCGTCATGGCTTGTTCCCGGAAAAGAAATACTGAATGTTTTTACCCGTCCCCTATTGGATTTTTTCATCAGAGCCGTTATGAGAGTCGAATCAAGTCCGCCGCTAAGGAATGATCCGAGAGGAACATCGGAGACGAGTCGCTTTTCCACTGAATCCAACAATATAGATCTGACTTCTTCAGCGGAAGTGAGAAAATCCGTACCATTTTCAACCAATGGAGGAGACCAGTATTTTTGTACAACCAAACCGGTTTGTGAAAAAAGGGCGCTGTGCCCCGGTAGCAGCTTTTTGACTCCTGCGAATATAGTGTGCGGACCTGGAATGAAATCGTACAACAGATATTCCGCCAAAGCTTGTTGATCAATTTCATTTGGGATTAGTCCTGAGCGTATCAAAGGAAATAATTCGGAACAAAATATGATTCGTCTCGCAGACTGAAAATAATAAAGGGGTTTTTTTCCTATTCTGTCTCGGGACATAAACAATGTTTTTTTTCTCTCATCCCATATCGCAAAGGCGAACATACCGTTCAGAGAAGATGTAATTGCGAAGTCTTGATCCAGATATCCGTTCAGCAAGACCTCGGTGTCCGAATGGGTCTTGAAGACAAAACCCTTGGATTGTAGATTTCGTCGCAATTCCATAAAATTGTAAATTTCACCATTGAATGCGACAGCTGTTTTACCCGCAGAATCTATCATTGGTTGCGATGCAGAGTCAGATAAATCAATAATTGACAATCTGCGATGTCCCAAAACGCACTCAGGAAAGCAGTAAACTCCTCCCGCATCCGGCCCTCTGTGAGTCAACCGCCCGGTGATTGCTTCAACTGCTCCTATATTGGGCGGCGAATCAAAATCTACAATGCCGCAAATTCCGCACACTTAGAAACACCTTTCTAAATTAAGATACTATCACCAGCTAAATAACTATCATATCAACAAGTTCTGATTGACTTTTAAACTGAATTATGAAACTTAGCCTTAGCCTTCATGAATGTTCCGGTAATTTTCATTCCGGCTTAGGAGCGAAATATGGTTCAGGTGCGATGTCCCGGATGTGGTTATATACAAAGCCTTTCAGAAGAACGATTCTTATCAATAAGTGAAGATTTTCTCAATTGTCCACATTGCAACGAAAAGGTACCAAAGACCTGGACTCCTGTTTCTGGTGAGACGATGCCGGAAGAGGTTGAGCATAAAATAATGGCCTTTTCCAAGCGCATCCTGAACGGCGGTGACATATCCCGCGATATGGTGCTTGCTCTTGAGAGCCATGTGAGGCGTTACGGAGCCATTCCGGAGAGCAACAAAGCTTTAGGTATAGGCTATCTTCTGCTTGGGGATTACAAACGTTCGGAAGAGTTTCTCGTTCAATCTTTGACTGAAAAGTCGGATGATGTCGAGGTTCAGCGCGGCCTACAGGATGTTTTCTTGGCTTTGGAGAAGTATGATGAAGCCCTAAAAATTAGTCTGATGCTAATTGAAAATCGACAGGGCGATATTTCGGATGACGATATAGGTGGTTTGGCATTGACATATTTGGCTCTTGACAGAAAAGACGATGCGAAGAAACTTTTCGCGAAATTTCCGCATGTAGACGAAAAGAATGCAAGGATTAAGAAAGCTCGAAAAAGGCTGACCAAAAGCAAGAATATGGGCCTAAAGTCTTTATTGTCTGAAAAGACTCTTCATCGTTTCTTAAAACGTATCACGGAAAGTACGCTCCGAGGTTATGATCATAAAGCCTCCACGGTGAAGGATACCCGTCCGCATCATGAAGAGCCGTTAGACGACAACGTGCAAATCGTTCCTCATCTGCAGCAGCACTTGGAATATTGGGTTTATGCTCCGGGAAATCTTACTCCTGATTGGCAGCATATTCAGGAACGGTTTGGAAATCTATATGAAAAAAAGACCGAACGCGACCGAGCGCTCAGAACCTTGGACACTCTGATTGAAAAAAACAGTCTGACTATTGAGTACATCGCACGTGAGCAGGCCGATTACTACTTTGAATATCCAGAGGATCTCATTGCTCAGAATGCCCGTGGATTTGAACCACACGATCTCGATATATTGAAACAATCGCAAATCATAGTACGCCTAAAGCTTCTATTGCCTCAATACAACGGAATGGAACACCACATTCTGATGTCCAATCTTACGGAGGCAGTCAGGGAAATAACGAGCGGGATAGTTCAGGACGCGGTTTCGCATGTCCTGTGGGGAGTCGCCGATTGGAAACTCGTCCAGGCTGATCTCAGAATTCACGTCATCGAAAACAATGTAAAATTTGAGTCTCTGGACGAAGGTGATACTGTTTGGATTCATACACACGGTATGCAGAAATTCGGGTTTCCGGATCTGGAAATTGACGGTATTCCCAAAAAATCTGCGGTTCTTGGAAAGACATTGTTATACAGGATTGCTGTTCATCTCCTGAATTCCGGGACGAATGGAACAATTCTAGGCAAACCTATTTTTATTCCTGAAACCAAAAAAAGCATCGTATTGGAATTAAGACCAAACGAGGCCGACGATCATTTTCCTGCCGAAAGTTTGGCGGTGGTTTCCTGTCAAACGCTTCCGAATACCGTCGAAACGATAGAACAAAAGCAGAATTACGATTCTGACGACGATTTGGTAGATTTCTCCGCGGAGACCACAGACAATGCCGGGGCAGAACGGGAGGAAGCATTCAATTCTGAAGCCCAGGAGCACATCTTGTCTGCACATCGCAAAGCTAGGGAGAATTTACCGGTCTTCAAAAGGAGTTTTCAGCAGAGAAATGCATCTCCTGGTGGAATTCATGCAGTGAAAGTAGGATTTCCCGCCCAAGGCGGAAAATACGAGTGGATGTGGGTCTCGCTTGATGCGTGGCGAGGGCAATCTTTAGTTGGTTATCTCGAAAACTCACCTATCCTTCGAAAAGACCTTCATCGTGGGAGCAGGGTGCATTTCAGCGAAGGCGAGATTTTTGATTGGGTAATTTCTCGCAGCGGCTCCGTTGTGAAAGGTTGTTTTACGGAATGACAAATCGCTGTTGATTCAGAATCGGATATTTATTCTGTTATCGTTTTTCAATCAAACCAGATTGTCAAAGAATCTCGCATATTGGATATGTCATCGACCGAATAATTGATGCTGGTCAATATTTCCTTCGTGTGCTCTCCGAATCTGTACGCGGGTGTCCTCAACGAACCTGGGGTGTTCGATAAAAAAGGCAACACGCCGGGTTCCGCCATTCCATTTGTGTTCATATGTATAATGCCTCTTTCCCTAAAGCTGTTTGACTTTATTACATCTCCAAGAGTGTTTACCGGTGATACACATGCATCGGCATCATTTAGGAGTTCCATCCATTCCGATAAATCCTTCTGAAAAAAGATTCGCTCCAATTCGCTTTCTATGTGCGACATCTTTTTCTCATTGTACTGAATATCTACAAGATCCGGGCGATCCAATTTCTCACACATTGTTGCCCACAAATGTGGTTCGAGAGCACCAACGGAAAGATATCTTCCGTCCTTGGTCATATACAGGCGGTAACAGGGAAGCCATTTGTTTGAATCGGACTTTCGCCTCCCAGGTAAAGGGTTTCCCGTTTGGAAGCACGTTATCGGGACAGTCAGTAGAGAAACGAGACTATCGGCCATTGATGTGTCAATAAATTGACCTCGGCCTGTAATATGCCTAGCGTTTAAAGCCATGAGTATTCCAATCACGGCATAAACTCCCCCAGCCAAAGCAGCGGTTTGAAAGTCCGGCATAACGGGATTCTGTCGGCTATCCTTAATTAGATCGAGCAAGCCGGCTTCTGAGATCAGATTTAAATCGTGACCCGATTTCATGGAGGTGAGTCCGCTTGCACCGAATGCAGTTATTGAACAATAAATCAAGTCAGGTTTTCGAAGGCGTAAAGATTCGTAGTCTATACCCCATTTTTTCGTAGATCCCGGTTTGAAGCCCTCCACCAATACATCCACATTGCTCAAGAGTTCAAAAAAGATATGTCGTCCCTCAGGTTGATCGAGGTCGACCGATATATGTTTCTTATTTCTCTTGAGAGAAGGAATATTGCCGAGAACCGAGCCGTGACGATATTTTGGAGCTTCCATAACCAGTACATCCGCCCCGTGATCAGCTAAAATAGTTGTGCAAAAAGGTCCCGGAAGCAATCTGCTCAAATCGAGAACCTTCAAATTGTCCAATGCTCCCATCTCAATCTCCCGAGAAAAGATGTTGACTCAACGCCAAAACAAACTCCAGTAACAAGGAATACTATCAGAAATGACTTGAGACTCTGAGCTTACACAATTAAAATTGAATATGCAGTCATGTTTCTCTCTGCGTTGTGAAACGATCCTTTGTAGATCTTTAAGGGGGAGAAGTGAACCGTTGTTACTGTTTCTTGGTTGTCTGGTTGCTTCTGCAATCAAGCGTCGCCGATTCCATTGTCGCTTCTAACCTTGTGGACGGCTGCACCCAAGCGAAATTGATCTATTCGGAAGCGTGTCGTTATACGAATGCAGAGCACCGAAAACGCGCTTTTGAAAAAGCGGTTGAATTATGTCCAAACTACGCCGAGGCCCACAATAATCTCGCTGACGCACTGGAAACACTTGCCTTAATTGAAAAACCTTTTACCCCTGAAAACGTTAAGTTAAAGAATCAACTTATTGACCGCTCCATAACTGAATACCGTAAAGCACTGACCATTAGGCCTGATCTTTTGCCCGCGCACATCGGATTGGCCTCTAACTACTTCAGAACAGGTCAATACGAAGCCGCCTTAATACATCTAAAAAGAGCTTCCGAGATCAAGCCGTCAGATCCGAGTATCACGGAGTTGACAGGTGAAGTGCGTCAGGCCCTTAATGAGAGGAGATCCGGACCAATCCAGGCATCAGAAATTATTTCTCAGTGCAAGCAACTTTCCAATGCGAAATCACACGGGGTAAAACTCATGGGATTCGAGGGGACTACCGTGGCCAAGGGTAGACAGAAATTCGACAACATACTTTTTGACGAATGGTCTTCGGAAGTAAATCGACCCGAATCTCTGACGCAGCTCGATGAAATCGGCAAAGCTTTTTCAGCTAAGGAGCTTGGGAACTATAGCTTTATTGTCGAAGGTCATACTGATCATAGAGGTGACTACCAGAGAAACGTCACCTTGTCCGAAGACCGTGCTAATCAGGTTAAGAAATTCTTAACCGAAAAATACTCGATAGAAGGCACAAGAATTCAAACGATTGCTTACGGGCCGAACAGACCTTTGTCACCAGGAGATTCCCCGGAAAATCTGCAGAAAAACCGTAGAGTCGAAATAGTATTTGTGGGAAAGTAGTTCGTATGAACTAGAACATGTTTAATGTCACTCTTAAGAGTTTTTACCGAAGCGTAATCATAGATGTTACGGATGTGTATTTTAGAACCAGTTTGGATCACATTGGGAATGAAAATAATATGTTCCAGCCGGTCATCCGGAGGATTTAATGGTAATCCGGTCATTTATCGCATTACTGTTTTTATTGGGCGGTTTCTTAGGCCATTCTGAAACCCGAGCGAACGATCCCAAAGTTTCTCTATACGCCGTAATAGTAGGAATTAAGCAATTCAAAGATCCTAATATTCCCCCTCTTACGATCTCCGATAAAGATGCACGAGATTTTCACACCTTTTTGAAAGATGCCGAAAAACTGTTCAAGAAATCGAGCTTGATCTTGCTGCTAAATGAGCAGGCTACGAGAGCAAACGTTGCCAAGGCATTGCGGCAAAGCCTTAAGCCTGCCGGGAAAGACGACATAGTAATCATCTTTCTTTCGGGTCATGGAGCAGCTGATCCGGCATTGCCGAATGAATTTTACTTTATCACCCATGATACACAATGGAATAATCTGTTCGGCACCGCTCTATTGATGAATGATACCAATCTGTTCAAGGGAGTTGACTCAGACCGAATTCTGATGTTGTCAGATGCATGCCATTCCGGTGGTTTCAATGAAGGCATTCAACGCAGCATAGCGAAAGAGGCGGGCAGGTTCTTCTCGCTTTTTGATTCATTTCAGGGTCGAACGGCAATAAGTTCCAGCAGACCGGATGAAAAAAGTTTCGAAGACCCTAAATTCGGCAACAGTATTTTCACCCACTACCTCTTGCGGGGTCTGCGCGGAGAGGCAGCCAAACCTGAATCCAAGGGCAGTATCGCATCCAAAGATTTATATGGATTTGTGTACGACAATACACGCAAAGCTACCGAGGGAAAGCAGAATCCGCAATTCTATTCCGCTAAAGGAAAGAGTGACGATACTACGATTTTCATGGTCCGCACGTATTCTGAGCCTCTGAACGTCAACGTTCAGTTTTTCAGCGAGGACGATTCGGGAAAAACTCAACAATTGCAAGACCAAGCTTCCGTGAAGTCGGGAACAAAAATAGGTCTAGCATTTCAGCCTGATTCCGACTGCTTCGTGTATGTTTTTTGGTGGGATACAAACGGCTCAGTGGGGCGTTTGTTCCCTAATCCGAGTCTTACCGAAGGAACAGGGCAGGTCAAAGCACACAAGACATATTGGCTTCCTTCCGGTAAAGATGGTGAGAGATGGTATGTTCTTGATAACAACCCAGGCTATGAAAATATTTATTTCGTAGCAAGTCGTGATAAAAACCCAAAATTGGAAGCGCTTTACGACCGCATAGAACGATTATCCCGAGAGCCTCAATCCCCGACCAAGACAAAAGTAGCTGCAGGTGAGCTTGAACGGGAAATTAATCTCATGGGAATCAGTAACTACACTATAGCCAAGACTTCGAATACAGGGCCTTCATCTTCGAACAGAGAGCAACTCTTCAATGAATTACAGAATCAAATCCAGGTATCAGGAGCCGATAAAGTAGTTCAACTTAGGTTAAAGCATGAATAATCCGAAGAGTTGGTCATATTTTCGTGCATTCCTCGATACGTACTATATAGACTCATTCACATGGCCCTTTTATGTGAATTCGTGCTTAGTCATTCAGAGAAGACACCTTTAAAAGCAAATTTGCATTCGCAATCACCCAGGGTGAAGGGGGGGAAGATGAGTAATCGTGTGAGAACATTGATAGTCATTTTTTGCATTGCTTTGCTGTTTCCGGTCTGCGTTGTCGAAATTTCACATTCAGTGAATTGGCAAGATATCGGCGTCTTGCCGGTGAACGGTGACGCAGCGAATTCCATTAAAATCAGTTTAACCGCCGACAAAACTCAGCTCAAGCCGGATGACTATGTGGTCTTTACTTTCGGGGCGGATCAACCCTGTTACCTAACGCTCATGTCGATGGGGTCCTCGGGCAAAATTATCAGGCTCTGGCCTAATGATTACTCAGGGACGGACAATTCCGTGGCCGGAGGAGCTACTCGCACATTCCCATCCAGTGGCGACGGTTTTAGATACAAGATTGCGGGTCCGGACGGAACCGAACGGATCATAGCCTATGCAACCTCGGAGCAGGGCAAAATATTGACCGAACAAGAATTTCAGAAACTGGGCAAATCCGCTTTTAAACAGTTTAAAGGTAAAGCGAAGGATCTTGCTGTAGAGTTTCAGAATAATTCATCGCACTTGCCGGCGAACATAAAATGGGGGACTGCGCAGGTAAATTTAGAAATCAAATCTCAAGCCGAGGCTTCGACGGGGATCAACACAGGTCCTCCCTCATCCTTTCAGAGACCTGAATCAGAAACTTCTTCTCCCTCTTCCACTTCTAATCAGTTTTCCTCGGCCGCACCCACCGCGACATCGGGTCAACCGGATCAATCAGGCGAAAAGCTATTTATTTTGGCCATAGGAGCCTCAACGGGGTCTCTGAAGTATTGTGAGAAAGATGCCGTTTCTATCACAAGCGCGGTGAAACTGCGATTCGGAGTGCCGGATTCGAGAATCAAGACAATTTTATCCAAAGATGCAGATTACGAAGGAGTAATTCGAGGTCTGAAGTGGCTGACGGACGTTACTGGGCCGGAAGACAATACTCTGATCTACTTCAGCGGCCACGGAACCTCGATTCCGGATCAGCCGCCGTTTGATGAATCGGACAAAATGGATGAGTGCTTCGTGCTTTATCATAAGGTACCGCCTATCGATTACAGAACAGCCTTACGATCAAAGGCAATAATGATGGATGATGAATTTAACACCTTGGTGCAAAAAATCCCGGCTCGTAAAAGGATCGTGATAGCGGATGCCTGCCACAGCGGCACAATAAGCAAAGAAATACCTAAAGAGAATTCAGGGCTAGTGGCAAAGTACCTACCTCTGATAGATCCCGACACGGGAAAAACTATTCATAATATTACCGCCAAAGGAATTCCCACTGATTACGGTGGTAGAAACGAAGCGGTTTTATCCGCTTGCCTCGACAATCAGTCTTCATATGAAGATCAGAATAATCAATCAGGATTGTTCACCTATTATCTGCTCCAGGGTATTAGGTCAGGGTCTCAGAATTTGCAACAAGCATTTGAACGGGCAAAATCCGAAACTATCAAATCTACCTCGGAAAGCGCCCAGAAGACGCGAGGGGCCGTTAAGCAACAGACACCACAGTTGACCGATCTCTTCGGGATAACCAAGTCTATGGTCTTCAGTAAGTAGTTCAGAAAGGGGCATGGAATGAAAAAGTTAGTGTTGACGGCAATTCTAGTATTCGTTTCGAGTTTTCTCTATGACTTTGCAGGGGCGCAGTCGGGCAGAGAAATCCTCGACGAGGCAAACAAAATCCAGAACGACAATCCAGCGGTAAAACTGTCTTTAACTTCGGACAATCAATCTTACAAGCCCGGCGATGAAATTAAATTCAAACTCGACACGGACTCGGAGGGTCATCTCACAATATTGGATATTGGAACGAGTGGAGAAGTAACCATACTTTTTCCGAATCAATGGCATCCAACTTCCAAAGTGGATAAGGGGCAAATTAATTTACCTCCGGAGAACGCCAATTTCCGTTTCGTTGTGAAGGGTCCGGCAGGACCTGAAAAGGTCAAAGCAATACTGAGTCAGGAACCAATCATTGGCCAGTTCGCAGACAATCCCCAGAAGGGTTGGCAGATAACCGGGCCTTTTATGAAATTCCAAAATCCTCTCCAGAGTTTCAAGAACATTGCAGTGGAGACTCAGTCAATGCCAAAAGCGAACTGGGTGGTTACGGAATTTAACTTCACCATCAATGATTAATAATAATAAGGTTTGAAAGGGGGGACTATGAAAAAGCTACTAACATTCATCATCGCCGGGCTGTTTGCATGTTCCACAATAGTATTCGCCGAAACGTACGAAGAGTTTCAAAAAAATAAAGGCAAAGACGAAAGCGTTCAGCGCCTTATTCCTAAAGGTAAACCTAGGCTTAAAACGAAGGACATCATAGTTGAAGAGTTGCGGACTCAGGGAGAAACCGCATTCGACAGTGATCTAATAAACTTCGATTATGGTTCACCTCGATTGAGGGAAACCGCCAAGCCTCAGTTGCTCGAAATAGCAAAATCTATAACCACCTCCCAAGATTTGGCCAAAATCCCATTTTTCTATGTTGATGGTCACACATGTTCCATTGGATCCCAGGAAAACAATTGCAGGCTATCTTGGGGAAGGGCAGGCAGCGTCGTTGAATTTCTTACTACCGTAGGGGGAGTTCCGCGAGAGAAAATTCGAGCCCGAGGCTTCGGACTCTCAATGCCCAAACACTCCAACGAAACTGAAGACGGGCGCTCCATGAATCGTCGAGTAGTATTGCGAACACCACATCAGGCATCGGAATCTGACAATAAGCTGGTTTGCCATCAAATTGCCGCACCTCAGCAATGGAGTTCCGATCCCGGCTATGAATATGGATTTGGGTCATCCCAGTCCTGGCTATCTGAGTGGACTGATCAAACCGATGAAGATGTTGCCGTTATGATAGAAAGAGGAAAAAAGGCTGGTCCGTCCGGTTTCAACAGAATTCCTACATCTCAAGGATCACCCGGCGGTTCGGATCCTAAAAGTATCAAGCCGGTAAAGGAAGCTGCCCCGCCACCCAAAGGTTTTCAGAAATCAAATTAATTCGTTTACTTCATCAATGAACAACCCGAGATTAGCTCGGGTTGTTCATTGAAACGGATTTGGATTCGTGAATCTTCCTTGCTGTTTCGAAGTCTTTCTTTGCGAGATCATGCCGTTGCATTTTCTGATGTAACGCACCTCGCTCCTTGTAAGCGGATGCGTTTCCGGGATTCAATTTTATGGCTGCGTTAAAATGGGCCTCAGCATCATCATATGAACCTTTGGACACAAGCTCTGTGGCTCTTGACAAATGGAATGATGACCTGTGCACCTGGTGATCGAAAACCACAATCTTCTCCTCGGAAAAATTACTCTCTCCGGTTTTTCCCCAGGAGGTCACGGCCACACAGTAGACTTCTCCGTTTTGAACTTTTTCGATCAAGGCTCCACAATCTTTTGTACTGGCCATATTTCGGAATTCACCTTTTTCAGAGCCCCAAAAAACAGTGTACCCTATTGCATCCGGGACCGGCTTCCAGTTGACCCTTATTCCTCCTTGAGTTGAATCGACGCTCACTTGTTTCGGTGCTTCGATCTTTTTTGAGTTGGTGTTTCCGGAAGTACCGCAGGACATGAGAAAAAATGAAGAAAGGAGCAGAATACATAAACTCGTATGTATATTCCTAGACAAGGGTGATACCTACCTCCCCGTTGTGGTATTGCATAGTATAATTACATATTGATCCCGGAACAAGTATTACCATTAAAATAAGTGAATTGAGAAAAGAACTCTTCAAAAGACATTTGTTTATGATTCTATGCTTCCAGCCTTAAAAGAGAAAGAACCGAGACGGCGTTTGACTTGAAGGAGCCGCTGTGATATAAGCCTGCCCGAATTGGAGATAATCGCCGAAAACCAATGACGGATACAAAGGAGATTCCTGTGAAACACAATCCGTGTAAAGGAATATGGTCATTTGGATGCATGCTCATCGCATTCATCCTCACAGTTTTTACCGTCTTTCCGGTTATGGCTGCCGACAAACAGCCTTTGGTTAAAATTGGAAATGAAGTCATCACCGAGGCGGATTTAAAAGAATTAGCAGATGCTACCCCCCAGGGCATGAGGCAAATATACTTTTCGCCTGAAGGCAGGAAACAGATCTTAGATCATATTATTAATGTGTACGTGGTCGCCGGAGAAGCGGAAAAGCAGAATCTCGACAAGACACCCGCTTTTCAGAAACTCTTAACGTATAAGAAAAAGGAACTGTTGGCCGGCCTTTATTTGAATCAGCTCACTGATGGACCTAAGGCACCCACGGCTGAAGAAGCAAAAGCCTTTTTTGAAAAGAATAAGGGTCCTGATGTTGTTCCCGAGCAGGTGTTGTTACACCATATACTGGTGCCCAGTGAAGGTGACGCAAAAAACGTTTTGGAACAGCTCAAGAAGGGCGAGAAGTTTGCAGACATAGCATCGAAGGTATCTCAGTGTCCCAGCAAGGAAAAAGGCGGAAGTTTGGGATGGTTACCCAAGGGCAGTCTGGTCAAAGAAGTTGAAGACGTAGCTTTCGTCGTGGCTCCCGGGCAACTTAGCCAACCGGTGAAAAGCGGCTTCGGCTGGCACATACTCTTCGTCGAGGACAAAAAACCTGCACAGGAACGCACCTTCGATCAGGTAAAAGATAATGTATATCAGTATTTGAAGGCTCAAAAACAGCAGGAATTGACTCAACAAATGAGGGATAGCGCAAAAGTGGAATTTCCTGGTCAAGTTGCTCCTTCAACTCCAGCACCTGCGGCTCCGAAGTAATAATCGGATTTGCTGTTAATCAGCTTAAGGTAAAAAAAGAATCGGCTATAAACCGATTCTTTTTTTATTCTCCCCAAAATCTATTCATCTAATGGAACAAACATGTCCTCGGCTTCTTCCGTGAACTCCTTCATGTCGCCTACTTGGCTGTGAATTCGATCGAAAGCCTCTTCCGCACTCCTCGTTTTAAGATCCTCGTCACGTAACATGATGGAAACAAGTTCATGGAAATATGAATCATCAGCCAAATAAATTTTTGTCAAAATATCCAAAGTTTCTTCGTCCGTGACTTCCAGATCTTCCGGTTTGAGTTCGCCTCTGTCCAGTTTGGTCATAAAATCCGCAATGAACGGATTTGACTCTTCCTCTTCGGAAGATCCGACTACAATGGGCTTCACGATTTTATCTTGGAATGCCGACGCTACGACCTTGATGTCGAGATTGTGTAAAAGCCCGGCAAATGTGACATCATCTTCTTCAAGAAAGCTAACCATCCAGTGATAAGCAGTTTGAGCGTCAGTTACACCCTTTGTTGAAAAGAGTTCGGAATCGAGATCAAGGATCGATTGCACTCGTTCGGGTTTCAATAGTGACAACACACCAATGTGCGTTGAACTTTGAGATTTCATGATCCTAAAGAGGGCCCTATCACCTAGTCCCTCTACTATTTTCTTACTGTTATCGTCCCTCAACAAGAAGAGTAGTTCCTGAGCTCCTTTGGGGTCATTCATTGCTTGACGGCTGACAAGTGAAATCTGTTCTTCCGGAGTTAGGAGCTGCATGAGCTCTCCGGCCTTGTTTCTATCAGTTTTTATGAGATCCAGTACCTGTTCGCCTTTGTCAGATATTGGAGCCAGAAACATGTCCTGGTTCATATCTCTACATCTCCTCCGTATTTTTCCAATGGGGATCTTCTATCGATCGAACCGTGTCCAGCAGTCCGTCATCCCCACCGAAGTCCTCTTCCATCCATCCTTCTTCAGGTGGTGTATATGACTCGCCCAGATTGAGCGTGACTCTCTTGCGCTCTCGGCTAATGGTAAGTAATTGCAAACTCTTAATAAATGTTGCAGTTTTTTCCTCATCCGTTGAATCCCTGAAAGCGAATATAATGTTCCTCAGGTCAGCGGCGCGGGATTTGTCCAAATCAATCCCCTTGAGAGCCAAGACTTCAGATAAATCAGGGGCGATGTCGTTCTGCATCGTTTCCAACATGTAATTCATAAGAGGCCGAGACATTCGTATTAATCTTCTAATACTGAATGCCAGCGTGACGGCATCCATGTCGAGAGGATTACCCTTAACTACCTCAAAGTAGGTCAATTCTTGACCTACATTTTCGCTACAGAATTCCTCGAAAATCACATAATCCTGACTGATCTCCGGACCTACCGCAATTTCATCATCAACCGGCATTGTTCCACCCTCCTGAAAAGCGGAAGCATTTTATTCATAAACGTTTTGGCGATCAAGTTGCCAACAAGAAGTTGCCCGCTCTGGGACTTCATATTGTTCGACAATTTGCCGGAATATAAGGTCACGAAAATACGGGAAATAGAGAAAGATTCATGTATCCTACCATTGTTTTATCTTTGAAAACAGGGCAGACTTCCAAGCTGAAAATGTGCATGGTAACATTCACACCGTTATTGGCTGAACGCCAGGAAGCAAGCAAACCTTCAAGGTTTCTCTTGAGGCAATATTCAATCAAAGGCATAGGTTGATTTCAAGGGGCAAGAATGATTTCAGCGGGCATCGACTGCGGGGCCAAAACTACAAAGACAGTAATACTTGAAGGTGACCTTGTCATTGGACGAGCTATTGTTCCAACAGGATTTGACCAAACAACAGCCGTGAATGAATGTCTATCGAGGGCCCTGAGGAATGCGTCCATTAGTAGGTCGGATATTCTGCGGATTGGAAGCACAGGATCCGGAGCAAAGACCTTACCTAACATTGATATCGGAGTTACCGACATAAAGGCGATTGTTGCAGCAGGGGGTTTTTTTTTCCCTAATTCACGGATTTCAATCGACGTGGGAGCAGAAGAGGCAAGGGCGGTCAAGTCGGACCAACAAGGAAGAATTGTGGATTTTGCGATAAATGAGAAGTGTGCTGCAGGAACGGGGGCTTTTATTGAAGCAATGGCTAGAGCATTGGAAGTTTCCATAGAATCGATGGGTGAACTGGCGATAGCTTCCGACACTACCATTGCCCTGAACGCGCAGTGCACAATCTTTGCTGAATCAGAAGTTATCGGTTTAATTCATCGGAAAACGGATAAGAAGGATATTTGCAAGGCCGTGCACGATGCCTTAGCCGGCCGAATTGCATCAATGGTTCGTCGTGTCGGAGTAGCGCCGGGTATAGTTATGCTGGGCGGAGTGGCCCATAATCCCGGTATAATTAAGGCCCTCCAGCGAGAACTTGCGCACGAATTGCTGATCCCGGAACATCCCGAATTCGGAGCTGCCGTCGGTGCAGCTCTTGTAGCATCTAGAACATAGAAAGTTTTTGTGAGCTTCATTAGGTTGAGTATGATGAATGAAATCTGCACTGATTACTGGAAATGGGCAGAGACCAACTGGGTCGACAGCGAGATCGATTGGAACTCATCCGAATTTATAACACTTGGAATTGACGTCGGTTCCGTCAGCTCACAAGCCGTAATTATGACTGACGGCAACATCTTTGCTTACGCAAACGTGAGAACGGGATTCAATAGTCCGCATAGCGCCATAAAGGCTCTGGAAACCGCCCTTCAAAACACGGATATGCCTGCCGCGCGCATAAATTATTGTATCGGCACCGGATACGGGAGAGTAAATGTTCCCATGGCTAACAGAACAGTGACTGAAATTGCTTGTCACTCAAGGGGAGCTAATTACATCTATGGTTCCGAGATTCGCACAGTCCTCGACATAGGCGGGCAAGATATCAAAGTCATTAAATGCGATGAAAAGGGAAAGGTATTAAAATTCATAATGAACGACAAATGTGCTGCTGGAACGGGTAGAGGCATGGAGGTTTTTGCTGATTTACTTTCAGTTCCCATTGGAGAAGTTGGTGACAGGTCAATGGATGTGGCTGAAGAACCGTTGCCGGTGTCATGCACCTGTGTTGTTTATGCGAAATCTGAAGCCACAAACCTTTTAAGAAAAGGGCTCAAAACGAACGAAGTACTCGCGGCATACTGTTCTGCAATGGCTAATAGGATTTATTCCATGCTGCAGCGAGTTGGAGTAGAACCGCAGTTTGCAGTTACCGGTGGAATGGCGAAAAACCGCGGTATCATCGACCGGCTTACAAAGAAGTTGGGGCTCGAACCGATGCATACGAAATGGGATACACAGCTTGCAGGAGCGGCGGGAGCATCACTGTTTGCATTGGCGATTTGCCGAAAGAACCAAAATGGAACAAAATAGAAAGTTGTTGATTCGAAGTGAAAAAGACCGAGTTTCTCAACCCGGCCTTTTAGCAGTTAGAAAAATTTCAATCTACATTCCCGACCAATCGCGCTTATCGCCAAAAGCGAGCCACATCAGAGCAGCTGCAATTGATACAAAAAACAGTATTTCCATCTTGATTCCTCACCTCCACCACTAGAAGTGAGTATAAGAACACCGAACCTCTTGTCAATAGCTAATATTGATCCGACGGAACTTTATTGACAAACATGCTCGGAAAATATCAGCCGATTAATTTTCACAACAAACCTTCCATCGAAGCAGCATAACCCGTCAGTTCCACATACCCATTTCCAAGAATCCTGACATTGTCGATGGTACCCATAGCTCTAACTGTTCCTTCCCAGTAGACTACGCCGGTTGATGAGCCGGATGCAAGCTCCTGGTCTTTAACCTTTGACTGTACGTCCAAGTTCAACTTGATCTCCGGGATTTCTATGTTCCAGCGCGATGGATATTCGGATTTTGTGTGGGGACTTTTCCACGTCTCACGACTTGTGATTAGGATCTGGTCTCCACGAAGTTTCATAGTCGATCCGTCCGGACGTATATATGTTCCAAAAGGTTTTTCCAATGATCCGTCTTTTCGGCGCAGGTGAAACAGCATAAGTTCGGCGCCGTCATCCAGTTGAAGACTGAACCAATCCCATCCAATCTGGTCCGCTTCAAGAATGCTGGATCCGAATTCGTGATCCATCCAGGATTTTCCCACTACGGCGTAATCTTTTCCGTCAAAGGTCAACGTTCCTGAGGTTTCAAGGTTTGTAAATGAATAATAATAGGAGGCTTGATCCGCAGAATAACCCTTTTGACTAAATCCGGAATCGCCGTGCAGAACGGCAGGTTTAACAGGCTTTAAAATGAGGCTTATTGCTTCTGAATTCTGCTTTGCACGAAGTCGTATTTCGTCCCCGACCATTAATGCGGTCCAATCCCTAACTCTAGCGTCTAAAGTATTGTTTGAAATTGACGCTAACCCAGGTCCTCTACGGGTGATCAACTCTGAATGAAGAAACCTGTTTCCGGTTACGTCGGTAATGGCGAAATGAGCGGGATACAAATCTCCCACTGCCCACGAAGAAGTTCCGGGGGGATCTTTGAACATTCCTCTCCTAAAAAAAGTGAGTTGGAACCCCCATTCCCTTTCTTCTGACTTCAAATTTCCCGTGAAATACCACCACTCCGTCTGGAAATCACCATGAGCACCGTGGTCTTTAGGGAACTCAAGTTTGCGGCCGGGAACTGCATTCGTAAATTGATCCGCTCCGAAAGTCTCAAAGGGCAGAATTAAAGCAAAAAAGACCAGCCAAATAGGAAACCTGATTCTTATGTCGCTCTGTTTCCTTTCGGCTGATCCCTTTGTGCCCATGTGTGTCCAAATCATACTTTCATAAAAAGCATTTTCCGTTGATAGTTTCAAGAGCGGCGTGCAAGGCATGGCTCTCATTTCCGCTACGCGCCGTTGGTGTGATGAGCCCGGAAACCAAGTTGTCTTCCGAATCATCTTGGCTCAACCAGCTCATTATCGTTTGTTCATAGATCTTCGAAGCTCTTCTTTCATCTAGTCTGTACTTTTCGGGGATGAACAGGCGACTCTGCACATAAATTCCATTTTCATAGGCAATGAACGGAATGAAAGAGTGCTGTTCATCCGTCAGTTTTGCCAAAATATCAAACAGATTATGGATTACCGACGTTTTCACAAAACTTTTTGTGGATTGGTCGGCACGATCTACTACAAAGATTCTGAGTCTTTTTTCCAACACATATTTTTCGAGAACATTCAGTATCGCTTGAGCTAAATTCCATGAAACAGAAACCGAAATAGTCCCATGTGACTCCAGTAATGATTTCAAGACGGAGATTCGAGAATCTAACTCATCATCTACAATGAATAATCTATGGTCATTTATTAAGGATCTGTTGTGGGCAGAAATCAGTTTTTCCTGTTTTTCAGAGATAAGAAAGCGGGTGTGCGACGAAAATGCTCTCTGAAAAATTCGCGACTCTATGCCCGATATTTCATCAGGAACAATTACATGAATTCTGTCGGCATCGCCCGTTTGGGCCATGATGTCCCCTATGGAATACTCAGGTCTAAAAGACTCAAGGCTTTTAACTTCCTCAGCTACTATAAAAGCAATGTCGGAGGCCTGAAGTATGTGATCCACACCTATGATTTGTGCAACGTAATTTTCATGATCGAAGGGCTCCTTATTGCAACGCCATTCTTGGTACGTGAGGACCTGTAATTTTTTTTGCAAATGTTTTGAAAGTTTTTCTATTCCCTCATCATTTTCGAGATTTTCCAGAGGAACTATGATCGTCTTACAACCGGCGTCAATGGCAGCCTCGATTTTTGCGGGAACTCCCCCAATCGCAGTGATTCTACCCTGGGTATCTATCTCGCCGGTCATTGCAAGGTCACGCCTTATGGCGTTGCCCGAAAAAACTGACGCTAATGCCAATGCAATTGCCCCACCGGCGGATGGTCCATCTTTAGGCGTCGATCCACCCATAAAATGAAGATGAATTGGTTCCTCAAGTTGTCCCGGCTGAATTCCCAGGTATTCCGCACAATGGAGAATCGCGGTCATCGCTACCTTGCGGCTTTCATCCATTATCTTTTGTATATTGCCTGTTGCATGAACCGAACTGAAGTGACTTCGTCCGGATTCACCATTCAAACCTAAATGTACCGGCGTTGCCTGAATCGGAATGAGCGAACCCACTCCTAATTCCGGGTTCACGCCTAGCCCCATGATTTCACCAATTCCATCATACTCATTGATGCCGCGTTTGGGTCGAGCAGGCTCTAGATATTCTGCAACTTTATCGGAGTTCAACACGGCCGCCTGGCTATTTCCCATGACTTCTTTTCTTAAGGCTCGCAAAAAAAGAGTACGAATCACTCTTTCGAGTTCACGGACTCCCGCTTCGTAGGTGTAACTTTTTATAATATGCCGGAGAATATCTTCTTCCTGTTTGGGATCGAAGAACACTTGGTCTTCCGCTATTCTGTATTTTCGTCGAATTCGTTCAATGAGATACGTTCGAGCGATTTCAACCTTTTCCTCGACAGTGTAACGATCCAAGAATACTACTTCACAACGGTTGATCACCGGAGGCGGCACTGTTTCCAGAGTATTGGCGGTGAGAATAAAATGGCAATTCGACAGATCAATATCCACTGTAGTTTGAATGTACTTGTCATGGAACAAGTGATTTTGCTCAGGATCAAGAATCTCTAACAGGGTTGATATGGCGAATTTTTCAGCTTTATCCACCTCATCCATTATGAACATGCCGTTCATTGCCCCCATTTTGACCAACCCTTGGACAATAGCGCCGGGTTTCGATCCCTCGTAGCTAAAGCCGTGCCCCTTGAGATCGGCTTCGTCCCGCATGCCTCCCAATGAAATTTTGTGGTAAGGAATCCCTAGATTTTTGGCTATAGAAATTGCCAAAGATGTCTTTCCAACTCCTGGAGGACCCACAAGCAGAAATGAGCTCCCAGTTCCCCTCCAGCCGGAGATCTCACTTTCGTCGAAGTCTTGATAACGCCAAATGAGATTCGAGAAAATGTCGGCCGTCATTTCTTTGGGCTTCACGAGTCCATGATGACTCTTATTGAGCCCCGTTTCAAACTCATGAGGGGATACCTCAATTTTCTTGATCTTGCCCCAGGGAATCGCGAGTAACGTATCAATGAGCTCGCTGTACTTAGAACCGCTTTGGCCGACCGCATTCAATTTGTTCTTATCAATGATCTCAAATGCGGCTTTCGGAATGTGGCGATTTTCCCTCGCCTCTTCTATTCGCTCCTTCATGCTCTTTGGGGCTACGGGTTCCGGCTGGGGTTTGGGCATAGAAACGGTAGGCGGGGTAGTTACAGTAGCCTTGCCTTTCATCAATTTCAGCCTGTCCTTGAAGATTTCGAACATCTCCTTGGGGCTCTTGTCTTCAACACTGTTTTCAGGGATGTCCAACTCACGCAACAGGTGAAAAAATCCCCAGCGATTTTTAAATTTTTCAAATATCTTTTCAGCCCTGACCGGGTCTCCGTTCATCAGCAGCAAGAAAAGGTGCAATAATTTCTGCAAATAGACTGTTCTAATGAATAACGAGTGATTGGTTTCACCGGTTCTCCTGAAACACGCCCCAAGCAATTTTAAATTCAGTTCCTCGTCGGCAAAGGGAAAAATGTCATCGAGAAGATTTTCGGGATAGTCTCGCAAAACATAGACATATCTGGAAACAAGTTCAGATACTTGATTCTCGTCATTGAGTTTGCCTTCGGATCTGTCAAACAGTCGCAAATAGGTTTCGCCACGGAGCCCGTTCAATTCGTCACAGAGACTTCTTCGTAATGCGTGGTAATACGTCGGGTCACTGATTCTTTTCTCCTCTGCAAACAATGCATCGGAAGTAATGAGCTCCCGCAGAGACCGGTTGGGGTAGAGTATGTGCTCGATTTCATGACGCAGCATGAACTCCGAAAGAGCGAGCATCTTTTTCTCTTCCGGTCCTCCTTCCATGAGCCCATGGTCTATATTCCCGGGTATTAAAAACGCCAAATAATCAAAAATGCGTTCATGTACAAGTACTTTGAAGCTGCCGTTCTTCCGCACGGCGATGCTCAAGGATCTTACACAATTGTCGTCATCTTCCAATCTTACGATTTCCAAATTCTCCTGAATTTGAGCCGCCAAGATCGCGTCAGTTCCTCTATGCTTCTTGTAATACGGCAGTACACGCCGAAATACGATTGTCTTGAGAATTCCAATTACTCTTTTTGAATCATGTTCAGTAATTATTGGTAAGTTATCGAGGACATTATGATCAAATTCTAAAGGGAACATATCAATACCCCTCATCTCATAGTTAATAATTGTTCTATGTGACAAATTAGGGTCGAAAAGTACCCAATATTAAGCTGGATATTATGGCGGGAAGTTTCCTGTCTCACAAAAAAAAACGCAGCCATAAGCTGCGTTTTCCAGACCGAACAGTCAAACGTTACCTAGAAAACCGGAGTCGCCACAAAGACGCCACCGAAGATTAAGTATGCGAGAAGAAGGGTCCAAAGAACGTTTAAAGTTTGGGCTATTATGAAAGCGAGAGCGGGTCGACCGCCGCCAAGTCTGGAAAGCTCAGAAAAATTAGTTTCCAAGCCTATTGATGTGAATGCCAATGCAAACCACCAAGTGCGGATTCCACCCAGGGAACCTTTCACCTTGTTGACGATAGCAGGATCGAGCACGAAACTGAATACCAATGAAGCTACCATGAAGCCAAGCACGAACTTCGGGAATCTGTTCCAAATTTCTATAGCTCCGGGTTTTTCGCCGCCGGGAACTTCTTCCGCACGCTTAAACGTCCAGATCACGGCAAGAATAAAAGCTGCGAAACCGATGAGAACGTTCTGGGACATCTTTACGATGACGCCGACTTTCATTGCCGTTTCACTGATCAGCGCTCCCGCAGCCACAACGGACCCACTTGTGTCCAAAGTGCCGCCAAGCCAAGCTCCCGCTACTGCATCGGGCATTCCCGTCCACTTTGCTATCACAGGCTGCAACACCATCATCGGCACTGCGCAAATAAGGACCAGAGAAGTGGTGTAACTCAGCTTTTTCGGATCACCTTTGATAGCACCTGAGGTTGCAATAGCGGCCGAAACTCCGCAAATTGCGACTGCACTCGAAAGGATTGCTGCGAATTCATCGTCTATTTTGAATTTCATGCAGATCCAATAACAGGAATACCAGATAACCGAGACAACTAGGACAGCCTGAATTATTCCCAGGGAACCTGCTTGCAATATCTCCTTAAATAGAATACCTGAACCCAAGATCACTAATCCGGTCTTGATGTAGAATTCGGTCTGAACTGCCGGCTTAAGCCAATCGGGTACACCGATTACATTGCTGATAAACAAACCCAAAAACAGGCACCAGAGCACGTACTCGAGGCCGTATTCGGTAATGGTGTAGTTGCCTGCAATAAATTGGGCTATCCAAGCAATAAGAAACACAATAGGAAATCCAGCAATAAAAGATCCTACCGGCACATTGAGAATCGATAAACAAACGGCGCTCAGAACGAGCATCCCGACACCGATTATGAGCGACCAAACTATGTTGTCCGCGGTGAAAATTTTCGATATTAGGTTTCCGGAATTGGAAGCAATCTCTTTCGAAAATTTTGTGACTTCAGTTTTTAGCGCTTTGTCTTTAGTAGCTTTGGCGGCTTCATCGAATTTCTTAGCGGCATCTGAAATCGCTTTTCTGTCACCTTTGTCCATAGCCGCTTTAAGTCCCCTAGCCTCGGTTTCTAGGGCTGTTTCCCCCTTGTTCTTGGCTTTGTCTGCAATCTCCTGAACTTTAGGAGACGCCATTGCCACGAAACCGGCGAATTCAGAATCCGTAGTCCATTTAAATTTTGGAATTTTGATACTTAAACCACCAAGAATGATGGCTATAATGAAGAAGCCCAACCAGACTGCCAACCAATCTTCCGTTTTCCATAAAGAAGACCAGTCATATCCTTTCTTCGCCAATTTTCAACCTCCTTTCCATGAACGAACCTCAAGTATCTTGTTACGGGCTCATCCGATTTCCCGGATGGGGCATGTTGCCTACCTATACTCAAAACGAAACATGTTGAGCCTATACATTTTCGTCACTTTCAGCTTCGGATCTATATGGTCAAACAGCAACTCTAGATGTGGAAATGTCGATTGAAGAGTACTCAGAGCGATTTTGTAAACTTTTAGTTTATTGAATCCTAGTATAACGCAAAATTCTGACTGTGCAATCATGAATTTCAAGCTTTAAGCGGATCAATTGAGATCAAAACAAGGATTCATGATAGAGCACATTCTTGAATGCTACGAATCCTCTTTATTCCATCTGCGGCAAGAGAGATCAATGAATTCATTTTGAGTACGGAGAAAGGATTGCCTTCAGCAGTTGCCTGTACTTCCACGAGATCCCCACTTCCGGTCATAACTACGTTCATATCGACCTCCGCTCGCGAATCTTCTTCATAATCCAGATCCGTAAGGCACTCCCCTTGAACGATGCCTACGCTTATTGCCGCAACCGAGTCCCTTATCGGATCTTCGAGTATAACACCCGAGTTAACGAGTTTCCGCACGGCAAGGGCAAGAGCAACCCATGCTCCGGTGATCGAGGCGGTTCTCGTTCCCCCATCCGCCTGTATGACATCGCAATCAAGAGTAATCGTAACTTCTCCTAAGCATTTCAAATCGGTGATGGATCGGAGAGATCTTCCGATCAGCCGTTGGATTTCCATTGTTCTACCGCCAACCTTACTCCGTTCTCTCGAAGTTCTCGTGTGAGTAGAGCGAGGCAGCATAGCGTATTCAGCTGTTACCCAACCTTTTCCAAGACCTTTTAGAAAGGGTGGAACCTTTTCTTCTATACTAGCAGCGCAGACGACCTGGGTACGCCCAGCGTGAATCATAACTGAACCTTCGGCATGGTCCAGTACGTTCGGTTCAATTCTCCACTCCCTCAGTGACTCGTAGGAACGGCCAGGTATTCTTGAATATGGCATTTTCTTTTCCTTGAAAAAATATAATCTCGTTATCTTCGAAGTAGGGTGCCGTCAAGTCAACAGGTTTTAATTTTTTTTGTCCAGACGATATTTACTTTAACAAAAGTGGTAAAGAATTGAATTTCATTTGACAAATAGAGTATGAAGATATAAAGAGATGCCTGTCGGAGAATTAGAGGTGGAAGTGTATGCATAGTTTTCAATCGATCAAAGGTATACTTGAAAAGAAAGGCAATCCACCGGTTGTATCTCCCTTCATAGATCCAGCCAGACCGGATTACCTCTTGCTTCATGATGCAGATGGGTTTCGGAAACTGTTTAGTGGTAGACTTCTAAGCCGCTCTCCTGGACTTGCAAAGCGGCAGGGCTTGATGAAAGATTTCTTTTACAAGAATTCCCTCTTAAAATTCAAAGCCGACATGGCGCGTGGATTCGACATTAGCGTTACTCCCTATCCGATGGAACCCGTCATTGCGGCATGGGGCATTATCACCGATTCAGTCGGTCGAGTATTTGATATCAAGGACGATGGGAAAGATTATATTGAACTCTGCTACCAGGGAGGATGCTGCCGTAATTCTCGGGATTGGATTTACCATGTGGAAGAACGTGGTATGGAAATAGAAGCTGAAATCAAACGTTTTTATAGCAAGTTACGAATTTTATCCGCAGACAGAATAGTCCCGGCAGCGTCTATGGGATTCGGTATTTGGGATGCTTTTTGGATGAGTTTCGATATAGAAACTGCCTTCCGACTCATTGATGAAGAATTGGACTTTGCACTGCTTGTCTTTGATTTCTGGCGGGACTTTC
>CAZTJA010000002.1:0-120586 GCA_964613745.1 uncultured Syntrophaceae bacterium
GCATGATTGACGACAAACTGAAGCTCCTGACGGGTCCTGAAACTGAGGACGGCAACAAAATAGCGAGCGCTATACACGAATATGCTGCCGAATGTTCCATATGCAAAGTTTACGGGAGCGAGGCCCTAAATAGATGTGCGGATGAATGGATTCAGATTCTCGGCGGATATGGCTTCTGTTCAGAATACGGCGCGGAAAGACTTTATCGTGACTGCCGCATTAACCGAATTTTCGAGGGGACCAACGAAATAAATCGGCTGCTGATTGCTGGAACTCTCATTAAGAGAGCTATGACAGGCAAGCTGCCAATGCAGTATCAACAAGGTATTGCGGATTCAGGCGAGATGTCTTTGCATTCGGAAATTAATACCATTCAAGAAATCAAAAAACTATTTCTTCTCGTCGCCGGGACGTGCGCAGCTCGTTATCAATTGGAACTTACTGCTGAACAGGAAGTTACCGCTCTGCTCTCCAATATGGTAATCGAGATTTTCACCTGTGAAAGCAATTTGTTACGAGCCGAGAAAGCGTCTCAATCGGGTTCAGAAAGCTCGCAGTACATGAAATCGGCTTCTCTCATTTACCTCAAGGAATCGCTTACACGAATACGATGTTATCTTGAAACCATTGTCGCTCGCTTGGGCCAAGATGCCGAATCGATGGGGGATCAGTTTAATCGGGCATATGACTCCGTCCGAACAATAGACGTGATAAAGGAAAAGCGTTACGTGGCCGAAAAAGTGATCGGGACGGAACGCTACTTTTTGGACTAACTAAGCTCGGCAATTCCTAGGATTGGCTATTCATAACGGTTCAGATGTAATTTCGATGTTTTCCCGATGCCGGGCGGGAGGGTCGGTTCAAACTTCTTTGGGATTAGATTGACAGAGTCGAATACATCAATTAATTTGGTGACAAGCGCCCGTAGCTCAGTAGGATAGAGCGCAACACTCCGGATGTTGAGGTCGAACGTTCGAATCGTTTCGGGCGCACCAAAAAGAATCCCCTATTTTGACCCGCAACTCCGGTTCATTGGCGATCCAACCTCGCACCGCTTAGTCCCTACATTGACATCACTCGGCCTTGTCGGACAGAACGCATTTAAGATCAATAATCGGAGTCCCGTCTACTACTTCGAGCGGGCTCACGATGAAACGAAGCTTTGACTCCATGGAAACGATTTTGGCTCTGTGCAGCCCAATAGGGTTTGGTCTATCGGGAGATCTCGTGTTGAAAACCCCGGTTAAAGGGTTTTTAGGATTTCCCCTGGGATGGACCCGCAGCACCGATCTATCTGAGAGATGCATCCATGTCAGCAGAATAATTTCCATTCCCGTTTGAAGCCCATCCATCGCCTCAATGAAATCTGCTTTCATTTCTATTAGCGCTTCAGGAGCTCCTTCACTACCTTGATGCGGGCATGACCGTCTATCTTTGAGCAATGAATTAACTACGCCGACTTGCCGAACCATATATTCCATTTCTATCCCCCAAGTAATGGATAACGAATAGCATGCTTCCATAGCAAGCTAAAGCGGCACCTATTATAGGTAGGTCTATTGTCGAAGTTCAGAGTTGGTGATTCGGTCCGTGAAACAAAAGAAAAGTAATAAAAGATTGGGTTACAACCGAAGCAAGTTAATTGACATGAGAATCAATTTCTGAAAAAACTGAATTGCTTCATTCAACCACATTTCGGTTGAGTATACCCGAAACCGACCGATCCAAAATGGATATGGACGCCGAACTCTCATAATATTGGAAGCAAACGGTCATTCTCGGTCCATGAGATCAGATGGACTGGAATTCAGGAGGAACGCTTTTGATTACCAAACTCTTCGAACCCATTAAACTGGGACCGATACACGTTCGAAATCGGGTCGTAATGACCGCAATGCATCTGAACTATACACCAAACGGTGACATAAATGATCGTTTCATAGAATTTTATCGGGCAAGAGCTGCAGGAGGCACGGGTCTCATTATTATCGGTGGAGCTGAAATCGATGAGCAGGCGTCCGGCATTGACCTCATGTTATCCATTAAGGACGACAAAACCATTCCCGGCCTGCGAAGATTTACCGACGCAATGCACGCCGAAGGGGCGGCAACCGCGGTGCAGCTCTACATGGCCGGTGCCTACTCATTCTGCGGTATGAAGGGATTGCCTACGTTGGCACCGTCTGAATTCGTCAGCTATTTCACTCGCCAGAAAACCACCGCCATGACACTGGAAGATATAGTTCGAGTGCAGGACGATTTTGCTCAATCAGCCAAAAGAGCCAAGGAAGCCGGATTTGATGCGGTTGAGGTATTGGGATCGGCAGGCTATCTGATCTGCCAATTTTTGTCTCCGAAGACGAACAAACGTGATGACGAATATGGTGGATCACTTGAAAACAGAATGCGCTTTGGGCTGGAGACCGTTCGGAAAGTTCGGGAAATGATTGGTCCTGAGATGGCCCTCATAGTAAGGGTGGCCGGTAACGATTTCGTGCCTGAAAGTCATACCAACCGCGAGGCCAGAATATTCGCCAAAGCCGTAGAAAGTGCAGGAGCGGACTGCATCAACGTCACCGGCGGTTGGCATGAAAGCCGCGTCCCCCAAATTACGATGGATCTTCCGCAGGCCGGATATGCATACCTGGCTAGAGGAATTAAACAAAGCGTAAGTGTACCCGTTGTAGCCTGCAACAGGATTAATGATCCGTTTGTTGCTGAAGAATTGTTGAGAGAAGGAGTTTCGGACCTCGTTGGTGTTGCGCGGGGGCTTATTGCCGATCCCGAATTTGTGAATAAGGCTAAAGCCGGTCGAACGGATGAGATCAGACGATGTGTGGCCTGCAATCAGCGATGTTTTGATCACGTATTCCAATTGAGGCCCGTAGGATGCATGGTAAACCCCCGTGCCGGAATCGAGAGAGAAACCCAAATTCAGCCAACCGATTCTCCAAAGAAGATCCTTGTTGCAGGAGCCGGACCTGCAGGCTGTGAGTTTTCACTTATAGCGGCCAAACGCGGTCACAATGTGATCTTGTGCGAAAAGGAAGACGTGATTGGGGGACAAGTTGCCTGGGCTGGTGAACCCACCGGTAAAGTAGATTTTCATTTTCTCTTGGACTTCTACAACGCCGCTCTGCCGAAGTCGGGAGTGGACCTCAGGTTGAACACTGTGGTTACTCCGCAATTGGTTTCGTCCGTGAACCCCGATTTTATAGTAGTGGCAACCGGAGCCGCCCCCTTCAAACCACCTATAGATTTTGTCGATGCTCCGCACGTTTCGCAGGCATGGGACGTTCTGCGTGAAAAGGTTCAAACAGGGTCACAAGTAGTAGTGGTTGGCGGCGGTTCGGTAGGATTGGAAACTGCGCTCTACCTGGCAGCGAAGGGGACGATTTCTCCCGAGCAACTCTATTTCTTAATGATGCACGATGCCGAGTCTCCGGAGGTGCTGAAGGAACTCATGCTGACCGGGGTGAAGAAAATTACGGTCATCGAAATGCTCAGAAGAGTGGGTCAAGATGTCGGACAGTCAACTCGATGGGTGTTGATGAAGGATCTGCAGCTAAGAGGAATCGAAGTCATTACCGAAGCGAAAATGAAGGATATTCTTCCGGATAGGATCATTTATACTGATGCAGGCGGGGTTGATCATGAGATTCCATGTGACTCAGTAGTGTTGGCAATGGGATCGAGACCGGAAAATTCGTTGGCAAAAGAATTGGAAACATGTGGGATAGAGATGCGCGTAATAGGGGATGCCAATAAGGTTGGGCGGATAGGAAATGCACTTGATGACGGATTCAATCTAGGGAGCAAGATTTAAAAAAACTTCTTTTGCGACATTCTGAAATTTGAAACATCACTCCGGATCAATTCCGTAGATCGGGAGAGTTACGTGTTCAGACCTGCATTTCGGACACTTCCCCGGAGGTGTGATTCGTTTTCTGCTGCTGAATTCGAATCCGCAGGTCAGGCATTTTGCGGCCTCGACGATAATGGTTTTCCGAGTCCCTATGCTTTTCTGAACATGTTCGAGATGATAGTACACGTCCTTTTCCCTTATTCCAATAATTTGGGACAGGTTGCCGGCGGTGTACCTGCCGGTTTTCAGTAGCTGAGTCATTTGCTGTCTGATAGTCATTGATCGATCAACTCTGCTTGTACGCAATTAACACGTTTAATGTTGACAAGATTACGTAATTTGGATCAGGATAACCGTTCGACTTAGATAATAAAATTGCCGCACAAAATTCAAGATCTACAACGTAGATTATCAAACAATCCGCCCTATACAAACGGGTTTGGGATTAACGGAGGGAATCGTGGCCCAAAGATCTCTGAATAAGGTAATGTTGTTGGGTCATTTGGGTAAAGACCCTGAAGTGAGATACACGGCTTCGCAAAGGGCTGTTGCCACTTTTTCGTTGGCAACTTCAATGTCTTGGCGCGACCAGGAAGGCGCTCAGCAAGAAAGAACCGAATGGCATAATATAGTCGCTTGGGGAAGACTCGGAGAAATCTGCGGTGAGCACCTCAGCAAAGGTAAACAGGTTTTCATCGAAGGTAGAATACAGAGTCGAGAATGGCAGGATCAGGAAGGTAAGAAGCGCAAAACGGTAGAAATCATAGCGACGGATTTAATTATGTTGGGAGGGTCCGGACAGGGTCAATCAAGATCTTCCGGTGATGCGGCCAGGTCACACGGTCGAGATCAGGCGAAGCCGGCGCCAAAAGATCGGCCTTACTCGGATGAAGACTACTATCAGCCACCTCCAGAGGATGACATTCCATTTTAATGGAAAATTCATAGTTCCAGGTGTGTACCGGTTGACCTGAACGGGAACTGCATTAGACTTTGTATGTACCTATACGCTAACCTTCGGGTTAGTAATCCCCATTTACCAAGACTATTCTTACGTTGATTAAAAGAGTTCCCCGAATTCCATGTAGAATTTTTGTCTTGGATTCGACATTCCTTGAGGGAGGACAAATGCAATCTTTGCCGTCGACGATGAAACGCAAAAGGGCGATTATACTCGTTTCGGTTATCCTAATTCTGAGCTGCTACAGCTTTGCCCTGTCACAAGATTCTGCAGGTACGACATCCTTCAAGGAGTCCCCGGCCCTAAGCGATTTGGTCAAGAAAGGCGAATTGCCCTCAATTGACAAAAGATTGCCCAAGGAACCCGTTGTAGTTAAACCGTTTGATAAACCCGGAAACTACGGAGGTACTTGGAGAAGAGCATACACGGGATTGTCCGACCTGGTCGGCGCGAGACGGGTAATCTATGATCCGCTTGTGCGCTGGAGTCCCGAATATAAGATCATTCCTAATCTAGCAAGGAAATGGGATGTGGATGCGGAAGGCAGAACATTTACTTTTCATCTTGTTGAAGGAGTAAAATGGTCTGATGGACAACCGTTTACTGCAGATGATTTGATGTTTTACTTTGAAGATATTCTTCTGAACAAAGATATAACGCCGACCATTCCTTCTTGGATCTCACCGTCCGGAAATCCCCCCAAGTTCACGAAAATTGACGACTATACCGTCAAAGTAGAGTTCGATAAACCTTACAGTCTTTTCTTGGAGCAATTAGCTTGCCCTCATGCAATGGCTCTTGTTACCAAACCAAAGCATTATCTTAAACAATTTCACAAAAAATACGCTGATCCGGCCCAGTTGGAAAAATTGGTGGAAGCCAAAAATGCTTCTTCTTGGTCGAAACTATTCCAGGAGATGTCGGATCTGCAGCACTCCCTATTCGTGAATAAAGACATGCCTACCATTTGTGCATGGATGACGAAAGTCCCCGCACCGGGCAAACGCTTTATTATGGAGAGAAATCCTTATTATTGGAAAGTCGATACTGCCGGGAAGCAGTTGCCCTACATAGATACGATTGTCCATGATCTCCAAGCGGAAGCTCAGACCATATTACTAAAAGCCGTTGCCGGGGAGATCGACATGCAAGGCCGGAGGCTTGGCGGCATGCAGAACTCAGTGCTGCTCTTGGCGAGCCTTCCCACCGGCAAGTACCGTCTCGTTCCCAAGTCATCTACCGCGTCCGTGGGCCTGCTCCTGGCCCCTAATATCAATCACAAAGATCCGGTGATGAAGGAAATTTTTTCCAATCCTTCCTTTAGAAAAGCTTTGTCCCTGGCCATCAACAGAAATGAAATTAATAAAATTATTTTTAGAGGCAAAGGGGAATTGCGGCAGGCGGCACCTTTAAAGGAATCTGAATTCTATAGCCCAACTTACGAAAAGGCTTTCATAGAATATGATCCCAGCCAGGCTGCAATGCTGCTGGACCAAGCGGGCATAAAAATCGGCAAATCGAATAAGCGAGTGCGCCCTGACGGGAAGCCTCTTCAAATCTCATTGGATGTTTCTATGGCTGTTCAGAGTAATGTGGATACAGCCGAGATTGTCGCATCCAACTTGAAGGCAATTGGAATAGACACGGAAGTAAAGTCGGAGACTTCCGAATTGTTCCGCCAACGGACTCTGTCTTCAAGCCACGACATAGCCATGTGGTCCGGGGATGGAGGGATCGAGTGCTTATTGGAGCCAAGATGGTATTTCCCTTACAGTACGGATAGTCTTCATGCTCCTCTCTACGGCATGTGGTACCAAAGCGGCGGGAAAACCGGGGAAGAACCGACACCGGAAATTAAAGAGCTGATGAACATCTACAGTCAGATCCTTACGACTACAGACGACGCCCAGAAAAAAATACTCTTTGAGAAGATCATCCAAGCGAACGAGAAGAATCTCTGGGTAATTGGACTGGTCCACGATCCGCCTGACTACTATGTTGTAGCAAAAAACATGATCAATCTGCCTAAAAAGGACTTCCAGAGCTGGATTTATCCCAATCCCGGACCGATCTGGCCTGAACAATTCGCGTTCGAGACCAAAAAAGACTAACCGGCCTAAAACCCTGAGCTTGCATCACAATTCAAGCTCAGGGAAACAGATAAATATTCGTAGATCGAGGTTCGCCTATGGTCGCTTTCATAATACGGCGACTGCTTACAATGATTCCGACGTTGATAGCCATATCTATCATCTCGTTCATCATTATTCAGTTGCCGCCCGGTGATTTTCTCGAAACATATGTGGCTCAACTAAGTGCAAGTGGTGAGAAGATCGACCAGGCTGAACTCGAAGCTCTCAAGCAACGATTCGGATTGGATGATCCTTTATACATCCAGTACCTAAAATGGGCGTGGAATTTCCTCCACGGTGACTTCGGTTATTCCTTTGAATGGAAGCGTCCAGTCAGCAGCTTGATTGGTGAGCGAATATCAATGACGCTCCTGATATCCTTATCTACCCTTTTGTTTACCTGGGCCATTTCTCTGCCGATCGGCATTTATTCGGCGGTCCGTCAGTATTCATGGGTTGATTACCTCCTTACATTTATCGGCTTTATAGGTCTTGCGACTCCGAATTTCCTATTCGCTCTTATTTTGCTCTGGTTCTCGTATTCATACTTGGGAATGAGTATCGGCGGCCTCTTTTCACCGGAATATGCAGAAGCTCCCTGGAGTTTTGCCAAATTTATCGACTTCTTAAAGCACCTTTGGATACCCGTAGTAATCGTGGGAACAGCTCATACCGCCAAATTCATCAGGATTATTCGAGGCAATCTTCTTGATGAATTGAAAAAGCCCTATGTAGTTACCGCTCGTGCGAAAGGGCTTAGCGAAACGAAGCTCATATTGAAATATCCTGTTCGTGTCGCAATCAATCCGCTTGTAAGTACAATAGGATGGACTCTTCCTGAATTAATCTCCGGGATAGCCATTACTGCGGTTGTCCTGAATCTCCCTACCTCGGGTCCTCTTTTGTTGAGCGCTCTCATGAGTCAGGACATGCATTTAGCCGGTAGCTTCATTATGCTGTTGAGCATTCTCACCGTAATAGGCACCCTTGTCTCGGATATCCTTCTGGCCTGGGTGGATCCGCGGATTCGCTATGGGGCGCGTGAGGGGGTATGAGCCAAGAACAACAGAATCAGGAAAAGTACCTCAACGCTTCAACTCGGCAGCTTGTCTGGTGGCGCTATAAAAAACACACACTGGCCATGATCGGCTTGTATTTCATTATCGCTCTGTATGTGATTTCTCTTTTTTGCGAATTTTTGGCGCCTTACGATAAAGACAGGCGGCACTTTGACGCGATATATGCGCCTCCCAGCACTATTCGTGTTTTAGACGGTGACGGCAATCTGAGAAGACCCTTTGTGCACGGTGTTCTTCTCGATATGGATATGGACACGCAGCAGATCAGGTATGTTGAACAGAAAGACCAGATCTTTCCTATACGCTTTTTCGTAAGGGGAGATGAATACAGCTTTTGGGGATTGTGGAGAAGCAACCTTCATCTGTTCGGGGTGGAACCGCCAGGTAGGATTCATCTGTTCGGAACCGATCGAATGGGGCGCGACATGTTTTCCCGCTGCCTCTATGGAAGCAGAATTTCTCTGTCGATTGGTATGTTGGGCGTTTTTCTAAGTTTGATATTGGGTCTGACTTTGGGAGGAGTTTCAGGATATTGGGGCGGTTGGGCGGATAGTATCATCCAGAGAATAATAGAGATTATACGCTGTTTTCCCAGTATTCCTCTGTGGATGGGGCTTTCGGCGGCAATGCCCCCGCATTGGCCGGCATTGAAGGTGTATTTCGTAATAACCATACTATTGTCGTTGATTGGCTGGACGGATTTGGCTCGAGTTGTAAGAGGCAAGCTCATTGCACTGCGGAACGAAGAATTTGTACTTGCTGCTCGCTTCGCAGGGGCGGGCCATGCGAGAATCATCTTCAGGCATCTAATCCCATCGTTCACCAGCCATATAATCGTGACCGTAACATTGGCCATCCCCGGCATGGTTCTGGCGGAAACAGCCCTTAGCTTTCTCGGGATTGGACTCAGGCCGCCTATAACAAGCTTAGGCGTTCTTTTGAAAGAGGCTCAAAACATTACCACGATAGCCCTCTATCCCTGGTTGTTGATTCCGGTCGGCTTTGTAATTTCCACCGTCTTGTCCTTCAATTTTGTGGGCGACGGATTAAGAGATGCCGTAGATCCGTACTCGAGGTAATTCCATAATGAAACCTGCTCTCGATGTCGAAAATTTGAAAGTGTATTTTCCGCTCGATGAGGGCACGGTGCGCGCCGTCGATGGAGTCACGTTTAAACTCGAGCCCGGTAAAACACTTGGAATAGTTGGTGAATCAGGTAGCGGAAAAAGTGTCATCGGGCAATCTATTTTGAGAATAGTGCCCCAGCCCGGTCGCATCGTAGAAGGCAAGATAAGACTTAACTTAGATGAAGAAGTTGGAGACGAGCAAGTCGAAATGACTGAGCTTGATCCAAACGGAAGACGGGCTCGGAGCATTCGGGGCAAGGTTGTCTCGATGATTTTTCAAGAGCCGATGAATTCATTTAGCCCGCTTCATACTATAGGAAGTCAAATTATCGAAGCTTTGACTCTTCATTCGGATGTTTCCAAGGCCGAAGCGCGTAACCGAGCCATCGAAATGCTGACTAAAGTCGGTATTCCCCAACCTGAACACCGTGTGGAATCGTATCCTCATGAATTGTCAGGTGGAATGAGACAGCGAGCCATGATTGCCATGGCTCTCATTTGTAATCCGAAAATCCTCATTGCCGATGAGCCCACAACGGCTCTGGATGTTACAATTCAGTCCCAAATACTGGAATTGCTCAAATCGCTCCAGGAAGAATTCGGAATGGCGATACTATTTGTGTCTCATAATCTCGGAGTGATCGCCCAGGTGAGCCATGATGTCCTCGTGGTTTATTTCGGTCGAGTTATGGAGAATGCACCGGTGGACGTGCTGTTTAGAGAGCCATTGCACCCATACACTAAGGCGCTGTTGAAATCCGTCCCCGGAATAGACACGCCGGTGCGTAGTCAGCTTGCAACCATCGAAGGCTCGCTACCCGATCCTTTCTCGAATATAACCGGTTGTCCTTTTTTTGGGCGATGCCTTGAATGCGGCGGCAGCACGGTTTGTCGTGATAACCCTTATGAATTGACACAAGTGGCGGCTAGACACTTTGTGGCTTGCCCGCGAATGTGTGTAGGAATATGAGGTCTGTGTGAAAGGTCCACTTCTGCTCAATGTTGAAAATCTTAAGAAACACTTTCCCATTCACAAAGGTGTGCTGAAGAAAGTAGTAGGGCATGTAAAAGCTGTAGATGGAGTATCGTTTGAGGTTCATAGGGGAGAGACGGTCGGAATAGTAGGGGAATCGGGATGCGGTAAGACTACCGTAGGTCGGATGATTATGGGTGCGTACCGTCCCACCGAAGGCCACATCTATTTTAAACCGACCGACGATGCGGAAGCAGTGGATTTGGCCAATATCCACCATTCTGAAATGCGGAAATTGCGACCTCATATACAAATGGTTTTTCAGGACCCGTTTGCCTCACTCAATCCCAGGATGACCATAAGAGAAATACTCGCAGAGCCGCTTATCGTAAATAAAATTGCAAAAGGGCGGAAACTCGAAGACAGAGTAAGAGAACTGGTAGAGCTTGTGGGATTAAAGGTTCAGCATCTTAATCGCTATCCACATGCTTTCTCCGGAGGCCAAAGACAGCGTGTCAGCATCGCACGGGCGCTCGCTCTTTATCCTGCCTTGGTAGTTGCCGATGAACCGACATCAGCTCTGGATGTTTCAATTCAAGCTCAGATCATTAATCTTTGCATGGAAATTCAAGACCAGCTTAATCTCGCTTATCTGTTTATCTCCCACGATCTCGGTCTGGTTCGACATTTTAGTAATAGAATAGTGTTGATGTATGTGGGACGTTTGGTTGAGTATGCACCATCTGAGCCGCTGTTCTCGCGGCCGCGACATCCTTATACCGAAGCGCTTATGTCAAATGTTCCGAGTACTCGTCCGGAAGTGATGGCAAAACGAGTCGTGCTGAAAGGCGAACCTGCCGATCCGATCAACCCTCCTCCAGGCTGCCCATTTCACCCTCGTTGTTTGTATGCGGAATCCATTTGCTCACAAGTAGTTCCCGAGTTGAAGGAAGTAGAACCAGGTCACTCTTCGGCATGCCATTTTTCGGAAACATTGAATTTAACGGGCTGTGATGCTCTTGGATGTGCTATATAAATATGGTTAAATGTGAAATAGGGGAAACTTATTTCACTTTAATGTAGTGGAAACGTTTGGATTGCCCAATTTATTCAATCGAGTTCATCAGGCGAGAGTATGGCATCTGATACGATAAAACGCGTGCTTGTCTATACCCACAATTCAATCGGTTTGGGTCATGCGTTCCGCACACTGGCTGTTTTAACGGGGATGAAAAAATGGCGGCCTGACATAGATTTTCTTGTCATTTGCGGCACTTCTGTACCTCAGGTTTTTATGGCTGAAGGTATTGAAGTGATAAAACTCCCCTCCATAAAAATCGATATCGATAAGCCCAACAGCCCAATGCAATCGCGATATCTCTCGGGATTCGAATTGGAAGAAATATTTGATTTCCGACAACAAATCATAATGGCCACCTTCGATTTTTTTCAACCGGACGCTCTACTTATTGAACACAACATGACCGGCCAGATGAGTGAATTGATTCCGCTTCTGATGAAAAAATGGATGAGAAAAGGCGGTCCTGTGGATTTTGCACTGGCACACATCTGCCGAGGGATCATGAAGTGGGTGCCTCTGCTGAGAATTCCCTATCAGAATCCAAGGCATCGATCTGAGAGCATCAACATAGGCGCACTTTACGATTTCATGTACGTTTTGGAAGACAGGGAAGTAATTGATATAAACAAGCAGTTTCTGGGTAATGACCCAGAGCTGGAGAAAAAAATAAAATACTTAGGAAAGATCACGAATAGAACATATCCTGAATTACCTTCAAGATCTGCAGTCCTGAACCGGCTCGGTTTACCGGATGAAAAACTGGTGGTTGTATCTTTAGGAAGAAATCAGAAAGTTTGTGCTATTTCGGGTCGGTTGGTTCAAGCATTTGAGAACATTCGCAATGCATTCAATTTCCAACCGGTGATGGTTCTGGATCCCTACATGGACCACGCTTGCGCCATGGACATTAAGCGACAATCATCAGGCAGTCAGATCAAGTGCCTCGATTTCGCCCCGGATCTCGTGGAACTCATTAGGCATAGTGAATTAGTGATTTCGCGGGCCGGATATAATACCGTTAACGAGATATTACTTACCGGAGCAAAGGCAATATTAATTCCAGAAAGCCACGGCAGCGGGGAACAGGAACTTAGGGTAAGGAATATAGGCGACGAAAGACTTCGCACGGTGACCGAAGAACAAATACTTGGATCAGGCACGGAAGAGCTTATATTGGACATGCTCAATCAAAACGGTCAAGGCAAATCCCTGCATTTCGACAAATACGCCATTGGAAAGCAGATACTTGAGGACTTAGAAGATTGGAAATCGAAATCATCCTGCCGACAGAATTTCCCGCCGGACTGTTCGAATCAGCGATAAACCAATTCATTAAGCGGTCGATAGTCATAATTGAGGGCTTCAGCTACTTGTTCATACGTGACATGACCTTTGTAGCAATTGACGCCTTTGGCCAGAGGTGCATCACCCGTTACAGCCTGTTCAATGCCGCCTTGATCAGCTAATTTAAGTACATACGGCAGCGTGATGTTTGTTAATGCGAACGTAGAGGTCCGGGCCACTGCTCCGGGCATGTTGGGAACGCAATAATGGAGAACATCGTCCACAACGAATGTCGGATTTCGGTGAGTGGTCGGTCGAGAAGTTTCTATGCAACCACCCTGATCTATCGATACATCTACAATTACTGAACCGGCTTTCATTTCCTTAATCATGTCTCGGGTTACGAGTCTTGGAGCTCGTGCACCTGGTATCAAAACGGAACCAATCACCAGATGACTATGAACGACGGAGTTCCAGATGTTTTCCTTACTTGAAATCACTGTGGTTATGCGGTTTCCATAGAGATCATCCAGCATTCTGAGCCTGCTTTGATCCAAATCGATTGTGGTAACATCGGCACCCATCCCGATGGCTATCTTTGTGGCGGCCTGACCTACCGTGCCCGCTCCGAGAACCGTCACCTTGCCTCTATGAACTCCCGGAACTCCACCCAGGAGAATACCTCTACCGCCATGAGGTTTCTCCAGAAAATGAGCACCAATCTGAACGGCCATTCTGCCTGCTACTTCGGACATAGGAATAAGCAACGGCAGAGAGCCGTCTTCCATCTGAATAGTCTCGTAGGCAACGGCTGTAACTCTATTCTTAAGCAAAGATGCAGTGAGTTCAACTGCTGGGGCCAAATGCAAATATGCAAAAAGAATTTGGCTGTCTTTCAGAAGATCATATTCAGAGTCTTGGGGTTCCTTGACTTTCACCACCATGTCAGAAAGTCCGTAAAGATTCCGGGCATCTTCGATCAATTCCGCTCCCGCATTTACGTATTCCTCATTAGAAATGCGGCATCCTTCTCCTGCCCCTCTTTGCACGTAGACTTCGTGACCGTGACTTTTTAGCAGAGCGACTCCCGGGGGAGTCATGCCCACTCTGTACTCGTCAGCCTTGATTTCTTTCGGAATACCGATTTTCATTTCGCCTCTCTTACTATTCGAATTTCATAGCATCAACTGCATTGAGTTTGCCCGCTTTTTTTGCGGGAATGAGGCCCGAAAGGACACCTAATAACGTTCCGACAACTACGGACATCATCATGCTGATCAATAGGGTCATCTTACCCGAAGAAATTCTGAGGAGAGCTTCGAGGCCGTTTACGGCGACAATAGCCGCAAGAATGCCAAGAATGGCCCCAATCATGCTGACTGAGAATGACTCAAACAAAAACTGAAGTATGATCATGTCTTCCGTCGCACCGACCGCCTGTCTGAGACCGATTTCTCGAGTTCGTTCGGCAACTACGGACAACATCACGTTCATGATTCCTATGCCGCCAAGAATTAATGTTACAAAGATTGCTGCGTAAAGGAAAAACTTGAATATAAAGACTATGGTCTGAATTGATTTGATCCGCTCGGGATAATAATTTACAAGAAGCGAATCTTCATACCCGGTTTGATTACTTTTAAGTATTTTCGACACGTCGGCACTTACACGAGGCACGGAATCCCAGTCCTTTGATCGTATGTAGAGGTCTCTTATCTCGGACATGCCCTGCAATTTTGATTTGGCGGTTGATATGGGAATGAGAACCGTTTGCAAGTAGTCGGGATCCTCCGCTCCACCAAGTATTCCCACTATGTTGAACGGGATTCCCTGTATAAGTAAAATATTCCCTATAGCGCTACCACCTTTGAATAAAATTTGTTCAACCTTGCGTCCTATTATGCAAGCATGACTTTTTTGCTGAACATCGAATGCCGTGAGTCGGCGTCCCACATCTATGGGCAAATAGAGCGTGTCAAAGAAAACATGTTCGACCCCCCCGATCCTCGCGGTCATGGATTTTTTTTCAAAACTTACTTTGCTGCTGCTCCAGATTGTCGCACTCACTGATGAGACATTAGGAATACGCCTGAGAGCCTGCAAGTCATTGTCATAAAATTGACCGTGGTGCCAACGCTTGGATCGAGAGACTTCCCATTGTGCCTTGACTATTGTAGCACTTCCAAGGATCTCTAGATTTTTTCCGAGAGAACTCTCAACAGAATCACCGATCGTCATGACCGTAATTAGTCCCGCAATTCCTAATGCGGTTCCGATGATTGATCCTTTGTAGCGACGTCTGTTTCGGTATATTTGTTTGAAGGAGACTTGTACTAGATCGGAAAACAGCATTGATGATCAGTTTCCTAAAAAATACGGACTAGCGTCGTATGACATTCTTGAGAACGAACATGCGATTAGAGTTGAACGATAATAACATATCAACGCCCTAGCTGAAATGATTACATCAGGTTTTTAGGAGGATCGGAATGGAATGGGAAATGGGAATGGACATTCTGTTTAAGGCTATTCGGGAACTCGAGGGGAAATTTGATTCCCTACCACGTTTCACCCCCAAGTCGGATTGGGATCAAGTTCAATCTGTTCTTATGCTGACTGCGGAACGTATGAAAGACAATTATCCCTACCACCATCCGTACTATCTGGGTCAAATGATTAAACCTCCGCACCCGATAGCCCGCCTTGCATATTCCCTGTCCTTGTTGATTAATCCTAATAATCATGCGATTGACGGCGGAAGGGCCAGTTCGATTATGGAAAAGGAGGCGGTGGCTGCAATTGCTAAAATGTTTGGATGGACGGATCACCTCGGCCACCTCACCAGCGGAGGTACCATGGCCAACTTGGAAGCCCTCTGGATTGCAAGTCGATTACATCCCGGCAAACTGATCGTCGCTTCAAAGCAGGCTCACTACACGCATCACAGAATCTGCGGTGTCTTATCCATTCCGTTCCTCGATATACCCTGTGACCACAAAGGTAGAATGGATATGGATCATCTACGGCAGGTACTTGAATCCGAGAACATTGGTACGGTGGTGGCTACGTTAGGAACGACAGCGACAGGTTCAATTGATCCGCTGGTCACAATCCTCAAGCTGCAGGAACAATTTGGTTTTAGAATTCACGTCGATTCAGCATATGGCGGCTACTATGTCTTATCCGATAACCTTGCTGCTGAAAGCCGAGCGGCATTCGATCATATATCCGAAGCGGATTCCCTAGTTGTTGATCCGCACAAACACGGTCTACAGCCTTATGGCTGCGGTTGCGTACTTTTTAAAGATCCTAAAATCGGTAAATTTTACCAACATGAATCGCCTTACACGTACTTCACCTCAGAGGAACTTCATTTGGGTGAGATTAGCCTCGAATGCTCCAGGCCGGGTGCATCTGCGGTTGCACTCTGGGCTACACAAAAGCTTTTCCCAATGAAGGAGAAGGGAGAATTTGCCGGGAATCTTTCGAGTTGCAGATCCGCAGCTCTTGAGCTGTATTCGCGTTTGAAAGACGAAGCCGTATTTGTGACGGCGTTCGAACCGGAACTCGATATTGTCATCTGGTTGCTTCGTGGATCATCCGCTTCGGAGTGTTCTCGCCTGTCGGATGAATATTTTTCAGAATTGGCTTCTAAGGACATCCATATTGCTAAGGCGATCATCCCACGCCGCATGCTCGAGCCACACGGAATACATATTGATTGGGACCAGGACCATATCACCTGTTTAAGGGCTTGCCTCATGAAACCGGAACACGAAGAATGGTTGGATAGGATATTTACAATACTGAAGACAACGGCACTGGAAGTAACAGGCAGCGTAAAATAAATGGGGGATTAATTTCCCCCATAAAATTCTATGATCGCGATGATAAATGCTTGATCTTTTCAGATCGGATCAGTTGGGGAAAGGTTTTCGCGGCGGCGAAAACTCGCGTTATCCCCTTGTCCGATGGAGCCGAAACTCCAGCCGGCTACCTTTCCCTTTAGCATAAGAATTACTTTGTAGTTTTCTTGGCCTTCTTTACACCTTTTTTCATCTTGTAAACGCCGCATGCCGGGACAACCGGAGCGGGGCAGCAATAGGTGTAATAGCAAGGGGCCGGGGCACAGGCTCCATAAGCGGGACCACAAGACTTGCCACCGAACAGTTTACCGAAAAACGCATCAGCCGGCTGTGAAAATGCACAGCAAACTACGCCGACTGCCGCTAAAGCGACGACCAGCAACCCTAACTTCCTCATTTTTTGCCTCCTTGATTTCAGGTTCTCATCTTCCAAGGGGACGAGAATATAGTGTTCCTATCACAAATTGGTGTTTATGTCCAGCTATGGAGCTTGATAATTATCTCTCCTGGGATTCTTGCGAGAAACTTAGATTTTATTTCATCAATTTTGGAGTCGGGAGTCAACTTTAGATCACATAACGGAATAGATTGAAGCAATCAGGAACAATCAGCATATAAGCCGTGGTGAATTCAACAAAATATTGACATTGGCAGTCGAAAAAATTAGGGTAAGGTTTACTTCTGTTCCACAAGGTTGATCATGCCACGATTTACACGGAAAGACTTCCTTGAGGCACTTTTCCAGGATTATTTCCATCGGCGTGAAGGATTTATCTTAGTCCGAACCATTAGAACGGCGGACAAGAAAACAACTAACAGGTATTTTCCAAACACTGAAATCCTGGCAAAAGAAATATATCCCGAAGATCAGAACGTATTTTTTGGTGTATGCCCGCGTGAGAGTATGAAACCCGACAAATCCCACATTCGGGTTATAACCACTTTGTGGGCAGGTCTCGATTTGGATTCCGAAGGCTATTCAGGCAAGGAGAATCATTTCCTGGGTCATCCCCAGGCAGCAAAAGCAGTTCGCAGTTTTCCCCTTCCACCATCAATAATAATTGAATCCGGTTACGGTTTGCATCTTTACTGGCTTCTCAAAGATCCCCTTTTAATAAGAAATGTACAGGAGATAGAAACACTCCTCAGTCGTATTAATCATTACTTCCAATGCAAATCCGCAATAACTGTTGATGCGATGATGCGGCTGCCGGAAACCGTGAACAGCAAATTGCCTTCGCAACGATCAGACTGTTTTATAAAGTATTTAAACCACGATTTTAGGTACGACATCTCCGAATTTGAGAAAATAAACATAGGCGGGTCCGGTTCGGGCATGACATCGACGTTTCTAAGGCATATTAGTGATCCGGATGATGCTGAAAAGAATAAGCTCGAAAGTAAGTCAATTAAGGACACCGGTATAGATCCGAAGAAGTCATTACCCAAACCTGTTCCAAAGAATGGTGCCGACCATTCAATCGGACACGCCGGACCGAATAGCAAACCGAAGGACTTTATAGGACTGGAGCCTAAAGAGGATTTTTCCGCGGCTGATTTTGAACCCGTTCCCTATGAGGAAGACAATATTGTTGTAACCGATGACGTCACGGAATCTGATTTCTCCACCAACCAGACGCTCATAGTCACGGCTGAAGAAACTTCCGAAAGTTTGGCGGATGAAATTGCCGAAAAGATAATGGAGAGATTGAGAGACGAGTTGGTGGACAAACTTGCCGACGAAATAGTGGATCGATTGGCCAAAAAGTTTTCCAAAAATCGTTAGTTTCTTTGGAAATCATATAAATCCCGGTATCCGAGAATTTGACTTATTTCATCCAGAGCTGTCCTTGTTTCGATTAACAGGTTGGGATCGCGCAGATCATTCAATTCTAAATTGTCCCGGTAGTATTTGTTAATAACTTCCATTGTTTCACCGTATACATTCATGTTGAACCAGACGCTCGGTTTTACATGCTGGAATTCGGACTCATTCAAAACCATTCGGAATCTCAGGCATGCCGGTCCTCCTCCGTTCCTCATACTTTCTCTGACATCAAGAAAATAGATATCAGATATTGTCCCGCGCGACTCAGACCGAAAATATTCAAGAACTTGCCTTGATCTTACATTTTCTTTGCATTCAATTGGAGCTACAAGGGCCATTCTTCCGTTGGTAGTGGTTAGGAGCTGACTATTAAAAATATATGAGTCTACCGCATCTTTCAGAGGCAAATCCTTCGACGAAACCTTCAAAGAAACGAGGGGGCATTTGCAGTATTCTTCGAAAGCGTGCTTGATCAAATCGATGGCTTTGGAATCAGCAAAGGATTCTTCGTGGAAGAGGAATACACGTTCGTTTCCTACTGAAATGACATCGTTGTGAAATACGCCCGCATCAATTGCATAAGGATTCTGAAGTAAAAAAACAGTCGCGTCATCCCTGAGAAAATGGAGGCGAGAAACAGCGGCTGATGCTTCAAACGTTTGCCGAGCCGGGTATCGTTTAGGTTCAGAGGACGTCGGTGCGTAAACAGTTCTTCCATACACAAAAATTTCTATTCCAGGTTGATCATGTTCAGCACACAAACGAATATGATTCGCAGCCCCTTCATCCGAAGTAGTTAAGCATTTCGGCAAAGGCCGATGATGGACAAATGTATCTCCTTGGAAAGTTTGTCGAAGAACTTTCGATGTGCAGTCGGTCTCTATTCCTCGGTGAAGTTGCGACACCAAATTTGCCGGCGTGAGATGGATTTTCCCGTCTGCAGTATCGGGTGAAGGTGAAACGGTCACGGCATTGGCGGCCCACATGCTTGAAGAACTATAACAGGCCGCCAGTATCATAGGCGCCTGTTTTGCGGCCTTTTCGAGGATTTGCATTTCAGTCCCTGTGAAACCTAACTCACGAAGTACGGGAAAATGAGGCCTGTTATGAGGAGGGAGCATCCCCTGCCAAGATGCCAACTCTGATATGAATTTTATTTTTTCTAGGTGCTGAAGTGCCGCCGCCCTAGGATTGGAAGCATTGAGCGCATTTGCCTGAGCGGCCAAGTTGCCGTGGGCCAGACCTGCAAAATTATGGCTGGGACCGGTAAGAACGTCGAAATTCGCTTCCACGTGATTAACTCAAAATGCCGGTAATGTTCGTGTATTCGGGTCTAGGCACTTCGATCGAGGCCACAGGGTACGAACAGTAATCGGCAGCAAAATATCCGCTTGGCCTGTGGTTGCCGCTCAACCCTATTCCTCCGAAAGGGAGTTTACTCAAAGCACCGGTGGTTTGCCTGTTCCAATTTATGATGCCCGCTCGGACCTGAGTTCGAAACTTTTCAAAAAATTCAGGTCGATCCGATATCAAGCCGCCGGACAAACCATATTTCGTATTGTTTGCCTCCTCAATTGCGTCATCAAAACTTTTAACAAATATCACCTGGAGTAACGGTCCGAAAAACTCAGTATCAGCCCTCCGGCTCATGTTTGTCACATCGATCAATCCGGGCTTAAGGAAATAACCCCTGCTCTCCGGTCTGGACAAACGCTTCAGGGAGTTTCCCCCGAGATGGATCATTGAATCTTCCGCCTGAAGGAGCATTTCAACTGATCTACCCGAAATGAGTGGTCCCATGAAAGGCTCTGGGTCAGACCAGTGCGGTCCAACTTGGATAGACTCAATTAGTCGTAGGAGTTCCGAGATAAATGATTGCGTTTGACCACCTTGGACGACTATCAATCTTCGAGCGCACGTACATCGTTGGCCGGAAGTGATAAAAGCCGATTCAATGGTGATCAATGCGGCTGTGGTTACATTCTGGGTGTCCGAAAAAACTAGAGGATTGTTGCCCCCCATTTCGAGTGCCAGAATGACTTCAGGACGTCCCCCATACAATTTGTGAATAGTCCTACCAACGGCTTCACTTCCGGTGAAAAATATTCCATTTAAACCAGGAGTTTCGGACAGAATGCGGCCTGTGTCACGATCCCCTTGAACCAGATTTATTACTCCGTGGGGAATACCGGTTTCGATCCACATTTGAGTCAATAATTCTGCAGTAATGGGGGACTGTTCACTAGGTTTGAAGACGACGGTGTTTCCCGCCAGCAAGGCTGGAATGATGTGCGCATTCGGCAGGTGACCGGGTAAATTAAAAGGGCCGAAGACTGCAACGACACCGTGGGGCAGGAATCTTATTGATGCTTGGGCAGGAGGAACGACAAAGCTGGTCTCAGAGGTTCTTTCTAGGTAAGCTGAAACGGCATGTTCAACTTTGCCGATCATTGCGGAGACTTCTTGGTCGGCTTCCCATCTTGGTTTACCGGTATCAGCGCAAATTGCGTCTCCCATTTGTAATCGGTTTCGGGACAGCAGATCCCGGAACTTTTCTATAAACTCGCGACGTTTGGGAAAAGGGAGCTTGCCCCAAATTCTAAACGAATTCGCGGCGGCTTGCATTGCACGGCTAATATCAGAAGATCTAGATGCCGCACCAGTCCAATTTACGCATTCTGTGCTTGGATCTACTGATTCGAAATCCGGACCCTCAGCTTGCGCCCAGCTGCCGTCTATATAATTCTTGGCCCTTGTATTCATCGGGATTTGCCGGACGGCCTCATGGAGCTAAAGATGATTCGCTGACCGGGTTTCACCCCTAAAAGGTCCGAAATGGATTCAGTTATCATCAGACCATCGTTCCTTTGAACAACATTTCCACTCGTCGCCCTGAACTTGCGTCCCGTATTGATGATTATGTAAGGCATCGAGTCCAAAGGTTCCTGTACCACCTCTTTAACAATTCCGGACCTGCTTTCCTGAATAATGCGAACCTGATCCAGTCTGCAAAAAATAATCGGACCCGCTTCGAATATATCTACCATGTCGCTCATCATGAAACCCTCCTCCATAAGCATATTAAGAGCGGGTTTCGTGTTCTCGTGGACTTGACCTATAACCCTCTGGGCCGCTTCCGGTAATAATGGAATATAAATGGGAAACTCCGGCATTAGATCGGCAATAAATCTCTTATCCATGACGCTCAACAAATCGGCTTCCTGGTAATCAAGATCGAAGAATTTTGCTCCGAGGGCATCCCAGAACGGAGAATGACCTGAAGCATCTACTACCCCTCTCATTTCTGCGATTATGGCAGGCTCAAATTTTTCGGGGTGTTCAGCCATAAAAAGAAAACGAAACAACGAAAGTAGACGCCCCACGCCCTTTTTCCGGTAATCGGGGTTCAGATACAAACCGCCTATTTCACTTGGTCCGCTGTGCTCCTGGACTAAGTGGAGGGTCTGAACTTCCTTCCGAATGTGGAGGACTTCCGATTCGCGAACTGCACTTTCAATTCGATACGTGTAGAAGGGTTCAAATCCCCCGATTTTGGATATTATGCAGCTCGTTCCTTCAACGGAGCCGGTTTCAAGATCTTCAAGTACGAACATGTACAGTTCACCACGAGGCTTCACCGTTTTTTTCCCAAAACTCTGAATTGATTCCTCTATTCTTCTCTTGAGAAGACTCTTGTCCTTCGGCAAGTTGGTCAGACCATAATTCGCTTGATTGGCCAACTCAAAAAGTCTTTGTAGGTCGCGATTTTCCACAGGTCTAATGACGATCATGTTCACTGCTCTTGCCGGCTAGATTCAATTAATGTGGCTTCTATAATGTTCACCACGTCATCAATGTGCTGAGGAGTTGTGCATCCGACTGGAATAAGAAACCTGATCCGTGTAGGTTCCGAACCTGCGTAAAAAGCAATCGCTCCGTTCGTAAATAAACGCTTCAAGAAATTCTTCGATGCTTCAAATTCGCCTTTCTTGAATGTGAAACAGATCATTGCACCTATCCCGAACGGGCCGCTCACCAGATCAGGATACTTCCGGCTTAATCCATCTAAGCGTGAGACGAAATGATTGTGCAGAACGTTTATACGGCCGTGAACTCCAAAGAAATCCCCCGCGAGAAGATTCTCAAGAATGTATTCGGCCGAATATAGAGCTGAAGTAGCGGACGTAAATGTCTGGCTTAGTAGTCCAGGCTTGGGGTTTAGACCAGCCGTGAACAAAGTTGCTGCGACTTGAGTTGCTTTTGCGACGGTGACTATGTCGACGTAACTACTGAGACCGAAATGTTGGAACGCAAATAGTGCAGGAGTTCGTCCGAAGGTTTGTATTTCGTCAACAAACACGAGAATGCCGTGTTTTTTTAGGATATCCATTATTCTCTGGAAAAAAACACCATCACCGGGTTTGAACCCACCTTCGCCCTGCACTAACTCAAAGAGCATGGCCGCATGTTGCCCGGGGTATCGGCTAAGAATCTTTTCCAGCAGAACGAAGGTTTGACTATTTCCGTTCGGATCGTAAAACGGGATGTAATCTACGGGGATAGTTCTCGGTAATCCCACGCGAAACGCCGGTTTATCGGTAATATGAGCCAACACATTGGTTCGACCGGCGAATGAGCCGCTAAATGCTAGTATGCGATCGGCAGGAAACTTCTTTTGAAAGATTATTTTCAATGCATTTTCGTTAGCCATGGCTCCACTGGATGTGAGAAAACAATGTTCTAGGTTAGCCCCACATTGATTCGCACCTCTCAAGAGTAGCTCAGATACTTTTGAAGCCGCAAATTCCTGCTGCAGGTTTCCCTGCATTACAGTGTCACGGAAAGCCGCCCTCAAGGAGGCTTCTATAATGCCCGTATGTGAATGTCCGAAATAATGAACCCCTATGCCTGAAATGAAATCATATTTGACGCTTCCATCCGCCAATTCGACCAGCGGTCCGTTTCCGATTCCCGAACCCAGGTATGGGTAAAATAATTGGCCCCCTCGAATTTTTTCGAAGTCTTTGATTGTCTCTGCATAGCTCGTCTGCAGATGATCTCTCGCCGGCTGGACCCCATGTAATTTTTGGCTGTATTCGAGGACGGCACCCGATATTTGGCGTATGGCGGCTTGGATCCGTTTGTCGGTATTCAATAATTCGGCTAATGTTTCTTTCACTCGAATCCCCTGCTGTTGAAATTATTTCACATGATCCCGTTTTCAATTGTCCACATTATTTGGGGTCATGTTCACAACAGATTGCCGGTAAAAGCTCTTGTTTTTAAGTTACATGAATTTGTGTCGAGTCGCACTCATATTTTAAGATGTTCGAGTTTTCTTGAATAGCCTTTCTGAGCATGTGTGACTTTCCTTTTGATAAGAGCGACTTTATGATTTATGTACATAGTATCGTAGGAAATGTGTAGGAGGATTGAAATGTTTATTAAAAATATCCCATTTTCCGACCCCCTGGTGCTGAGCGATTTGGTAACTTACGAAGAAGGCAGAGTCGTCAGTCGCACCTTTGCTCAAACCAATGTCATGAGCCTCACGTTGTTTGCTTTTGATGCAGGCGAAGGCCTCAGTACACATACTGCCGCCGGAGATGCTTTCCTTTATGTATTGGATGGAGAAGCGGCAATTAACATCGGCGGCAAGGATTTCACGGTGAAAGCAGGCGAAGTAATAGCTATGCCGGCGCAAGTCCCCCATTCGGTCAATGCCGTAATGCGGTTCAAGATGCTTCTCGTGGTAATAAAAGGTACCGGATAAATGAGTAGAATCGGAAGCCTTCTCTCATTTCGGTCAGTGATTCTGAGGTTATGAGAGAAAGGCAAACAACGGAGTGGCCGTAATAAGTTCAGTCCAATGAATATTCTTGAGTGAGTGAATAATGGAGTCTCCAATTAGGTTACGTCAGTTTTGACATAAAGAAACACCTTCGGAAAGTTATGCAATTATTTGTTATTCCAATATCTTTATCTACACCTCTATAAAATCCGTGTTGACGTTTTCTTTCCTTCCTGATTTATTTGGCTTGCTGCCGGACCTTTCTTTTTATGGTTCAGATTACTGACTTTTCGGTATTTTTTGTGCACGTGTTCCCGATTTAGACTGGTTCGGCTCCTATGCACTTTGGCGTGAATTCCCATTTACTTCATATCGGGGGAACTCCACCAGATTTTATAATTAACTCTGTCGGAAAGGAGATACTGATGACGTGGACGCGCCGAGAATTCCTCGCAATCTCGGGTGCCGTCGGAGCAGGTTTGGCATTGACTTCCTTGGGAATTGATACTGGGCCGGCAAAAGCGTTTGCCCAAGAGCTTAAGATCGACAAGGTTAAATCAGCCAAACAGTCAACAACGGTTTGCCCCTATTGTGCGGTCGGCTGCAGCATCATATGCAGCACGGATAATGCCTCAAAAAAGATCATCAACACGGAAGGTGATCCTGATTCTCCGATCAATGAAGGTTCCCTTTGTGCCAAAGGAGCTGCGCTATTTCAAACGACCGAAAACAATGCGGATCGCTTGAAAAAAGTACTTTATAGAGCTCCGAACAGCGACAAATGGCAGGAAAAGACCTGGGATTGGGCGCTCAATGAGATCGCAAAGAAAGTTAAGGCCACGAGAGATGCGAATTTCATCGAGAAAAATGCCAAAGGTGAGCCGGTAAATAGAGTCCAGGCCATCGCTCACATCGGAAGCGCCGCCCTCGACAATGAGGAACTTTGGCCGCTTCAGGCGATGATGAGAGCATTAGGCCTCGTTTGGATTGAACACCAGGCCCGTATATGACACAGCGCAACTGTTGCGGCTCTGGCAGAGTCGTTCGGGCGCGGTGCAATGACCAATCACTGGATAGATTTAAAAAACAGTGATTGCATTTTGGTAATGGGCAGCAATGCTGCCGCGAACCATCCCATTTCCATGAAATGGGTTCAGAGGGCCAAAGATAAAGGTGGAATACTGATATCCGTCGACCCTCGGTACACGCAAACTTCAGCCAAGGCGGACATCTATGCTCCACTCAGGTCAGGAACGGACATTGCCTTCTTGGGTGGATTGATCAAGTACATCATTGATAACAAAAAGTATTTCCCCGAGTACGTTCTGCATTATACGAACGCTTCTTTCTTAGTCGGCGATAAGTTTGGATTTGAAGACGGACTTTTCACTGGTTACAACAAGGATACCCGAGCGTATGATAAAGGTGCTTGGTCTTTCAAAAAAGATGACAAGGGCCTCATACTACGTGACGAAAAGCTCCAGGATCCCAAGAGCGTTTTCCAACTATTAAAGAACCATTACGATCGCTACACCGTGGACAAGGTCGTGGAGATTACAGGTACTCCTAAAGAAGACCTGCTCAAGGTGTATGAGGCTTATGCCGCCACCGGGACAGCGGACAAGGCCGGAACGATCATGTATGCCATGGGATGGACCCAACACACTGTTGGTGTTCAGAACATTCGAGCCATGGCTATCATACAGCTCCTGTTAGGAAATGTCGGAATAGCAGGTGGCGGAGTTAATGCCCTCAGGGGTGAGTCCAATGTGCAGGGTTCCACGGACCAGGCTCTCTTGTTCCACATTCTTCCCGGATACCTGAAGTCGATTTCCTCGACTCAGCAGACCTTGGAAGCCTACAATAACGAGAGCACACCGAAGAGCCCAGATCCACGTTCGGTCAATTGGTGGTCAAATTATCCAAAATATTCCGTGAGCTTGCTTAAGGCCCTTTGGGGCGATGCAGCAACCAAGGAAAATGATTTTGGATTCAATTGGCTCCCAAAGCTTGATCCGGGCCAAAACTTTTCCTGGCTGAATTTGTTCGATGACATGTATGCCGGCAAAATCAAAGGCTTTTTCGCTTGGGGTCAGAATCCGGCATGCAGCGGCGCAAATGCGAATAAAGTCAGACAGGCGTTAGGTAAGCTCGATTGGCTTGTCAATGTGAACATATTCGACAACGAGACCGGGTCTTTCTGGAAGGGTCCCGGGATGGATCCTAAAAAGATCAAGACTGAAGTGTTCATGCTTCCTTGCGCTGCTTCCGTCGAGAAGGAAGGAAGCATCTCAAATAGCGGACGCTGGGCCCAATGGCGCTACAAAGCCGCTGAGCCCCCCGGAGACGCCAAGCCTGACGGCGACATCGTCATCGAGTTGATGAACAAGATCAAGGCTCTGTATAAGCAGGGCGGCAAGTATCCTGAACCCATTCTTAACTTGAAATGGGATTACGTGGATCAAAAGGGCCACTTCGATCCTCATGCCGTTGCAAAACAGATAAACGGATATTTTCTCAAAGACATGGAAGTCGGCGGGAAACAGTTCAAAAAGGGCGATCTCGTTCCGGGATTTCCGAATCTGCAAGCAGACGGTAGTACATCAAGCGGTAACTGGCTCTATTGCGGAAGTTATTTAAACGACGGCAACATGATGGCTCGCCGAAAGAAAGATGATCCCACCGGCCTGGGTCTATTCTCACAATGGTCTTGGTGTTGGCCCATGAACCGCAGAATCATCTATAACCGAGCATCAGTTGACTTGGAAGGTAAACCCTGGAATCCAAAGCGGCCATTAATAGAATGGAAAGACGGCAAATGGGTCGGCGATGTTCCTGACGGTCCTGCTCCACCCATGGCGGACAAGGAAAAAGGAAAGAATCCGTTCATCATGACCGTAGAAGGTTTCGGCAGATTGTTCGGACCGGGTTTGAACGACGGACCATTCCCCGAGCACTATGAACCACTGGAATGTCCGATTGCCAAGAACCCGATGTCGAATCAGTACAATAACCCGACCATAAAGATCTTCAAAGGTGAACTAGATAAACACCTCACCTGCGACCCGAGATTCCCGTTCGTTGCGACCACATACCGTGTAACGGAGCATTGGCAAACGGGTTGTATGACGAGATGGCAGCCTTGGCTCATTGAAGCCGAACCTCAGATGTTTGTTGAAATGAGCGAAGAGTTGGCTCAACTCAGGCAAATCAAGAACGGTGAAAAGGTCAAAGTAACTTCTCCCAGAGGAGAGGTCATGGCCAATGCTATAGTCACGACCAGATTCAGACCGTTCCAGATCGGAAGTGTGACCGTCCATCAAGTAGGTATGCCATGGTGCTTCGGCTGGCTTACTCCTAAGGACGGCGGCGATAACGTCAACTTATTGACCCCGAATGTTGGTGATCCGAATACTATGATTCCGGAATCCAAAGCATTCATGGTCAATGTGGTAAAGGTATAGGGGGTGCAGCATGTCAGGATTTTCAATATTAGTTGACACCTCCAAATGTACTGCTTGCCGTGGCTGTCAGGTCGCGTGCAAACAGTGGAATCAATTACCGGCTACAAAAACCACCCAAGAAGGAACACACGAAAATCCGAGAGATTTTACGTATGAAACCTACAAGACCGTAAGATTTTCAGAGGGTAAGGACGAAAAAGGTCTAGCTTTCTGGTTCTTTTTTACGGATCAATGCCGCCATTGTTTGTCCCCCGGATGTATGGCTGCAGCGGAAAATGATGAAATCGTAATCGACGAAAAAACGGGAGCTGTGATTTACACCCCCAAAACGGCTCAGCTTGATTTCAAAGCGACTCGAGAAGGGTGTCCCTTTGACGTTCCTCGCCAAGACGCCAAATCCAAAATGATAAGCAAATGTACCATGTGTTTTGATCGGATCACGAACAATCTACCGCCCGCTTGTGTTAAGTCATGTCCGACCGGGGCGATGGTTTTCGGAGAACGAGACAAGATACTCGAACTTGCGAAGCAGCGTGTCGAGGAAATGAAGAAGACCCACCCAAAAACTCAGGCATTAAACGCAGACGATGTCCGAGTCATTTATCTGGTGACCGAAGATCCAAAAAAATATTGGAAATTCGCCGCCGGACGCTAATCGGCCTTGCCGCCCTCACCAAAAAAGCCGCCATACGGCGGCTTTTTTATTTAAAGTGATTATTAACGGTTAATATCCGTAGACTCCCTCGCCTGTGCATTCGAGATGAAAACAATGGGACTGCTTCTTTGATAACAAATCGACGATTCGATCGTGACCTTCGAAACGAGCCCAGCTAATAGGGAGATTTCCGGAATCATCCATTGAGAGCGCGTCCGCTCCATGATCTAGGAGGATCTCCACTATTTCGACATGTCCCTGAAAAGCGGCCCAGGTCAATGCGGTTTTGCCCCAGAGATCGGAAGCGTCGAGTTCGGCACCGGAATCCACGAGCAATTTCAACACCTCCGGATTTCCCCAGAATGCGGCTTCAATCAATGCAGTCAACCCATGGCAGTCACGCCTGTTCACCTTTGCACCGGCATCGATCAGTTTTCTCAAAACCACCGGGTTTCCCTGCACTGATGCGCGCATAAGAGCAGTTGATCCGTCGCGATCCGTCGCATTTACATCGGCACCTTGACCAATAAGATACTCCGTCATCAAAATGTCCCCGGCGAAAGCAGCCTCCATAAGGGCCGTGCTGCCGAACTCGTCTCGCGAATCAACAGGTTGCCCGGATGAAATAAGTTTATGGACGGCTTCCATATCATGACTCGCCGCAGCGGCAAGGAGTTTTTCTATTGGCATATGTACCTCCGGTATTGGGCACTTATGACATCCAAGTAAGTTGAAAGGTCCCGTTTTTCTTAAAAGATTAACAACAAATGCCGAGAAATACGGTGGCCACGCATGAGCAAAGAATTTTCAGTGCATTCAATGTCTAGGCTATCAAGAAGCGTGCCCAATAACCCCTGAAGGTAAAAAGCGTTCAATTCACAATGGATTTCTATAATGTGCCGGAAGGATTTTTAGTAAACTGAACTGAAATTGTCAATCCTTTTTACGATACCGGCTCGGTTCAAATTGCTTGGAATGACGATCAGTTGATTGGGCACTCTGGAAAACGGACTATAGTTCGAAATCCAGTATGGGAAATTGAACATGATTAGTGGAATGAACTTCAGCTTCGTCTCAAGAGCAGGTTCTTAAAATGGGGCGCCGCTTTCGTCATCAGCTTAAATATATTGGGCTTTGAGACTGCTGCACCGAATAACTTGAGCAATAATTTCTCGGTCCATGGTGTTAATTCACGGCACACACGCTCTTCTCTCATCTTCCGGATCAATTTCGGCAGAGGTACTTTCACAGGACAGAGGTCTCCACATACTCCGCATAATGTACTCGCGTCCAACAAGGTGTGTCCACGGTCCATACCTTCGAGAAGATTCGTCAAAATCATACCCATAGGACCTGGATACGTTGATTCATAGGCGTGACCGCCAAGTACTCTGTAAACAGGGCAATTATTGAGGCAAACGCTGCAGCGAATACATTTAAGAATCTCTCGATACTGCGTTTCGAGGATTGTCGATCGACCATTGTCCAGAAGAATGATATGTAATTCAGAGTTCGGTTCAGGTCCCGAGATGACGGAAACGTAAGTCGATATCGCCTGCCCCGTAGCGGAACGAGGTAGAAGCCGTGTGAAGACGGGCAGATCGGCCAATTTCGGGAGCATTTTTTCGATGGACACCACGGCTATATGGAGCGGGTAGAGGGTTGTAGCCATCCTTATGTTGCCTTCGTTTGAAAACAGAACAATACTTCCCGTTTCCGCTATAGCAAAGTTTGCTCCGGTGATTCCGCAGTCGGAGCTTAGAAATTCATTTCTCAGATGTTTCCTTGCGGCTTCAGTTAATCTCGAAGGGTCATCATCGTAAGGGATGTTTAACTTCTCGGCAAACAGCTTCCCGATTTGAAATCGGCTCTTATGGAGAGCCGGTGCTAAGATGTGCGACGGAGGTTCGCCGGCTAATTGTACGATGAATTCACCCAGATCGGTTTCCAGAACAGATATTCCGTTCTTAACGAGGAATTCATTCAGATGAATTTCCTCGGTCAACATCGATTTCCCTTTGACTACTCTCTCTTTCCGGTTTGCAGTCAATATCTGCAATATCAATCTGCGGGCCTGTTCCGCATCAGCAGCCCTATGTACGACGGAACCTTTTTCTTTGGCCGACGCTTCAAACCGGTCTACATATGAATTAAGATTCTCCAGTACCGAGCTTCTGATTTGGGAAGCTTGATCCCGCCATTCAGCGAATTCCGGCGGTGTTCCCGCAACCCGCTTCTGAGCGGAAATATCCATGGCCCTCCTTAGAGCATCTCTCTGATCAAGATTTCCAGCGGCCTTTGCAGAATTAGAAGCAAAAGGGATCGAGGATTTTTTCATTTAGCCTCACAGCGGATCCGAAACAGGATGGTGACTTTAAATACAGGACTTCAATGGCTTTACTTATGTTGATGACAATGACACACTTTTAAGGGCTCGGCCAGGAATAACCATTTGGAGCTCCCTGAACTATTATAATTCCCGAACTACCAAGAGTTACTATAATATCGGTTTTTTGCTCCAAAACAAAAATGCACATTGGAAACACTTCCAGAAGGTTTATACTTGGAAAAGTATCATCAACGTGATTTGAACTGGATTGCGAGACTTTAGATCACATTCAATTCATTGCCTATGGCCTTCATTCATACGAAGTTCGCGGAGGTAGAAAATGAGGCGCTCTCTTTCGATCACTTTCGTATTATCCGTCATTATACTTGCTCTGAATCCACTCAATTGCGGATTTGCAGCGGAAGCACTCACGGTATATGCCTACAGGGATTACTCGGTGCCGTCGGATCAGTGGTGTGTCCGATTGCAATTCAGTAATCCCGTTTTTTCCGACAATCTCAAGTCCAATCTGTCGGTTTCCGGTCCTACCGGGCCTGAGTCATTTGATCTGAAAATTCCCGGCTCCACCGAGGAGCCTACCGGACCGTCGAATCAGTTTCAGATTGTGTCTCGTGGTGGGGCCAGCAAGCCTGAAACAATAAAGATTCAAATCAATAAGGGCTTGTCGGACTCGGTGGGCAGACGAATGTTGGCAAAAGATTACGTCTACCAATTTGTCTCAGTTGAGAGTGTGTCGGTGTCGAATGTCGCAACTTACTTCAAAAATTCCCGTGATAAGGGGATCAGAATTACTACGACGGATTCGATTTCCCAAGCTGCATTATCATCAAATATCCAAGTCGTTCCGGAAGTCGCTAATCTTCGGATAAAAAAGGACGGTTACAGCACTTTTTCCATCACCGGTGATTTTGAATATCAGAAATCTTACAAACTGATTGTCTCACAAGCGAAAATCGATAACGGCAAAGCGTTTTTGTCGGCCGGCGAGTTTGCTTTCTCCGGTCCCGGAATCACGAGAGAGATCGCCTTCAAGAGCAAACGTTCAGTTGTAGAATTGAAGGGTCGGCAACTAGTTCCCTTGACGCTGTCAAACATATCCAAGTTCAATTGTTCCGCTCAAAGAATACTCCCTTACCTATTGCCTCTGACATCGTACGGCTCTGATGACGATGAACACGCACCATCGGACATTACGCAACGCTCGGAAAAAATTAAATCTGAACTCGCAAAATCAAAAATAAGTCCTCACTTTTTCGGCACGGCGGACAAGAATTCCGATGTCTTTTTCTCTCCTGAGGCAAAGGATTCCATCAAGAACTATTCTCTTCCCCTGAGTTTTAGAAAAGGTCCGGAAAAAGGGGGTTTTTGGCACCTGAATCTATCCGATGCCGATGCAAACAATGTTCAAACCAAAACAATAGTAAATATAACGGACCTTTCCATCAGCTATAAAGTCGCGAATGACGTGGTTCTGATCTGGCTCACATCCATTAATACCGGATTGCCGGTACCGGATGTGGAAATCATGGCCGTTGGGGAAAAAGGCCGCAGATTCTTCGTGGGGAAGACAAATAATGACGGATTGCTTTTGATTAAGCATGAAAATAAGTATCCGTCCGTTCAATTTGGAAAAGAGTCGACCGGTTTAAAACCGGCAGGACTGGACATAGCAAAGCTCGATTGGGTCGTGGCGGCAACAGCTGACGATTCATCCTCCATTCATCTCGACAAATTCAGGCTTCAAACGACAAAAGTCACGGTTTCCGGGTCCGAATCCGAACTTCAGGGAAGTCGTACAGGCGTTGTTTTTACTGAACGCGGAATCTACAAACCCGGGGAAACGGTCCACTTCAAATTCGTATCTCGGGTTTTCCAGGATGGCGAAATCGTCTCGCCGGAAAAGGATCGCGTCAAAATAGAGATAATCAATCCTAGGGAGGAAGTCAGCTATTCAAAAGAACTCACTTTGGGCGAATTTGGATCGTGTTGGGATTCTTTTCAAGTAAAGACATTCTTTCCCGTAGGCACTTACAATCTCAAGGTGACGGCTTCCAACAAATCCGAACAATCCCAGATCTATTCTACTACCTTTCAAGTTCAGGAATTTAAGCGGATTCGGCACTTTGCCACCTTGTCCGTCACCAAGGAAAAGCAGAGGAATGCCGGTTTCATAGGAGTGAATAAAGAAGAAGAATACTTGAAGGTGAACATTGCCGGTAAGTACTACACCGGTGGACCGGTCAAGAACGGGCTTGTTCGCTGGAAAGCCATGCTTGTGCCGGTTAGCAACAAGGTGAAGGGTTGGGAAGGATTTTCGTTCGGCTATGAGGGTGCCGACTCTCAATTTCTGGAATCAGGAGAATCCATTCTCGACGGCGACGGTAAGCTGACGGTGACCATACCGTTGGACTCCCGAATGCTCACGGGATCATTTGGGATAAAAATTTCTGCCACCGTATTGGATATTGATGGAGAGCCGGCCACTGAGGTGGAAACATACAGTCCGCAACCCAAGTATTACGTTGGCCTGGAACAGCATCCCAAACAGGTTGATTCAGGATATTCATCAACCCTTAAGGTCGTTGTGGTTGATGCTGAAGGTAAAAAAATCGGCGACGGCAAGATCGGCACATCGATTCTACGTAAGCGCTATTTTTATACAGAAAAAAGAGATGAACAAGGAAATCTGACCAGCAATTACGAAGAAGGCTGGGCCAAAGCTTATGGGTCTCAACAAAATCTCGTAAAAGGAGAAGCTTTCGTCCAACTCGATTTTATCGAAGGGGGGGAATACTTAATTGAGGTCCAATACGAAGATGTTTCCGGAAAATATGCATCAAGAACTCTCTTTGACGTAGGCTGGACTCAGGATTACCCACGAAACGGCGAAAAGGCTGATCAAGATGTTCGCACAGCGAATGAAATTCAGCTTTCATCAAATCGGAAAGAGTTTAAAGCGGGGGATACCGCAACTGTTCAGTTCACGGTTCCCAGACCGGTAAAAAAATGCCTTGCCACAGTGGAAAACGGCAGGATTTTTGATTACCGAATCGTCGAGTTGAACGGGTCTACAGGAAAATTTAATTTCAAGGTTGAAGAGGATTTCAACCCGAACATATATGTTTCCGTTATGGCTCCTGCGGGGCGATCCGGGTTCCCAATCTATTCGGGTCAGGTGGATAGTGATGTTCCATTTCTGTACTACGGGTACATTAATCTGGGTGTCCGTAGCGAAGTAACAAAATTGAAGCTTGAGATTGATCCCAACCAAACAGAGCTAAAGGGTCGCCCGGCTGAAGAAAAGACCATTTCATTTAAAGTCACTGATCAGTCAAACAAAGGTGTGCTTTCGGAAATTGCGGTTTGCGTTGTAGACGAAGCCATTCTTGCTCTGACGCGATTTCAGACGCCTGATCTTTCCCCTTTGTTGAACTTCACACTGCCATTGATCGTACAATCAGGTGACCTTAGACTCGACTTGATAAGTCAAGACCTATTCAGGATTTTGATGACTAAGCCCCTGACCGGTGGAGGTGCCGGATTGGGAGAGGTTAGTCCGAGTTTGCGCAAGGACTTCAGGCCCGTCGCCTATTATACCCCCGCATTGCTGACCGACAAGAACGGGAATGCTTCCGTTACATTCAAACTTCCGGACACAACGACTTCCTACCGAATATATGCCGTAGTGTCAGATAAGACTGCCGGGTTTGTTTCGGGTAAACGAAACATGATCGTCACTAAGGAGTTCTTCATTGAACCCTCGTTGCCCCGTTTCCTAGTCGTGGGAGATAAAGGAAAATTTCCTATTACCGCCAACAACAAAACCTCGGGTGCCGGGCAATTTACGGTAATGGCGAATTCCACCCCTAAGATTCAGATTGGACTAGACGAAAAGCCAAGCCCTCTCGCTGCAAATAGTGAAAGCGTCATCTGGGGGTCCGCGGAAGCAAAAGGAATCACCACACAGGAAAAAATTGTTTTCGAGGGACTTTTTAAAACGGAGATAGGCGACTTCAAAGACGCCGTTCAGCATACCATTCCCATCTATTCCAAGTTCCTTACCATTCGCTCTGCACAATCCGCCGAAATTTCCTCCACCGGGGAGATAAAGGCGGCATTTCCTGATGCTCTGCGAAAACTGGACCCCAGTGTCTTGGAAACCACAAATTTAACTGCCAGACTTAATCTAAGCGGCACCAATTGGAGCAGACTCGTACCGAGTATCAAGTATCTCATCAATTATCCATACGGATGTGTAGAACAAACCAGTTCAGGGGTCATTCCTTTAGCGGCGGTTAAGAGTCTCGTCAAAAATAATGTCATTCCGGGATTGAATTCTGAAGAAATAGACAAATTTCTGAAAGCGGGGATAAACCGCTTATTGTCAATGCAACAAGCAAACGGCGGATTTTCGTATTGGCCGGACCAGACCGAAATTTCATGGTGGGGTTCGCTTTATGCCACCTATGCCTTAACGATAGCTGAGCAATTTCAGATCGACGTGCCTGCCGACAGGCTTCAGAAAGCCAGAGAATTTATCAAGGACAGGCTCTTCAAAAAAGATGTAGTTGAAACACGAGGCTCTGATCCCGAATGGACCAGAGAATTGGCTATCTTCAATTTAGCTGCGGGTAAAATGCTGACTCCGGAGCAATTCACAGAGTTTATGAAGAATTTTGAAAAACTCGGTAACCAGGGAAAAGCCTTTCTTGTCCTTTCCGGATTGCACTCCGGTCAGATTTCTCGGAAAGATGCAGCAGACTTGTTTGCTAAAATTGATCCAAAGTTCGATGTGATCCGAACGAATTATAGGGATTCTACTTACCGTGAAATTGCAGTGGCACTTATGGCCGGTCTTTCTGCGGAAGCTTCTAGATCGGCACTGGACAATTTGGCCGGATTCCTCCTGAGGAGTCTAAAACCTGACGGACGCTGGAGTTCAACCGCAGACACCGGCTGGTGCCTGTTGGCGCTGAGTAAATATTACGAACAATTCCACTCAACCAAAACCGTTTCCTCCAAGATTAGCGTCACGGCTCTAGGTAATCGCACCGAAATAGTCCTAGGCGACGTGGATCAAGATATTGAATTCGATGCAAAAAAGTTGCTGGAAAATCCTGTAATTCAGATCAACGCAGATTCCAAACAATTGATCCATGCAATGCTCTTCTTGACTTATCCGGAGATTTCGGAATCCACAAAATCAGGGTCGATGTTTACCATAAACAAAAATATTGCCAATTTGAACGGGCAAGAAGAAATCCGAATAGGTGATGTCGTGCGGGTTACTCTTGAACTTGGGTTGGACCCGCAACGTAAAGATGCATCCCGCGAGTTTGAGTACCTTGTCCTTGAAGATCCCGTACCTGCCGGTCTGGTGCCGGTGAATTCCGAATTGAAAACGGAAGGTGTTGAAAATAACTCTACTTCGGCCGAAGGAGAAGGGGATTATTCCCGAATGAGCTTTGTTCCTTCGTATTTTGAATTGCGGGATGACGGCGTAAGAGTCTTTAAAAACAAGGCAGCAGCCGGACTATACAAATACTCGTACCTTGCAAGAGCGGTCACCGAAGGTGAGTTCTTCATGCGGAGTTCCCGAATAGGTTTGATGTACGAGCCCGATAAATCAGGAGTGCTTGAAGGAAAGATCGTCAAAATTCAACCACTGGCCAGGTAAATACCCGAAGTTCGGACCGAATCACATTGGGTCCGAACTTCCACCCGCACCCGGTGAAAATTGCTTCTTTACTCACCTTAAGCTTGTTTGTCGCGTCGGCATCTTAATGGTATAGTGACATGTTGATCGCCCATGTCATAAGTTCTGGAATCGGCTCCATTCGGCAATACTGGGCGACTTCCGGTCAATAAAACGTGGTAGATACAAATTGTAAACAGCACTAAAAAACTGCGTAACCATCAACAGTGACTTTTATTGATCGAAATCCATTTGATGACCTTAGCGATTTTACACTATCCATAAACCGCAACAGTTATGAAAGGCGAGGTAATCCGAGTTGGCCATTGCATCGGAAAAGCTCACGGTAGGCATAGAAGAGGAAATTCAAAAATCCTATCTCGATTACGCAATGAGCGTAATAGTTGGAAGGGCTCTGCCGGACATGCGCGACGGCCTTAAGCCCGTTCATAGAAGAATACTTTATGCAATGTTCAGAGCGGGAAATTTTTGGAACCGAGCATACCGGAAGGCTGCTAGGGCCGTCGGTGATGTGATCGGACAGTATCACCCGCACGGGGATGCGGCCGTTTATGACTCGATCGTTCGCATGGCGCAGCCGTTTTCCATGAGGTATCCGTTTATCGACGGCCAGGGAAATTTCGGAAGTGTTGACGGCGATGCGGCAGCGGCTATGCGATATACTGAAATCCGCATGGCCCGGATCTCGCAAGCTCTACTGGATGATCTGGACAAGAACACCGTAGATTTTCTTCCGAATTACGACAACTCACTTCAAGAACCCGTCGTTCTCCCGGCAGGATTCCCTGTTCTGTTGGTAATAGGATCACAGGGAATAGCAGTGGGAATGGCAACAAATATCCCGCCGCATAATCTTGGCGAAACGATCGATGCAGTCGTTCATCTCATAAATAATCCTGAAGCCGGGATCTCTGAGTTGATGGAATACCTCCCCGGTCCGGACTTCCCCACGGCAGGTTTCATCTACGGCAGGCAGGGCATAATTGACGCCTACACAACCGGCAGAGGCTCCGTAAAAATGCGAGCCCGTTGTGAATTTGAGGACGCTGGCAAAGGTTATCAGCGAATCGTCGTAACGGAAATCCCTTATTTGGTGAACAAGGCCAGAATGGTGGAGGCGGTTGCCGATCTGGTCAAAGACAAACGCATCACGGGAATCAGAGATATTCGTGATGAATCGGCACGGCAGGGAATGCGCGTCGTTTTTGAACTCAAGAAAGACGAGAACCCTGACGTGATACTCAACCAGCTCTTTAGGTATACACAACTACAAACCAACTTTGGTATCCAACTTCTTTGTGTCGACAAAGGCAGACCACGCCAGATGAATCTGAAGGAAATCCTTCAGGGATTCATAGAATTCCGCAAAGAAGTGGTAATTCGTCGAACTCGGTTTGAACTCAAGAAAGCCAGAGAGCGAGCCCATATACTTGAAGGACTCAAGATCGCCCTAGACAATTTGGATGCGGTAATAACCACGATACGAAACTCTGAAAATCCAAGCGTTGCAAGAGATGCCCTGATGCAGGGCTTTGCATTAACTCAAGTTCAAGCGCAGGCTATACTGGATATGAGATTGCAGCGTTTGACGGGACTCGAGCGGGACAAGATACTTGATGAATTGAGAGAAGTTTTGGCGAAAATTGCCGAACTTGAAGCTCTTCTAGCTTCCGAACAGAAAATTCTGGAACTGATAATAGTGGAGATGACCGCCGTCAAAGAACAATTTTCAGATGCTCGCCGAACCGAAATACTTGACCAGGAAGGCGAGATGATGGATCAGGATCTCATTCCTCGCCAAAACATGGTGGTCACCTTCTCAAACAGAGGCTACATCAAAAGAGTTCAGGAAAATCTATACAAAACTCAGCGGCCCGGCGGAAAAGGGAGAATAGGAACCAAAGTTGGTAGTGAAGACGTTGTCAATCAGATACTGTACGCATCTTCTCATGATACGTTACTGTGTTTTTCCAATCGTGGTCGCGTTCATTGGATTAAAGTCTTTCAACTCCCGGAGGAAGGCCCTTACGCTCGCGGCAAGGCCATAATCAATCTTCTCCGTCTGGAAATGGGAGAGAGAATAAAAAAAATACTCCCTTTGTCTGACTCCCAGCAGCAAGGCTATGTGGTCATGGCTTCAGCCAAAGGCAAAATCAAGAAGACTGCCACGGAAGAATTTTCGAGGCCGCGGTCTTCAGGTCTCATTGCCCTGACCATCGATCCGGATGACGAACTTATAAGTGTGAATCTCACTTCGGGAAATGATCACATACTCTTGGCGACTGCAAAGGGCAAGGCTATTCGATTCCATGAAGAACAAGTTCGGTCCATGGGAAGACAGGCCCGGGGGGTCACGGGCATTCGACTTCAGGATGATGACGTCGTTATCGGCATGGAAGTTATAACAGACGGTTCAGGGACGCTGCTGACAATAACCCAAAGCGGGTTCGGCAAAAGGACACAGCTCTCGGAATACCCTTTGAAGAATCGCGGCGGTATGGGGGTGATCACCATAAAGAACACCCTTAAGTTAGGAGTCGTAGTAGGAATCCAAATCGTAGAAGATTCCGATGACCTGCTTATTTTGACTTCAGGCGGCAAGATAATTCGGCTCCGCATGAACCAGATTTCGGTTATCGGTCGAAACACTCAGGGGAGAACCCTTGTCCGAATGGAAAAATCCGAACAGGTCGTAGATGTTGCACGGGCGGAGGCTTCCGACGATGAAGACAAAGAAATAAGCGAAGCAGACCAGATCGAGGCAGCCGGAGAAGATCAGGTTGATGACGAATTTATAGACGAGGAGGATCCGGGAGAAAACGAAATCCCCGATGATGCCGTCCTAGAGGACGGAAATGAATGACAAATGGGTAGCGCTTAATCATACGGCCGACATTATGCTTGAGATTTTCGGACGTACCTTTGATGATCTTGTCGTACACTCAGCCGAAGCAATGATGAGTTTGTTGGCCGATAATTCTCAAACGAGAACGCCACAGTTTGAATTCGAAATGGAAATTTATGGTGAAGATAAGGAGGAGCTGCTTATAAACTGGCTGAGAGAGTTGTTGTACGTGCATCAGACGAAAAGGCTGATGGTGCAGTCCGTGAACATCATTGAAAGCGGTGAAAATCATTTCAAAGCCAAGGTTTTCGGAACTGAAAAAACAGAGGACGATGAAATAGAAATCAAAGCGGTTACGTATCACGGCTTTTCGGTACAATCCGATAACTCAGGTTTCCGAGCAACAGTTGTATTTGATATCTAAGCCCACGATCACCATCAGACCGGCATATTTGAACATCTCCCGAAATCTAATTTTCTTATGCCTTACCCTGTTGGTCCCCATATTGATCTTTAACAGACCCCTTTTTGTGTTTCTAAACTCAAATCATCACTATGTTTCAGATATTGTTTGGCTATCTTTGACCACCCTGGGCGACGGTCTTGTTCTGGGGATAACAATGGGGCTGTTTCTCTTTTTTTACCCGCGCATAGCGGTTTTGGCCATAGTGCTCATGATCGGCTCAGCGATTCCAGTACATTTTATCAAGGCTGCCTTTCCTGCTTTTCGACCGGTGGTCACACTGGATTCAGTACATGTATTAGGGCCGATTCTCAGATCGGGATCATTTCCTTCGGGGCACACCGCCGCCGCTTTTTCAGCTGCTCTCGCATTTTTGCCCTACGTTCAATCCCGGACGAAACTCGCGCTCATATTCATGGTCGCTCTTCTCATTGCAGCGTCAAGAATCTTCGTAGGGGCGCATTACCCTTTGGATCTGGTTGCAGGATCTTTGTGCGCTTTGTTCTTTTTTCAAATATTTGCAGTCCGCATAACAGGCATTATTGAAGGAAGAATTTCCGAATACCCTGATCCTTCGTCCAGGACATGGACATTTTTGGTCACTGCTTTATTCTTCGCTGCCATTCTCTGCGGAACAGTGCATGCACATTATAAGGCTGAGCTTCCCATAATAGCCGTCGTCATTTCATTTACCGTCCTTGTAATTGCGATTACCAAAATATTAAAGACGGCATCTCAAAGCCGATTACCAGATTAAACCGGGCAGCTTGAGAGATCTATTCCGTTTTGTGTGTCTTACTACTTGATCATCAAGGTGCACAGGAGATAAGAGATGGCATTAAGATCATACAAATTGATACAAGTGGACGAGGTGCGCTGGGAAATCCCAAAGACAGGGAAAATGCGCGTTCCCGGCCTCATTTTCACTGATCGTAATATCCTACCCGACATTGAAAAAGATCAGAGTGCAGAACAGGTTTACAATGTAGCTCACCTACCTGGAATCATTGAACGATCAATGGCAATGCCTGATGTCCACTGGGGTTATGGCTTTCCCATAGGCGGAGTGGCCGCATTTGACATGGATGAGGGAGTAGTTTCACCGGGAGGGGTTGGGTACGATATCAACTGTGGGGTGCGGCTGGCCTTAACCAACATGGACAAAAAATCTCTTGTTCCGCGGATCAGATTGTTAATTGATGCTCTATTTGCATCCGTACCGAGCGGACTTGGTTCCAGAGGCGGCATAAAACTGAACAAAAAGGAATTGTCTTCCGTTGCACGATTGGGGGCTGAATGGGCAGTGAAGGAGGGCATGGGGGATGCTCACGATCTCGAGCGAATTGAAGAACACGGCGCTCTTGAGGGTGCGGATCCCGGCGTCATCAGCGATAGAGCTTTCGAGCGTGGGAAAGATCAGCTTGGCACCTTGGGATCGGGTAATCACTTCATGGAAGTCGGATTCGTTGAGACTATATTCGATGAAGATACTGCACGATCATGGGGCATGTTTCCCGGTCAGGTTACATTGATGGTCCATTCCGGATCCAGGGGATTCGGCTATCAGATTTGTGATGAATTCCTAGCCAGAATGGTAAAATCAGTAATGAGAGAAGGTATAGAATTGCCCGATAAGCAATTGGCGTGTACCTATCTTAGGACCGCATTGGCTAAGGAGTATCTAGCGGCCATGGCAGCAGCGGCGAACTTTGCTTTCGCAAACCGCCAGATTCTGATGCATCTGGCTCGTATGACATGGGAAGAATCGCTGAATCTTGCTCCAAAGGAGCTGGGCTTACGTTTGCTTTATGATGTCTGCCATAACATTGCTAAAGTAGAAACTCATAAAGTAAAAGGCAAAGACAAGAAGGTTTGTGTACACCGAAAAGGAGCTACAAGAGCTTTTCCTGCAGGCCACCCTGCATTGCCCGCTCTATACAAGAGCACAGGCCAGCCGGTGCTTATTCCTGGTGACATGGGACGTGAATCCTACGTTTTGGCCGGCGAGAAAGGATCTATGAATGAAACTTTCGGATCCGCATGTCACGGGGCAGGAAGATTGTTGTCCAGGAATGAAGCCGTTAAAAAGACAAAAGGCCGCTCAATAGAAAGAGAATTGGAAGACAATCAGGTTTATCCAAGGTGGGTTGGTAGAAAAACCTTGCGTGAAGAAGTTCCGGAAGCATACAAAGAGGTAGGTAACGTTGTGGATGTCGTCCAAAGGGCCGGATTGGCCCGCAAGGTGGCGAAAATTAGACCCCTCGGCGTCGTGAAAGGATAACGATTTCTTTTACGTAATGATCCGTCAAAAGGAGCTCAGATGCAGGTAGTAGCGATTAATGGGAGCCCGAGAAAATCCGGAAATACAACGCTCCTCCTGACCTCAGTACTTGAAGAAATAGCAAAAGAAGGCATTGAAACGGAACTGTTGCAGCTCGGGGTGGAAAACCTTCACGGCTGCATAGCGTGCTACAAGTGCTTTGAATCTAAAGACCGGACGTGCGCTTACAAGAAGGACCATTTGAATTTTTACATAGAAAAGATGTTGGCGGCCGACGGCATTTTGCTCGGATCTCCCACATATTTTTCCGATGTTTCTGCAAACATGAAAGCTCTTATTGAAAGGGCGGGCATGGTTGCTAAAGCAAATGGGGACATGTTCGCACGAAAAGCAGGAGCCGGGGTAATCTCCGTCAGGCGGGCGGGTGCAACGCATGTGTTGAGCACCATTAACTACTTCTTTCTCATAGGTCAGATGATTGTGCCGGGCTCCAGTTATTGGAACTTGGCCATCGGCCGTGATCCAGGTGATGTACAGAATGATGAAGAAGGTCTTCGGACAATGACCAACCTTGGTAAGAATATGGCCTGGCTTTTGAAAAAAATTCATTCGTGAGGAGTATGCATGTTTCGAAACGTCGAATACTTTGAGAGACCGGGAAAAGAAAACACGGCACGATGTCTGGAAATAACCGACAAGCTCGTGGATGAAGGGTATTCACATATTGTGGTAGCTTCCACAGGGGGAGAGACCGCCTTGCTTTTTGCGGAAAGGCTCTATGGTCGCAAGGCTTCCTTGTCTGTTGTAACGCACAATGTCGGATACGGGGGACCTAATCAGGACGAGTTTTCACCTGATGCTCGCAAGCGCCTGGAGTCCATGGGAGTCCGAGTGTATACGGGAACGATTTTGACCCGAGGGATCGAGGCTGCTTTGATGAAGAAACATCAGGGCGTTTACCCGGCTTATATTGTGGCCCAAAGTCTCAGAATCTTAGGACAGGGCATAAAAGTAGCCGTAGAAATCATCGCTGAAGCTTGCGATGGAGGCATTTTACCGGAGAATGAGGACGTCATAGCCGTTGCAGGAACCGGTCGCGGTTCGGACACCGTGGTGATCGCTCAAGCCCATCCTTCAGACAGATTTTTCGATATAAAAATCAAACAGATCTTGGCTAAACCTCTGAATTAAAACCTATTGACCGATTTTAACGCTTGGGAAGAGTTCGCCTCGTGTGTGCGGTAAAAAAAGAGCCGCCATGAAATTATCCATATAAGCAGGGTCTTCAGAGAGTTCCACGTTCATCATGGAACGGGCGATCTCTCTGGAGCGTTCAAATAATCCTCGGTCCGTCACGGCCAGCCTAGCTCCTAAGAGGGATGAATTGCCGATAAAGGAAAATTTTTCCCTTGGTATGTCCGGGAGAAGACCTATCGTAACTGCGTGATCAAGGTTGATAAAGCTACCGAATGCACCTGCAATGATTACTCGGTCGAGAGCATCAACGCTGAGCCCGATTTTTTCCAGAAGACACGTATAGCCGGAAAACATTGCAGCTTTTGCCCGCAAAATATTATCGAGATCGACCTCGGTCAGAATGATGTCTTCACTCAGTCCGTTTTCTCCAGCCCAACTCATTACAAATTCATTGCCGCTCCGGCCTTTGCGTATTCTGCTTGTTCCTAAGGATTCCGAATACTTTGCATTTTGATTAAGTACGCCGAGTCTCAGCATTTGAGATATTATGTTGATAATTCCGGATCCGCAAATCCCCATTGCGGGTTTTGTGTCGATTGTCTTGATCATAGGCTCATAAGTTTCCGGATCGAGCAGAATATTCTCTATAGCTCCTGGAGCTGCTCGCATTCCATATTCGAGCCCTCCGCCCTCAAAAGCGGGACCGGCCGAACACGAAGCGGTCATCAACAAATCTTTGTTCCCGGCAACTATTTCTCCGTTTGTTCCAATATCAATAAATAACGTCATCTGCTCGGAGTCCCACATGCCGTTTGCAAGGACTCCACTGACGATGTCGCCGCCTACGTACGATGCGACTCCTGGAAACACCTTTACAAATGCGTGAGATGATAAATTCAACCCGAGAGATTCAGCCGAAACTCTTTCAATGTTTTGAGCCACGGGAACATAAGGAGTCTCCCTCAGGAACTTAGGGTACAGTCCCAGAAAGAGATGAGTCATAACCGTGTTGCCGGCTGCAACAAGATAGTTGATATTTTGCCTGAGCAGTCCGCTTTTTTCGAGCAGCTCATCAATTATTTCGTTGAGACCTTTAACAACATGCTGTTGGAGCTTTTCCAGACCGTCCTTTTTTAAGGCAAAAACAATGCGACTAATTACGTCATCGCCCATGGAAATTTGAGGATTATATCTCGAAGCTCGAGCGAAAACTCTTCCATTGTTGAGATTTACCAATTCGCCCCATAGCGAAGTCGTGCCGATGTCGATTGCAACGGCCAGCGGAGGTGAGTCATTGTGGCCGGCTGTAACGCTGACCAGGTTAAAGACGGTATTGGTTGCATCCGAGCATTGATAATCCCGCAGTTCAAAACAGCTTGTGATAGTCCAATTCTGCTTGCGAACTTCACTAGGAAGATCCTGCAAGACTTTGATATCCGAAGTCACGGGAGATATTTCGTGGTCAATTTTCAAGGTGCGAACTATACGTTCATAATCACTGACATTGTCTTCTAAGGTAGGGGGGCTGGGTTCCATGAAGACCCGCATAGTCATGGGATTCAATTCTGCTGAAACCGGAGATTCCATAGGTTTAGCAGTGAGACGCATTCTATCTGCTTCATCCCTGGGAATGGTCTTGCGCCCGAGTTTTGCCCTGGGTATTTCGATTGTTACCGGACCCGTTATTTTCGATTGACAAGCGAGCACGTATCCTGCCGCTCTTGCAGCTGCGTGAATTTTTTCCATACGGAGCGCTTCGACTGAGCCTTCCAAAACTTTCACTTTACACTGACCACATCCACCGGCTCCCCCGCAAGCGGCCGGTATGAATACCCCCGCTTCGAGTGCCACATCCAGAAGCACTTGACCAACATCCGCTTCAACGGTCACATCATCCGGTAAAAATGTGATCAGAACTTTACTCAAGGGATCCTCCAGCAAACGGGAAGCTTAATTCATCTAAATACATCACAAATTTAAACATCTGGATCCATTTAATTGATGCCTCCAGACTTGGCGAAAATACTATCCAAAATGACTAACTGCAGCACACCATGGTTCATTTGAATTGAATTTGGTATATTATCACTGTAATAGTGATTTTCAACCTTTTCCGAACGGCCATCTTCATAGGCGGTGAGCGGATGAGCTTAATGGTTTCTGAAGTATTTCGGAGCATTCAGGGCGAATCATCATATGCCGGCTTTCCATGCTCATTTGTACGACTGGGCGGCTGCAACCTGCGATGCCGTTATTGCGATACCCCCTATGCCCAAACCGGTGGTCAACAGACTAGTATTTCAGAAATATTGAGCAAAATAGAAGCTTTCGGCACGGAACTCGTGGAGGTTACGGGGGGAGAACCTTTGGCCCAACCCGAATCGACCTCTCTAATTACGGAACTTCTCAAAAGCCACTACCGTGTGCTCGTGGAAACCAATGGATCACTTGACATCAGTGTTATTCCGAGCGGGGCGGTAACCGTTATGGACATAAAATGTCCATCGAGCGGCGAATCCGAGAGAATCCTCTGGGAAAATATATGGAAGTTGCGCCCCGAAGACGAGGTGAAATTTGTAATATCGGATAGGCACGACTACGAATGGGCTCGCGGTATTATTGCTGAACGCTTTGTACACATGGACACAAAGCTCCTTCTCTCGGCGGTCTTCGGCACCTTGCCGCCGGGTACACTGGTTTCATGGATGCTGGAAGACAAACTTCAAGCCAGGTTTCAACTGCAAATTCATAAATATATTTGGCCTCATGAACTCAGAGGTGTTTAAACCTTGTTCATTTAATTAGAATTGCTACTTTCTTGTTACGCAAATAAGTGTAGGAAGCTGATTGGTTAATTACTTGATAGGGAGGAAAATGACGATGTATGTGCCGGTAATTGAAGAAGCTGAATGCACGGGGTGCAAGGAATGCGCGAAAATTTGTCCTAAAATGGTTTTTGAAACGGAAGATTCCGAAATCATTATAGCAAATCCCATTTATTGTACGGGTTGTGAATCTTGTTCTGCTGTTTGTCCAACCAGAGCAATTGAAATTCAAGAGGTCTAGTCAACCCCTTACTCAGAGCCGGCCAACCTTGACAAGAGCCGGAATCGCCACTAGGATGGGCCACGTAAATTGTGCAAGATTAATTAAATTTGGGAGGATTCAATGACGAAATCTGAATTAGTTGCAAAGATCGCAAGAGAGGCCGGAATTTCCAACAAGGCCGCAGACAAAGCTCTCAATTCCTTTATTGGAGCCATTCACGATTCTTTGAAGGGTCCGGAACGACAAATTCGAATTCCTGATTTGGGGACCTTCAAGGTTACCAAACGCAGTGCTCGAACCGGTGTCAATCCACGCACAGGTGAAAAGTTGGATATTCCTGCTTCGGAAGTACCGGGCTTTTCAGCTTCAAAAGCACTCAAAGAAACCGTAAAGGGTTGATGAATGACAAAATCCGATTTAAGTTTACAATTATCAAAAGAAATGAATCTCCCGTTGCGTAAATCGGAGGAAATAGTCGATTCCGTGTTCGCGACGATGTTCAATGCCCTATCGGATCAAATGCGAATTGAAATTAGGGGATTCGGGTCGTTTGAAGTGAGAAAATACGGCGGTTACAAAGGGCGAAATCCCAAGACCGGCGAGCACATTGCAGTTACTGAAAAACGGCTTCCGTTCTTCAAGGCCGGTAAGGAGCTGAAGTCGCACGTAGATGAAGCCGGTGCGGGTGTCTTGAACGTGGGACATTCGTCCGCAGCTTAATTACGGAAAGCAAGCCTTCAAATTTATCGTAGCGCTGTTCCCAATTGTAAGAAGGCCGATGATGAAAACTTACTCAAAGCACAGCTAATTATGAACCGTATGACCAAACATCACTTCGTAATTAGGTGATTTTAAATTTGAGCCACTTAATTGCACTGACGAGGAACTATTTACAACTCGATTCCATAACTGCCCCATGGTCCAAAACTAGATGCTCCAGATTGACCAGGTTGACGAAATTTTCCAAATAAAGATATGTCCGGAACCCAGTGCTAAATTTAGTCGCTGGGCTTCCGCGTACTTTGTGGATGGGCTGCTCATTGATACAGGATGTGCCCGGACAAAGGAAGAATTGCTCAATTTTCTGAATGATCAGGGACTCATTCCCAGAACCATCGTAAACACGCATCACCACCCGGATCATATTGGGGGAAATCGATTACTTCAAAATACGTTCGATGCAGAGCTGTTCGCGCATCCTGAAGCGTTAGAATTGATCAGGTCTCCCCAGCAACCTCAGCATTACGGAATGTACTGGGGGGTTCCGGAGGGCAGTGATCCGTTGCCGGTGCCGGATGTAATAAAAACTCCTAAATTTTTGTTTGAGGTCATGTATACCCCCGGTCATTGCAAAGGCCACATAACGCTATATGAAAAAATCAACGGTTGGGTTTTTTGTGGAGATTTGTTCTATTCCACCAAACTCACGATTGCAGGGCCGGAATATGATCTTGAAGAGCTAACTGCATCCATGACCAAATTGCTTGCTCTCCCAAATCAGGAACTTTACCTGCTTACCGGGTTACGCTTGAAGCGAAGACAGGGAAGGGCTGCTCTCATGGCAGCTCTCGAATTTCTCAACCAAACCAAATCGCGTATTGCTCTCCTGGAAACAAAAGGAATGACTGTGGACGAAATAGTAGAACATGTTTTCGCAGGAGAAAGCATTTTTGACGCTATAACAAACGGGGATTACACGCGAAAAAGGCTCGTTGAATTGATGATGCGCTCAGATAAGCGTTCATAAGGATCGGGACTCTTCCAGTTCGTCTACCGCGTTCCGAAGTATTTCGGCTCCCTTGCGCAGACCCTCTGATTCGGCATTGCTGAGCGGCAGCTCTAAAGTAGCAAGGATCCCGGAACCGCCCACCAATCTCGGAAGTGAAAGAGTTACATTCTTAATACCTTCCACATCTTCCGTCAGTGATGAAACGGTCAGAATCGCCCTATAATCATTGAGAATTACATCGACAATATGGGCCACTGCACTGCCTATGCCGTAGTATGTAGCTCCCTTGCCTTCTATTATATGATAAGCGGCTTTTCGAACACCGTCGTCAATGGATTGCTGCCGTCCTTCATCCAACTCCTTCTTGCACACTTTACAGAATTCCGACAGCGGGGTTACTCCGATGGAAACCAAAGACCATGTGAGTATTTCGGAGTCTCCGTGTTCGCCGATCACATATCCATGAACATGCTGTGGATCCACACCAAAAAAACGGCCCAATAGAGACCTGAAACGGGCGGTATCCAAGGTTGTCCCGGAACCGATAACTCTTGATGATGGAACTCCATGCTTTGCCGCAAACTGAGTTGCTATATGAGTCATAACATCAACAGGATTAGAAACTATTAAGAGCAGGGCATCCGAGGCATGCTCTAGAATCTGTGGTATCACATCCGAGAAAACGTCGGCATTTCGTCGGAGCAATTCGAGCCGAGTTTCTCCGGGTTTTTGACTTACACCTGCACCCACCACGACGACTCGACTACCTGCCAAATCTTTATATCTTCCGGCTTCCACTCGGACTCTATGAGCGAAAGGGACTGCGTGCAGAATGTCGTCTGCTTCAGCAGAGGCCCTTTTTAAATTTTTATCGACGAGCACTATATTGCTTCCAACACCAGCCATAACCATGGCATATGCCGAAGTTGCACCGACCAAACCCGACCCTACTACTCCTACTTTCATCAGAATTTCTCCGAATCCCGTCATGATATCGACGGAGGGCTACAGTCTGGATCTCTTGAGAGATACATATCGTATGAAACGTATACTAACAAAAATGTTTCGGATAAGAGCGAAAGATTGGAACAACGGGTAGGATGACGGATATGCGGAAATATGGTTATCTTGACGGATTCAGATAATCCTCCCACATTTGGCAGAATTCGGTAGTCTTCACTTTCAGGGGTACACCGGAATGTTCAGCTTCTTCACATAGGATCGTCCAGAATGAATTAAGTAACGGGAAATTCTCTTCCGTTAACGTCAACACCAATGTATTTCCGCAAGTACAATGCCTGTAAACCATGGTGAAGGGCTTGCCCATGACTTGCCTGCAATCTTCAAAAGAATGGCCTTTAGGTGAGGTTTCGCATAGATAATCCGACATGCCTTTGAATTTGCGACCGCAGGTTCTGCACTCCTTGGGGAACAGTTTTACACTGTGCTCTATTTCGGAAAACAGATCTATTAGCTCCCGAAACCATTCAAGATGCACGGTTTGTTTATTTTCTTCTGAAACGACTTGGTCCACGGAAAATTCACCTGGTCCATTATGGGTACTTGAGTGATCCCGGTTCAAATGACAATCGAGTTGAACAGATTGCCCACTATAAAAAACTAAACTTTCTTGCCTCTGTCTGCAATCCAGTTCTCGAATCTACGTCGCACCAAGAGAAAGATTCCAATAAAAAAGAGCGACAACGCAGTAAGAACTATAAGTAATCCCCAGTTCTCATCAAATACCGCGGATCCACTGAGGCTCAACATTATCGTCCCGGGTATTCTTCCCAAAGTACCTGCAATAAAAAAGGAAAAGAAGGACATTGGGCTCAGGCCAAGAATATACGAAAGGATGTCCTTTGGGAACCCTGGGACGGTAAAAAGGATGAAGGCGAGAACGGTTCCACGTTTTTCCGTAAGAAAATGAAACCGTTCCATCGTTTCTTCCGATACTACCAGTTTGACAAGGGGCACTCCGATGATTCGGGCAGCACCGAAAGCCGCAACTGATCCTATAGTCAGACCAATGGTGGAATACAGTGTGTTGGCTGCAGCCCCAAACATGAACCCGCCTACGGCACCGGTTAGTTCACCGGGAATTGGTGCTAAAACGACTTGCAATGCCTGGATTGTTATGAACGCGACCGGAGCCCAATAACCCCAACTCTCTACATATGCCCTGAGTTGGTCCTTTCCCTGAAAAACTTCCCAAAGTTTTTTAATGATTGGTCCGGCGTAGCCGGTGACGTACAAAATGATCAGGCCAATAAGTAGTGCAGAAATCAGTGTGACGGCTATTACCAGCCTGCGGCGATCATGTTGCGTATGCATCATGCGGGAATACCGGTTGTTTTAATGAGATCCTGGGGATCATTCATCGCTGGGCGATGATCGCCGTCTTCGACCAGCTTTAGAATAAGTTCCTCCATTTCGCGAATAAGAGGAGCAAAGGTTTTGGGGTTCTTCGCTGAAATAGCTATCCCATTGTAATCGTACGAAATCAGAGAAGCCAATTCGTTACCAATCAGATCACATTTGTTAAAGACTCTCACGAGCGGTATTTCGCCTAACTCTAGTTCCTGGATGAGGTTCTCGACGGAATTCATTTGCTTCTCAAAGGCGGGATTAGCTGCATCGATGACATGGATTAGCAGATCTGCATCGGCTAGTTCGTCAAGGGTCGCTGAGAAAGCCGCCACAAGGGTTTCAGGCAAGTCTTGAAGAAAACCTACCGTGTCCGTAATGATCACCTCGGTTTCACGAGGAAACCTCAATCTTCGACTCGTAGGATCCAGAGTTGCAAAAAGTTTATTCTCGGCCAAAATAGCCGACTTCGTTAAATTGTTCAATAGCGTGGATTTTCCCGCATTGGTATAGCCAACGATTGATATTACCGGTATTTCCCTGCTGTTACGGAGTTCGCGCCTGATTGCTCGCCTCTTTGCTACACGTCGAATCTGGTCCTCTAAAAAGGTTATCCTCGAATGGATTCTACGCTTATCAATCTCCAATCTCGTTTCGCCCGGGCCTCTTCCGCCAATACCGCCCGTCAAACGAGATAGGGCATCATCTTTTTCGTGCAATCTCGGAAGAGCATATTTCAATTGGGCTAATTCGACCTGAATCTTACCTTCCCGGGATTTTGCTCTCTGAGCAAATATATCGAGAATAAGTTGCGATCTGTCGATAACTTTCATTTCAGTGAAATCAGCGATAGATCTTACCTGGGCAGGAGTTAACTCCGTGTCGAAGATGAGCAATCCTGCTCCTTTCTGGAGCGCATCTATTATTATTTCCCGAAGCTTGCCTTTTCCAACGACATAGTTCGGATCTACGGAGGAGCGTCTTTGAATGGTTTTAGCCACCACTCTTACACCGCATGAATCCGCTAATTCTGCAAGTTCGTTGAGGGATTCTTCAGAGTCTGATGATCGTGGTCCAACTTTGCCGATAAGGTAGGCCCGTTCCCTGTTATCTCCAACCTTACGAGCTCCTATGGAACGGGAAATCTCATCCTCCAGCGATCTTATGAATTCGGGGAAGTCCAAATCCAGTGACGCTGGATGTACAGGATCAAGTAGCTGCCGAAGTTCATTATTTGGGTTGTCCGGCAATAAATGCGCTATCCGTATAACCGTCGGCAAAGAGGATTCATCGATCCCAATTGATGCAATGAGATCCAATCGCAACAGAGCCAAATCCGAAAGATCTTCATCCGAAAGAAATTCGTCTTTTAGATGCGTGTGGATGAAGCGGAGACCTCGAAGTCTCCCTGCTCCAACACGCCAACCATCCAATTTGGGTATGAGAATGGAGCGTGCATCACCCACAAGCACTTTGAATATCTCTCCACGTCTATCCACCAGAATGCCGATTTGTCTAGCAATTTCAGAAGACAACTCAGTCATAAATCGAGCAATTTCCGGAGTTATGACCTTATGGGATGAAATCCTTCTCAGAGCCAATTTTTCCAAACGAGCTTTTTGGGAAGGTTTTAAGCCCCTCGTGAACCCTTGAACGCTACTCAATTAAGAGCCTCCCTAAATTGACGAATTGTCCGCTATTTGTGTTCATCTTCCTCCGGTAAAATCTTCACGATTGCTGAATGATTCAGGTCCAAATATTTTTTTGCGACACGCAACACATCATCGGCGGTCACCTTTGACACTCGTTTGACATATTCCGAATCGAAATCATATCCCAGTCCATAAAGGGTATTGAGAGCATCATTTTCGGCTCGGGACCAAGAACTTTGAAGATTGATCAAATGGTTTCCGATGAGATTGTTGATTGATCTTTCCAGCTCTTTTGATTCAACCGGCGATTGCTTTATAAGCTCTATTTGTTTTTCAAGTCCGGCAATAGCGGTTTGGAGCTTATTAGGATCAGTGGCAATGTAGAATGCAAAAACCCCTGGATCTATTCCCGGGCGTACGAAAGAAGTTACGATGTAAGCGAGCGATTGCTTATCACGGAGATCCTTGAACAATCTTCCGCCTTGGCCGGCAAGAATATTGTTGAGAACTTCCAATGCGTAGCGGTCTTCATCGAAGAGTGTAGTCCCTTTGAAACCAATCGCCAAGTGAGCTTTGGCTCTTGGAAGCTTCACAATCTTTTCCCGCTGTTTCACTATTGGTTCTTCTTTTGGGACATCAGGTTTGTCTAAAGGCTTTGCAGGAATCTTACCTAAAATTTCAGTGAGCTTTTCTACCGCTTTGTCGGCCTTTACGTCACCTACTACGGTTACAACGAGATTAGATGGAACGGAGAACCGATCGTAAACTTCTTTTAAATCGGCAACATTAAAGCCCGAAACCGTGGCAATTGTTCCTTCTTTGACGAAACCGTAAGGATGCTGAGGAAACACGGCTCCATTGAGTTCGTTGATGGCATATGTCACAGGCCGATCAGGCTCGGTCTTGATTCTGTTTAAGATTAAGGCTCTTTCTCTTTCCAATTTATCCTGGGGAAAAGCCGGATTCAGGTAAATGTCACGCATAAGCGTGATCCCGTCTTCAAAGAACCTGCTGAAGAAACTTCCATAGAACCCAAATGAGTCATATCCGGAAAAACCGGTGAGTCTGCCGCCCATCTTATCGACTTTTTGTGCTATCTGAACTTCATCCAAATCTGCAGTGCCTTTGGTCAGCATCTGCTGAATGAAATTCATAATGCCTTCAGTCTCTTTGCTTTCGAACCTCTTACCACCGAGCATGGCGAATCGAATGGAAACAACGGGGTTGGAATCATCGGGAGTAATCACCAATCGTATGCCGTTGTCGAGCACCTTATAAGTTGTCGGTTTCTCTTGTGCTTGTTGAGCAACGGGTGCTTTGGATCCTTTCTGATGAGAACTCAATATCGCTTTCACTCTTTCAAGGTCAAATCCATTCGCTTCGTCTTCCGGCACGAGGATTGCCATAGACAAATTTGGTGCCGCCATGTAACCGGACACAACATCGGAAATCTGTTTCGGGGTAACCGCGGAATTTAGAGCTAAATATTTTTTTTCATAGTTGATATCGCCCATATCGGCTTGAAAACTACCGAGACTCCGTGCCATACCCTGCACTGTTTCCCGAGCATAAATGTGCTGGGATTCTATGTGCACCTTTGCCTCTTCAAGTTCTTGCGGCGTCGGTGGTTCGGCTTTTAACCGTTCCATTTCTTCCATGATTATCTGCACAACCGGTTCCACATTCTTGGACGCAAGAGTTGCTTGAATAATCATTAGGCCGGGCTGTTTTGGTGTCAAAGCATAAGCGGCTACGGAGTTAACAAGGCCTTTCTCCTTTTTCAGAATTCTTACCAACCGCGAATTGTCTCTGGATCCAAGCAAATCTCCAACAAGATCGAGAGCATTAACATCTACACCCTTCATTGAAGGAATGTGATATGCCAGAAAAAGTCTGGTTTCCCTCGAATTTCTGTCCTTGAGCACCGAAGTTCGTATCTCAGTTTGATTAGGCTCTTGCGGTCGCGGGGCTCGGAAAAAACCTTTAGCTTGAATATCCGAAGTCAGTCGTTCCATTTCCTTTGCGACCTGCTCGGCATTGACGTCACCTACTACCAATAAGAACATGTTTTCAGGCACATACCATTTATTCTTGAATGACAACATGTCATCTCGCGAAATCTTTTCGACTGTGTCTTTGTAACCAATTACTGGATATTTATACGGGCTGTTCGTGTAAGCGGTATCGAACAGAAGTTTGGAAGCTTTGCGTTCCGGTCGTTCTTCCCCCTCAAGGATTTCTTCGATGACGACCTGCTTTTCCTTTTCCAATTCTCCGGGATTAATACTTGGTCTTAGAACGGCATCCACTAAGATGTCGAGTCCTTGAGAGACTGCGTGCGAAGGGACCGTAACGTGAAAAACGGTTTCGTCCCAACTGGTGTACGCGTTTGTTTCGCCGCCCAAGGATTCAATTTCGGAAGCAATTTGGCCGACGCCTCGTCGCTCCGTTCCCTTGAATGCCATATGTTCGAAAACATGGCTGATGCCTCTGTTTTTTTCTTCTTCATCAGCACTACCCACCGTCACCCACAGCTGCAAAGTTGCAACTTTTCTCGCAGGATCTTCCTTCACAAAAACATTAAATCCGTTTGGGAGCTTGTAATGTTTCAATCGGTCCTCCACGGCAACAGCATTCGAGGTAATAGAGCTTATGACAAGCAATGATGCACAAGTGATAAAAAGGGAGGAAATTCTCTTAAAGTCAACCATTTAGTTTTCTCCAAAATTCTTAATCTGCTGAGATTTCGTTATTCCGTGGAACTTTTCAGACCCACATCCGTTTTCATCTGCACTGGATTAAACATATCCCAGGATCGATCCCAGTCAACCGGCTCATGTACGAGAATCGCTTAGGAGGATCTTAATTTTTGAATCAAGCGAGTCCTTCTCAGGTAGGAGAGAATTGAGCAGTTTATAATACTCATGTGACTGCTCTTGGAGGATTTCGTTCATGGCCTTTCGATGTTTTTTATTCACATTTTCACCAATCTGCCTGAGAAGATCCAGAATCTTAAGACTTAAGAGCCACTTTGGAATAAATGGCATAATGACGGTATTTAAAACGGCATCAAGCAGAGTGATCCCCCCGCCGACCACGATTTCAGCGGTTATAAGCAATAATGCCCAGATCGTATATGAACCGTAGAGCTTGAGTTCATCGTAGGCGGAGAGTCCTTCACGAAATTTTTTAAACTCCTCTTCAAGCAAATGCTCTATCCCGGGAAAAAGAGCCTCATATTTTTCATGGATCGTCTTTGCATCGAATCTTGCAACGTCTGATGACGAAATTTGGCGAATATCACGTAGATCCTCGGAGTGGGCCAGGTAATCCGCCACTTGAGAATTCAATTTTGAAACACCCTCTATCAAGGGTATCAAATTGGCTGAGGATTTAGTTTCCAATAAATCCTCGGTCATAACTTCTTCCTTTGTGACTGTCTTGGATTCTCGGGTTATATTTCCTCCGAACATTCCCGAAACCTGTTTAGTAAGCTCAATAATTGCATTCCTCACAAACATTCGCGGGACAAAGAGAATGTCATATTTTCGAAGAAGATTCTGTAATCTCTCCTTTATCTTAACTTCAAGCGAAGTATCCATTACTTCGTCTAATTTGTGATCCATTTCGTGGGAAATGGAAGTTTCGATTCGTCCTATTTCAGTCTGAATTTTTTCTACACGGTTGTATTCAAAATCCAGGAGGTCATAAAAGCTCATGAGGCTATCCGACGCTGCAGTCCGAAGATTTGTAAGCTCTCGGCGTTTGATTTCCCCACTCTTCAATTCGCTCGGTTGAAAGAGTTGGGTTACATCTACGATTTTGTTGAAATCGGGAATGATGGAGTCTACGGATTTTATTCTCGGAACACTGATTACTCGGTAGTCGGTTTTATCCTGGTCTAGAGACTGTTCAAAGTGGGCAAGGACATCGTTTGAATCAACTTTATTCAATATAAAAACGATCTGTTTACCCCAACTTTTCGCTGCTTCCACCATATTCTGGACCGCAAAATCACCATACTTTTCTTGTGAATTTACGAAGATGAGCACATCGCTCAGTATGAAGAAATGCTCAGCAATGTCTCGATTTGCGGTCTGGACACTGTCGAAATCAGGAGTGTCTATTATTATGATTTGCGGATGCGGGGTATCCGTTACAATTTCCCCAACTTCGTTATTCTCACGGGAGGAAAAAAGGTCATAATTCGAGATTTGGTTTTCATATTTCTTGTCCACGAGAATGACGGGAGACATTGTCGCAGGTCTGATCGTTGCTACATTACTTATTACTTTTCCGGCAATTGAATTGAAGATCGTGCTTTTTCCTGTTCCGGTCCCGCCTAATAAAGATATAATTATCGGAAATTCATCTGAAAGTTGGGATTTCCATTCATAAGCACACAGCAAATCAAAAGCTGTTTGCGCGCGTAATTTTAGCTGATCAAAATTGCCGAGCCGTGGATCAAATTGAATGTTTTTAAATTGCTCGTAGATACCTAGCCCTTTCTCCTCAATGACGTTATCCCGATTCTATGATGGATATGAGTCAGTCGCAAGACGGATGTTTCCTCGGATGTAATGAATTGTGATTTAGAATGCCGTGCGTTGTAATCATCAGGTTAATGCTGCTAAAATATAACTAATTGTCGGATTCCTTTATGAAAGGCTTGTAAAATGAGAAAAATTAATGGTCTAGTTCTCGTGTTCTGTTTAGTTCTGATCCCTATGCTTGCTACAGGAGCTGACAAAAAACCCGCAGCAATATTGTCGGTGCCGGACTGTAATCTCATTCCTAACAACAACATTCAAAATAATGACAACTTACTCGGTCTGTTCCTAACTAAAGTGGGATACACGTTACTGCCCACGAGAGTTGCGGTTGAAAAAGGATTTGACGATCGAGTTAATCCGGTCATGCGAGTAACGGTACCGAGCGATAACCGTCCTATTTTTCTCGTTTCAGGTGTAGATTGTCTTCAGCCCGGTCCGGTAAAGACAATTTTTGAAGGCCACAAATTCATATATCCCGGTGAATCATTGACGTTGCCCGATATGGGAAATGCCGCACAATGCAGCTTGGATGAGCCCTTCGTGCTTAAGGCATACGGAGATGCGGTGAATCGGATCGGGAACAGTCTTATATATGACTACTCTTTAAGTCTCAATCTCGGAAACGATGTTCAAATCCTTGACCGATATAAGGTAAAACCATCTGCACGTAATTCTCCCAGCAGGTATGCCGTCCTGAACGTATCCGATCACGGCGTGAGATATGACCTTACTCACAACATGGAGCTTCCTGTATTGCTTTGGGCCGGAGACATGGACAAAGACAATAGGCCTGATCTCTTCATGTGGTGGCCTTGTCCCGGAAAAGAAGCCGGAGTATATTCCTTGTTCATCTCTTCTTTAGCGGAAAAGGGTAGCTTGGTAGCAAAAATTTCAGCAGGTGCTCGAACCTATTTTGACGAATAGCATGTAATTGTGAGTGCGGATTTTTGAATAATCCGTACTCCTTGTTCAAAGAATGAATTCTCAATTCAACGTCCTTCAAATACATTTCTCAATCATCAGCAAACAATCAAAGTTCATATTGTAGTTTTTGGGGGAATCAATAGACTTGTTTGCAATGTGCCCTGAAATGGGGAGAAGATTTTATGGAAATGCGTCGTCTAGAGGCTTTTTGTAAGGTTATTGAACTCAAGAGTTTCACCAGAGCGGCGACGGCGCTTTTGGTATCACAGCCTACCATAAGCGAACACATCAGATCACTGGAAGACACGCTCAACGAAAAATTGGTGGACCGTCTGGGACGGGAAGCATCACCAACGCCTGCAGGAAAGATATTTTATCAATACGCAAAACACATCATCCGATTGCGAGATGAGGCGGTACAGGCTCTGGGGCAATTCCAGGGAAACCTTTCGGGAACGCTGCTTCTGGGAGCGAGCACCATACCGGGAACCTATATTCTCCCGCGAATCATCGGCGCGTTCAAGATGGTGCACCCGAGAATACAGATAACCCTCAGGATAGCCGACACTTCCGATATAATATCCGATATCCTTACCGGAGATGTCGAAGCGGGCATCGTGGGGTCAAAACCCGCGGATCGGAGACTAATGTTCCAGGAGATTTATTCCGACGAATTGGGGTTGATAGTACATCCGGAACATAAGTGGGCAAATCGGTTATCGATAGATGTCACGGAACTGGCTCATGAACCCTTTATATCCCGTGAACGTGGCTCCGGAACCCGCATGGTGGCCGATAAAATTCTCGAGCAGCATGGAATAGATCTCAATATGATGAATGTTATTGCGGAAATGGGTTCAACCGAAGCGGTTCGGGAAGGAATTAAGGCTAAAATCGGCGTCTCAATTCTTTCCAAAGTAGCCGTCTTGGAAGACCTGAATAGGGAAACTCTGTTGTACATACCCGTCGAAAAAGTGAGCTTTCGTAGACCACTATTTTTGGCACAGCGTAAGAGCAGACAGGTTTCGCCTTTATGTGCTTCTTTCTTAAATTTTTTGGCGGACGAGCTGACAAAAAATTAATTTATGGATTCTGTTCCAACGAGTAGGTGCCTATGTTCCCCGTAGCGAAGAAAGATCGAATCAGACTGTTCTTGGCAATTACTATTTTGTTCATTGTGGGTATTGGGCTCATTTGGCTGACCTATTCGGGATCTCTGCAGAAGTATACCAGCGCCATGTTCAACGTTTTCCGGAACAAACACGAGCTACGTGAGTATTTGGAGAGTTGGGGAGAACTAGCTCCTATAGCCTTTATAGGCATACAGGCTTTACAGGTGGTCTTGGCTCCCATACCTGGAGAAATGACGGGAGTTGTTGGAGGATTTGCATTTGGAGCCGGCAGTACTGCGATATATTCAACAATAGGGCTGACCATAGGATCAATTCTCGCTTTTCTTGCTGCCCGCATCATTGGACAACCATTTGTTCAGCTGGTGATCAGTCCGGCGACAATGGAAACATTCGAGAATGTCACCAAGAAAAAGGGAGTTGCCGCTGCATTCATCATGTTCATGATCCCAGGATTTCCGAAAGATATACTTTCCTATTTGCTAGGCCTTAGCCCTCTTTCTTTCTGGACTTTCCTTGTTATCTGTTTTCTGGGGAGAATTCCGGGAACGGTTCTATTAAGTTTCAGCGGCTCAGCCATCTACGATGAAAACTGGAGTTTATTGATTGGGCTTGCGCTTCTTGGTGGTATGATGTTCGGACTATTGTATTGGAAACGAGACATACTAATGAGGTGGGCACATCGCCAAGATTTCCATCGTGCCGATTCGAAGGAGCCGCCTGCTGAAAATTCCTGATCATTCTTGACTCTTACGATCTTATGTCTAATCTTTAGGAAATTACTATGACTTTGGACAACAAAGGGGAATTACTATGGACAAGTTTTGTGAACCTATGACGGACGGGGCCAAATGGAATTGGTGTTCCGAAGAAGATCAATTGCTGGCCGAATCCAGCAGTGAGTCAACGATACAAAGTAAAAGACCGAAAGCGATAGAATACGAATCCTGCACGGAAGATGGATGCGACCGTTGGTGGCAAAAAGGTGATTGCGTAACACATTTTGAATCACCAATTAGTCCATATGGGTATCAGGTGTGGGCAGGCAATTCATGTGCAGTAAGAAGGCGCAAGGATAAATCTTAATAATTCATGGGAAGAGTCCTAAAGAAAACGCTGGAATGATCCAGCGTTTTTTGTTTGGGGTTACAGAAAATCTACCCGAATGCCTCTCCGTCTTTTGTGTGCGTGAGTTCTTTTTGTTCAAGAACATACCTATAGCTCAATTTCAAATAAGTTACTCAAAAGAAATCATGAAGTTAGGTTTGTGAATCGGGTGCAACTTACCGAAAGAGTTCTAATTTTAATTGAGATCGGTTACAATACTAATATGGAGGTACATTATGGTTGAGGAGCGATCTATAAAGGAACTCATAACCCGAGAACAATTACTCGCTAGAGCCGTTACCTTATGGGGAATATATGTGTCCGTAATTGCGGGAATACTTGGTGTTTTGTTTGGTGTTTTGTTTTTAATTTAAATCTATCTTTATGCAAGCATTAATTCTGCGGGTAACTACGAAGTAGTGCTGTCGATAAAGTTGTTGACCCATTAGACTTATTCTCTTAAACTGAAGAGGGTTTTGTATTTGTATTGATAACGATCCAAGTTTCCATTGAATCCGCAGACCGAAAGGAGTCGCAATATGGGAGAGGGCGCGAACAAGAATACTGAAGTTAAGGAGATCGAGCAGGAGAATAGGGTTGATCGCCGACAGTTTCTTGCAAAATGGTCTAAGATTGTAGCAGGTGCCGTCATCGTTGGTGGAGCGGCAGCCGCAACATCGAAAGCCGAGGAAATCCCCTTCCGTGAGCAAACAACTTCAGAGCGAGACGAAGAGCAGGTCGAAGCTCATTATCGCTGCGGTTGGCGTTGCGGGTACCGTTGTGGCGGTTGGCGCTGTGGTGGTTGGAGATGCGGCGGATGGCGGTGCGGTGGATGGAGATGTGGTGGTTGGCGATGCGGATACCGCTGTTATAGATGCTTTTACTAGAATAATTTGGGGCGGTCCGACATCAGGCCGCCCCGTTTAGCAATTACAATTGAATACATCGAGTGATTTTCCGAATTGGTGGAAAGGCTCTTTTGCGACCGCTGATGTGAGTTTTTAGCAACTTCTCATTCGTCCCACAAACAACCTTTCAAAGTCTACGAGGAACAATGATTGAAAGTCTCAATCTCGTAATCAAACCCACACTTCTCTGCAATGCCAGATGTATTTACTGCCATTCTCTGAAACCTTCAAAAATTCTTGACGACTCTCTTTTGGAAGAGCTTTTTCGTAAATTGGGTGATTACACTCGGCAGAACGGAATAAAAAAAAGCACGATTTTATGGCATGGTGGGGAACCTATGCTTGCCGGCAACGCTTTTTATATGAACGCCCGCAAGCTCCAGGACAAATATTTGTCTCATTTAGATCTTCTTAACGGAATGCAGTCCAATACATGCCTCTATAAAGGGGACGTCAGAGAAACTATAAAGGAGTTTCTTTCAAACAGGGAAATAGGCGCATGTCTTGATCCATTTCACCCTACTCGGCTTCTCAATTCCGGAGAAGATTATTACAAGGATTCTTTAAAAGGTGTCGATCTACTGTTGCGAGACGGTTTTAAAGTTTCTATGATCTATGTGGTTCACGGCAGATCGGTGGAAGTGGTCGAGAAGCTCTATTATTACTTCAAGAATCTTGGTGTCCATGGGATGTTATTTCATCCCCTAGAAGAATTCGATCATCCTGAATACTATCTTTCCCCCGAAGACTGGGGCAGATTTCTCATTGACCTATTCAATGTTTGGGAATCGGATGATTTTGCATTCCCGAGTTCTCCTTTGGATGATTGGATGGAATCCGCAGTGTGCGGCTCGCCTGTCGGAATGTGCGAATATGGAATTCCTGCAGCGGAAAATGTTTCCATAACAATGGACCCGGACGGTTTTCTGTTTCCGTGTCCACGGTTTCAAGACAAAGGTATGAACCGCATTGGACACATCTCCCAAATGACGTTTGAAGATATATTAGCTCATCCATGGAGCCGGTCCATACGATCCACAAAATTACAGCCAATTGATGAATGTAAGACTTGCGAACACTATGATCTATGCACTGGAGGCTGTGTCACTACGCACAACAGCGCCGGTAAAACCATGTGGTGCGATGGATTGAAGAAGTTCCTCGGACATGTCAAGGCAAAGAGTTTACGGTTTAAAGGTTCCATTCCTCCACGAACGAAACTACAGTGCGAATGCAGATAGGTCTGAAATGCTCATATACAGTATTCCGCCGAACCTTGTTCCCAATTACACAAATAAGAAAATCACCATTCGTATTACCCATCCGGATCAGTTACTAGATATCGATTTTTCCGAATTGCCTGATCTTTGCGGCCTTGAGTTGGCCAATGTTCCCTTAAATGAAGGGTTTCTTCGAAATATTCCAGAAGAGTTGCCTATCACCGTGATTGTGAATGGGGTCGATGCGGACCTATTGAATTTCCTCCAGGACTCCAATCGTAAACAACAGTTCACTATCGGATTAGTTTCCGGAAATGGCTTATTTGAATCGCTGAAGAAGTGGTCATGTATTGGATTGCCTATACATATCCTGCTTCAAGATTTTTCTGACCAAGTCATAGGGGAATTGGACAAGTCCGCCGATTTCTACTTGCATGATAACTCAGTGGAAGGACCGATCGAATTCTTTCATAGTTTCTTCACTGCATGCTACAGTCAACAACCAGTAAGTCTTTGGCAGATCCAGGGTGAAGATCCTTCCCAATTTGCATACATAACAAATGACGGTACGAGGCGTCTATCCAGACGCTTCGAAGAACGAATCCCAGCCGATTGCGAATCATTTCTTGACGATTTAAAATTAGATTTGTTTCTGAATGTTTCTCAGTGTTCAACCTGTGAATTCTTTCTCAATTGCTTTGGATATTTCAAATATCCCGATACGACCTTTTCATGTGCGGAAATCAAAATGTTGCTGCGGAAATTCAAAGATGCTGCAAAGGAAATACGGGCTTTTCAGGAAACTGAAATGGCTTCTTTTGAAGACCTGTCTTCCTGTGATTGTGAGAAATGCATTGAACCCTGATGCAATTACAAGCCCGGTTCCGCCCATCCAATAAATTCCACATTTTTGCTATCAGGCACCGGACTACAAGAGTATTCCCCGCCAAGGACCATATTGGAGAGATTGCCGTCCTGGATTTTGGACTGAACCTTTTTGTCTTGACTTTGATTCGTTCCGTGGAACATTATACCTGACATTCTCACAAAACAGTTCAATCCGAAAAATTAACATATATCAATAACACCCTCACTTCCAACGGGGGAAGGAACCAATGCATTACGGAGGAGGTTCAATCTATGAGGAGATTGCCTTTATTCCTGCTACTTGCCTTCTCTCTGCTCAGTTGCGGCACACTGATCGGCATGGATATTCAGTCGGCTTGGGCGGCTGAACCGTCGGATGCAATTGCCGCTACACAACAACTTGAATCGTCAAAAACAATTATTCAGGATCGAAGGCCCATAAGCATCATTCTGTTTCTCATAATCGTGGGGGTCACCTTATTTCTGGTGTTTACCGCTTCACGGAGGACGAAAACTTCCGCCGATTTTTACGTAGCTCATAGCCGAATTACAGGTACTCAAAATGGCTGGGCACTTGCCGGAGACTACATGTCTGCGGCTTCTTTCTTGGGTATTGCCGGCCTCATTTCTTTATACGGTTATGACGGTTTCATGTATTCCGTCGGCTGGCTTGTAGCCTACATGACGCTCTTGTTGATTTTGGCCGAACCCTGCCGTAATGCCGGCCGATATACAATGGGAGACATACTGGCCTTCAGATCTTTTCCCATCCCAGTTAGATCCATGGCTGCGCTTTCCTCGGTCACGGTTTCGATTTTTTATCTGATCGCGCAAATGGTCGGTGCCGGTAAGCTCATGGAATTGCTCTTCGGCGTTCCATATGAATATGCAATTTTCGGCGTCGGCGCTTTAATGATCATTTATGTTGTCTTCGGCGGCATGCTTGCAACGACATGGGTTCAGATTATTAAAGCCGGTCTGATAATGATAGCCGCCGTCATCCTAAGTATATTGGTGGCTGCAAAGGCCGGTTTTAACCCGGTTACTTTTTTTGCGGATATTGCATCGAACGACCAGATCCGTGAGTGGGTAAGAGTATCTATTTTGAAGCACCCGGTCCTCGTTGAAGGGTACGACTATGGACAAAGATTCTTGGAACCGGGTTTGTTCCTCAAAAATCCACTTGATCAAATTTCTTTAGGCATGGCCCTTGTACTAGGCACTGCAGGCATGCCGCACATTATTATGCGATTTTTCACGGTCCCAAACGCTAAAGAAGCCAGAAAGTCCGTCATAGTGGCCATGTTTATCATCGGCAGCTTTTACATTTTGACAACGTTTCTCGGGTTCGGGTCTGCAATCCACCTCGGTCCGCAAGCCATTTATAAGGCGGATGCAGGTGGAAATATGGCAAGTATCCTACTTGCGCAATTTCTGGGTGATCAGATTGCGAATACGGTAGGAGATTTTTTTCTGGCATTCCTCAGCGCGGTTGCATTCGCCACTATACTAGCGGTTGTATCGGGATTATTGCTGGCTGCTTCGGCCGCAATAGCTCATGACATCTATGTGAAGCTCCTTACGAAAGGTAAAGCCTCCCAGAGTAGGCAGATTGCTGCAGGACGAATCACGTCATTATTGGTCGGCTTGATTGCAATTTTTGTGGGTATAGCGGCGGAAGGACAAAACGTGGCCCAGTTAGTGGCGCTCGCCTTCGCTGTAGCGGCTTCCGGAAACCTTCCGGTCATAATTCTGTCTCTTTTCTGGCGGCAGTTCAATACTGCGGGAATTGTCGCAGGCCTCTTAATAGGGACGATTTCCGCTGTGGTTCTGGTTCTCGTTTCTCCGAATATGATCTATCCAAAAATGATTGCGTCCGATTCATTGAAGATCGTGACCGCATTGGAAACTCGGCAAGCCCAGGGAATTCAGTTGACTCCCGCGGAAATTTCTCTCGTCAACAAATCTAAAGCTGATTACCAACGCAATAAAGACGGTTTATCCATAGTAGGACTGGAAAGACCCATTTTTCCCTTGAAGAATCCAGGAATCGTGTCAATTCCGCTAGGCTTCATGGCTGCCATATTGGTAGCGTTCGCTTTTCCCAGCCGAACCGAAGAAGAAATGTTTAACGAACTTCTAGTTAGGCAACAAACGGGTTTTCGTATCTCGGATATCATCGAAGAACGCTGAGTTTCGGAATCCGTTAGCTTGACCCTCAGGGATTTGGGGAGACTGGCCCCTAGAGGAGCAACCATGTCGGCGACATATGAACGAGAACCGGCACAGGCTTGGATCGTAACCATCGCGGGTGCCGCCTGCAACCTCTGTTTGGGAATTCTTTATGCATGGAGCGTATGGAAAAAGGCTTTGGTGGATAAGACCAAAGCCGATTTGGGCGAAGTAATGACGGGAATTAACGCGGGCTGGCCGTATCTGACGGATTCCCAAGGGACGTTTGCCTATTTTGTCTGTGGGTTGTTCTTTGCCTTCTTCATGATACCTGGAGGCAGAATTCAGGACAAGTATGGTCCCAAAGTCGGGGCCACAATCGGTGGATTGTTTCTCGCAGCAGGCTGCATCGTATCCGGTCTCATGAAAAGCTACCTGGGCCTGATGATTGGTTTCGGCATTCTCGGCGGTATCGGTATGGGTATAGGATACGCGGCCCCAACCCCAGCGGCTCTGAAATGGTTTGGACCTCATCGTAGAGGATTAATTGCCGGGATAGTTGTCGCAGGGTATGGAGCAGCGGCAATTTACATAGCTCCTGTCGGGCAATACCTCATTGACAATTACGGGATCTCCGCAAGTTTTATTGGATTAGGCATAGCTTTCGCCATTGTAGTGGTTTTGGCGGGTCAGTTGCTGAAAGTTCCGCCGCCGGACTATGTGCCTGCACCTCCGAAACCAAAGGTCACCAAGGGTTCCGAAACCAAAAGTCAACCGGTTCAACCTCCATCGGACTGGCTTCCGCCTGAAATGATGTCAAAATGGCAGTACTATGCTCTCGTTTTGATGTTTATTGGTAGTGCGCAATCGGGTTTGCTTGTAATCGCAAATGCAGCTCCCATTTTGGCAAAAACAGCGGGTAAACTGGAATTTTTTGCGAAAAACGCCTGGATTATTGCAGCATTCGGCGGAGCCATCAACGCCATGGGACGTGTGGGCACCGGCATGTACTCAGATAAAATAGGCAGAAGATGGGCATATGCTTTGAACGGCATAATTTCCGCCGTCTGCCTGATTGCGGCACCCTATGTAATAAGGATGGAAAACGTCACACTCCTATTCCTTGCAGTAGGAATTGCTTATTGGCAGTATGGGGGAGGTTTGGCACTGATGCCGGCATTCACGGCAGATTTTTTCGGTTCAAAAAATCTCGGTGCAAACTACGGGTTTGTTTTCATAGGTTGGGGTTTGGGATTCTTGATGCCGCTCATAGCGGGATACATTAAGGATTATACAGGATCATACGATCTTTCTTTTTACATTTCCGCCGCTCTCTTGATTTCTGCTACGCTAATGTGTGCAATAATAAGGAGACCGAGTAAAACGCCAATTGCAGTCTGACAATATGAGCCGCATTGATCAACCGATAGCGGAAATTAAGCCGAATCCCAAAAGCAAGACAGTTCCACTCATAATCTTTGTGGTGGTCGCATGCTGCCTGGTTGCGACCATCTTCTTCTTACCGGTTAAATCTTACGTAATCGAAGCACTTGAATGGATTGCCGGGTTGGGTTACTGGGGACCATTTGCGGTCATAATTTTTTACATTGTCGCTTGTGTGTTTTTCCTACCTGGATCCGTTATCACGTTGGGTGCGGGTTTTATCTTCGGGCTGCACCTCGGCTTCATCACGGCTTGGTCCGGGGCCTGTCTGGGAGCATGCACGGCGTTTTTGGTCTCCAGAACTTTCGGTAGGGATTGGGTTCAATCCAAAATTGTAGGATCTCCCAAATTTTCTGCCGTCAATAGAGCTGTTGCAGGAGAAGGCTTCAAAGTCGTTCTCCTTCTGAGACTGAGTCCCGTTGTTCCCTTCAATTTTCTCAATTACGCCTTGGGGCTGACAGGAGTTCCGTTTTGGAAATATGCCCTAGCCTCTGCACTGGGCATGATTCCCGGAGGCCTCATGTATGTATACTTTGGATCCGCGGCTCGGTCTTTGACGGACATCGCAGCCGGAAACATCCAATCCGGATCTCTCGGGCAATTATTCTTTTGGATCGGGCTGTTTGCAACAATACTGGTGACGGTTCTGATTACTCGAGCAGCGAAAAAGCAATTAGAAAAAACGGCACAGACTTAACCGCGAGTATGCTGTTTGCGTGTTCTTGGTATCATATTCGAGAATCAGCTTTATTTACTTACAAACCCTCTGTAAAATAGATACCATGTTTCGGATTTCGATGTTTTGAATTGATCTCAAACGACGGCTCTACGAATTCCACATTTAAGTTCTGGATTCAGTTAATCTTTATCTGATTGAGAGGAAACAATGAGACATCTCCTGATGGTCTGGATTATTAATACCATAGCAATCTTGATCACAGCGTACTTGATTCCCGGAATCAAACTGGCCGGGTTTGTAGAAGCAGTCTTCGCGGCGGCAATCTTGGGAATACTAAACGCACTGATAAAGCCGATTCTAATCTTTCTCACGTTTCCGATAACTTTGATTACATTGGGATTATTCCTGTTCGTGATCAATGCTGTTATTTTCTATGTCGTGGGTCTGTTATCCCCGGGATTTAAGGTAGAATCTTTCTGGTCGGCACTTCTGGCATCAATTGTTGTAAGTATTGTCTCATTTTTGACCAATGCTTTAATTTAGCTCGTTTATTCTTTCATTACCAAGGCCGGCAACCTGCTTATTAGCTCTTTCAAAGAGTAAGGCATTACATGATCAAGAAAACCGTAAATGCGCAGGAAGTTCTTGATGCTCTTCACGAGGGATTGAGTGATGCCGATCTGATGCGGAGATTCGAATTATCAACCAAAGGTCTTCAGAGCTTATTTCAGAAGCTTACGACCTTGAATATTATAAGCAAAAAGGATCTTGAAAACAGGAACTATCCCGGCGAGAGGACGATTGACATAGAGTTATTCCGATGTCCTGCCTGTAATATGCCCCAATTCTCGAAATTTGAGACTTGTCCGCAATGTGGAGTAATCCTCTCAAAGTTCAAGAAATCCTCCGACGCCGGCCGCGATCAAGTGTCTCCTCGATCGTTAAGGTCCCACAAACCCCTGAACTACTCTAGTTGGCTGGAGCAGCCCCAGAGTAACATTCCCCCTGAGATCAGTTTTAGTTTACTCGAACAATCCTCTCAGAAGACGAAGCCGACATCGGGGGACAGATCCCAAATCTTGCCCGGCAGAAAAAAATGGGAATTTAAGGCAAACGACCGGATCGTTGCGAATGTGTTGATGGATGTTGGACGTGTTTACGCGCCAAGTTGGGATGGAAATCTGTATTGTCTGGATGCTGAATCCGGGAACACGATTTGGCAATTTTCAGGCGACTCGCCTATCAACGTGGAACCTGTTTTGCACAATCAGTCGTTATTGTTCGGCACTCTAGGAGGCATGTTTTACTCACTTGATGCCAACGACGGTTCGGAACTATGGAGATTTCCCGGGCCTTCGGCAATTTACGCGAAAGCTGTTGTTCACCATGAATGCGTTTACTTCAGCACGTTAAACGGTAAACTCTTTTGTTTAGATGTGAAAAATGGTGAGGAACAAGCTTCCTATGATGTTGGAAGTTCGCTCAAAACAGCCCCTATAATCTGGGGGGATAAGATGTATATAGGAACTTTCGAGGGCTTTTTGTACTGCATTGAAGGGGCCCATCAGGTAAGTAAAAGTTAAAATGTCTGAGAATTTTCACAAAATCCTTGTTGTGGATGATGAGCCATACATAAGTGAACTTCTTTCCAGATGGCTAACTGTCGAAGGTTACTCCTGCATGACTGCTAACAGCGGCGAAAAAGCGCTGGAAAAAATAAAAACAGAACCATTTGATCTGGTGATTTCCGACATTATGATGCCCGGCATGTCCGGCATTGAATTGTTGACAACAATCAGAACTTCTCACCCGGATCTCGCAGTGATTATGGTGACTGCAGTCGATGATCGCAAAACGGCGATAATGACCTTGGAAATAGGCGCATATGGGTACGTTATAAAACCATTTGACCGAAATGAGATTCTCATCAATGTAGTCAACGCACTGGAACGACGAAGACTTGCTCTATTCAGCAAGGAATATGAAGCTGATCTGGAACAAAAGATTTCTGCCGCTACTCGCGAGATCAAACTAAGGGAAGAAGAAATTGTTCTGCGGCTCATGTCGGCCACGAGCACTAGGCATGATGAAACCGGAACTCATATTAGGCGAATCGGTTTGTTTGCCGCTGAACTCGCTAAAGCTCTAAATTGGTCTGCAGACTCCATTCATGCAATCCGGCTTGCTGCTCCAATGCATGATATCGGAAAGATCGGCATACCTGATACGATTCTCTTGAAACCGGGAAGTCTGACCGTCGATGAATTTGAGGTCATGAAGACCCATACTCTCATTGGTTCAAGTATATTGGACAATTCCGGGATACCATTGCTGGAAACCGCCCGAGAGATAGCTCTTTTTCATCATGAACGCTGGGATGGAACAGGATATCCTGAAGGTCTAGCGGGGACGAATATACCTGCGGCCGCGAGGATAACAGGGCTGGTGGATTTTTATGATGCTCTCCGTAGTGATCGCTGCTATAGACCGGCTTTTTCCGAAGAAGAAACCATTTCCATCATGACCATAGCGGCTGATCAATTTGAACCACTTATGTTTGACAAATTTTTGGAATTGCTGCCGGTATTTCGCAAAATCAGATCTGAATTGGGCGAATAGATCAACCCTTTCGGGCTTTTTATCTTGAAATAAAAATTAGAATGTCGATATGAACTACCTCTCTTTTCAGGAATTGTAAAAACTGATGATTGAATTTACCACGTGTTGTTTCTGCTCCATCGTCAACTCGGGAAATATCGGTAAAGCCAATACTTCTGACGCAACCCGTTCTGAAATAGGGAAATCTCCCGTCTTCCAATTTGAGGAGTTTACGCATTCCTGAAGATGCATGGGCACAGGGTAGTAAATTTCCGTCGAAATCCCGTTCTTACTCAAGAAGTCCCTCAATTGATCCCGCTTTTTTGCTCTTATCACATATTGATTGAAGACATGACGTTCCCTGACAATCTTGGGCGCAATGACCAACCCTCCGGAAATGCCTGAATTTTCAAGGCTGCTGGTGTAAAACTCAGCGTTTTGCCGACGCATATTTGTCCATTGATCAAGATATTTGAGCTTGACCGACAGCACAGCGGCCTGCAACGCATCCAGCCTGAAATTTCCGCCGAGAAGTTTATGGTAATACTTCGGTTCGGCCCCATGGTTTCTGAGTATTTTGATCCTGTCAGCCAATTCCGGATTATTAGTGGTCACCAGACCGCCATCCCCGAAAGCTCCAAGATTTTTTGAAGGAAAAAAGGAAAAGCAACCGTAATCCCCCATGCTTCCGGCCCTCTGGCCCATATATTCGGTGCCAATTGCCTGAGCGGCATCTTCGATCACGACCAGATTGTTCGCTTGTGCAAAGTCCATTATCGGCTTCATATCGGCTGATTGACCGAACAAGTGAATCGGTATTATAGCCTTTGTTTTCTTGGTTAAAGCCTTATCCAAACCTGCCGGATCCATGTTGAACGTAACGGGATCAACATCCACAAAAGCTACTGAAGCCCCCACTCGTATTACCGAACCGATTGTAGCGAAAAAGGTAAATGGTGTGGTGATGACTTCATCTCCCGGACCTATGCCACTTGACATGAGGCTGACCAGTAAAGCATCAGACCCCGATGAAACGCCGACAGCGAACTTGCTGTTACAGTAATCCGCAATTTCGCGTTCGAGTTGCTCGACTTCTCTGCCGAGAATAAAAATCTGCGATTCGAGAACTTGTTCAATGGCCTGCTTGATTTCGTCTCTTATTTGCGAATATTGTATTTTCAAATCCAGCAGGGGCACAATTGTTTGTGACATGAGGTCCTCGGAGTGGGTGATTTGATCGGTCGGCAATATATATGCGACTATTTGTATTGTCCAGTACGTACGGTTACATGGATCCGATTCGTTGTCCAAAGGTGATTTGGCTTCGTATTGATCCACGATGGGTATTATCTGAGAGGATTATATGGAAGCAAAAAAAGTTTCTGAGAGTAGAATGGTAATGGCTGCACAAATGAATCCTGAAGACGCCAATCCGGCAGGGAATGTGCACGGCGGCGTCATAATGAAGTTGATCGACACTGCGGCAGGAGTCTGCGCTATTCGACATGCGAGAAAGATATCCGTTACGGCATCAATTGATCGATTGGATTTTCATTTCCCGGTGTACGTTGGAGATCTTGTTATTTTGAAAGCCTCGGTCAACATGGTCGGGAGAAGTTCGATGGAAGTCGGAGTCAGGGTCGAAGCTGAAAACATATTGACCGGTGAGGTTCGTCATACCGCCTCTGCTTATCTAACATTCGTTGCAATGGGCGGCGATGGAAAACCAGCCCAAGTTCCTCCTCTCATATATGAGACGGATGAGGACAGACGTCGATCCTGCGAAGCGGAGATGAGACGCAAATCAAGACTTGCCCAGCGAGAACAGGAACGACAGAATTGCCGAAGATGATTTAAAAGGCAGGTGTCTAAAATTCATTCAGTTGGAATATGGATCGGGATGAGAACAAAATTCTCTCCCGATCCTCGTTGAAGTAAGAAACGTCGATTAATTCTCGATATGTGTTTTGGTCTTACCTTCCACCATTCTCCCACGGTTTCAATACGATCTTCAAACAATCCTCTTCCTTACTATTGAATATGTCATACGCTTTCTTTACATCGGTGAGCGGCAGACGATGAGTAATAACATCGTCTAAGCGTACCTTGCCGTTTTTTACGAGATCCAATAGTTCATCAACATAGCGCTGGACCATCACTTGGCCGCTACGCAAGCTCAGACCTTTGTCAAAAATTTGACCGAAGGGGAAGTTGTCATATGAAGTGCCGTAAACACCGACAACGGATATGACTCCGCCACGCCGAACTGCACTTACCGCCGTTTCGAGGACATCAATTGTTCCTCGCTCAAGATCGATGGCAGCTTTGATCTTGTCTAAAACGGATCTGTGGGCTTCCATCCCTACCGCATCAACACATATGTCTGCTCCATGCCCATCCGTCATGGATCTTATGGCATCTACCGGGTTTTGGTCATCGGCATTGATTACCTCGGAACCTGCAATCGTACGAGCCATTTCCAGTCTGTACGGCAGAATGTCGACTCCGATTACTTTCTTTGCTCCTCGCAACCATGCAGACTTTTGGGCCATTATTCCCACCGGACCGCAGCCAAATACCGCGATGGTTTCACCTCCTTTTGGTTCGGCCCAATCAACAGCAGCCCAGCCGGTTGGGAAAATATCCGTTAGAAAGAGGACCTGATCATCAGTGAGTTCGTCGGGCACTTTGCGCAAATTGAAATCTGCAAAAAGTGCTCTGGCGTACTGAGCCTGTCCACCATCGTAACCACCGTACAGGTCCGTGTAGCCGTAAAGGGCTCCTCCTTTTTCGCTGAGCGTTCCACCTTCGGGTCCATAATGCTTAGGATTGGAATTTTCGCAATGAGTGGTCAAATTTTGTCGGCAAAACCAACATTCTCCGCAACCGATAGGGAAAGGGACTATGACGCGATCTCCGGGGGCAAGTTTTCTAACGTTTGATCCTACTTCTTCGATGACACCCATAAACTCGTGTCCAAGGATCATTGAGCCCAGTTGAGGAAAGAGGCCGTTGTAAATGTGGAGGTCTGATCCGCAAATTGCAGTACTCGTAATTTTTACGATTACATCCGTGGGTTGCTCAATCTTGGGATCAGGCACATCTTCTACTCCGATTGTTTTCGGCATTTTGAAAACAGCAGCTTTCATAATTGTTCTCCATTAGCAATTCTGATGGAGCCGCTCGCATGAATTTAGCAATTGCCGGCCCCCGAGACGTTCAAAGAACGTTGCAATTCTTCATTCAAGTATAAGCCGTTTTACTCTGAATTGGATATACGTGATGTAATCGACTGAAATGATATTCTGCAGCAGAGCTGTGATAAGTAAATGTGGAGTGACTATGCCTTGCTGATTTTGACTATCCCCGATTCAAACAAATATGGATTTATTCCGGCGCCTCTTGTTCTATCTACCGTAGAAGCAGCATCAATGATCTGAGCCGCAGCACCGGCCTGGCGATATCCGAAGCCTCTAGCGATCGTAACGGTTCCCGGCCGTACACCGGGTAGTATCTGAATCCGAGTTTTAATCTTGTACTTGCCGTCTGAACTTGTCAGAGTTACCTGGTCATTTCTGCCTACGTTCATTTTCGCAGCGTCAGCAACCGAAATGCCGGGGAAATTTTCGGGTAGAATTTCCAATAACCAGCTGTTCAGGCCGGAAACTGAACCTGGATGGAACGGGAGAGTGAAGGCAATGACCTGAAATTCATTTTCTACGGATGAAGGAATGTCATTGTCGGCGGCTTTAGCTTTGCTCCCAAAGATTTGGACCGAAACCGATGGTTCTGGAGAACCGGCGATAACTATCGGAGACCAAGAACCGAAAATTCCTCCCCGCTTGAAAGCTTCTTCCGGGTTGTCATCATTTTTTCCAAATTTTACTCCGGTGGTTTTCATTGATTCCAAGGCTACACTCAGTGCTTTGGAATAGAATTGTGAAGGCCGCTGAAGGGGCTCAGAATGAAAGCCAGGCAATTCTAGACCGCTACCAATCTCGGAGAGAATGTCTTCCATCAATCGGACGTCCGACAAAATGGGATAGTATTTCCCGCTCGTGGAATCGATCGCTCCCACCACCGGTTGCCGCACAGTGAGGCCGGTTTTGTTTGCCGTCAAGCGAGGAGGAATGCAGACATCCCATCTCTCCAAATAGGTAGTGTCCGGCAGAATGTAATCCGAGTAGACGGAAGTTTCAGTTATGTGCGTATCAATGGAAACGAGGAGAGGAATATGGGACTGATCTTTCAGGAGATCAGATTGAGAAGGCCGACTATAAACAGGGTCTGAATTCCAGATGATCAGCGCTTTGGGTTGATCGGACCTGAATCGATTCTTCTCTCTTCCGACTAATTTCTGCTCAGCTTCTGAAACCCACGAGTGATTTTCAGCAATCAAACCGCCGGACCCTGGTACGGATCCAACCATTTTATTCAAGGACAAAATAATGGAGCTGGTTTCTTCTGCAGAAGCTTGTCTGAGAATTCCACGCCCGGGAAAAGCACAGGCCGATTTTCCTGCAGTTACGAGCGTATCCGCCAACAAGGCAGGAATTCTCTCCGTAAGTCCTGCAGCATTCGCCCACTGTGGAACGGTTTGGGATAACGCTTCAATTTTGAACTTTTCAGTTGGCGATTCAATTCTATCGGAATAGCGATCCAGCAAAGATCGCATTATGCCGAATGCCAATTCACGATCTCTGCCCGGAATTAAAGGAACCCAGAGGTCGGATTTTGAGGCTGAGGTTGAAAGACGAGGGTCAACAACGGCCCACTTGATTGACGGGGACTCAATTCGCCGGTCGCTTAATATACGAGCAATTCCAACAAGGGGAATGCCGGAATCCAGGGGTGCGTCTCCAAAGCTTACCAAAGAACTCAAGTGATCGTAGTCGGGTGCAATTGGTCCCGTTAGTGGCCCGAAAACATTTTGCGCCGCAGCATTAATGACCAAATTCGGCTGGATTGAGGAATCTCTCAAAACTTCGGCAGTCCCGAATGCGTTAGCGAAGCGACGTATGAACAGCAATGATCCCCAATCAACCTGGCCCAGCAAAAAATGAATGCCCCCCTCCTGAGAGTGAATCCGTGCTAGTCCTTCGATGTTGCCTTTACCGAACAGATAGCCACCCGAAAGAATTTCCGTTAAAGCCTGTTCCCAGGATATAGCACTCCACTTACCTGATCCACGCTCGCCCACTCTCTTCAGCGGCCTAGCCACCCTGAAGGGGTCATATAGTGTTTGTATTCCGCTGCCCCCCACGGCACAGATCGAACGGTTGTCGGCGGATCCATTTCCGGTTGATGAATCTCCCACCCGGCCGGCATTCGAGGCAAGGCCGTAAGGACTGCCTCCGATTTTAACCAATGCGCCTTGGGCCACTCGACAACCAATGGAACAGTTTCCCGGACATAGGCCGCATGTAGTAAAGACCGTCTCAACCCCAACCGTAGTTTCCACGGGGTCCATACCGGGAGCGCCTTTGATGAATTTAGGGACAGGGGAATCCGTTCCAAAAAGGCTGCATCCAGCAAACAGTGTTGCGCCGCCCATTGCCCCGGCTATTTTTAAGAATTCCCGTCTCGAATATGAACGCATGTCTCTCAGCTTAATGGAATATCGAAACCTATGAACACCACTGAATAGCGCATCAAAAATACGCCTCCGATTATCAACACGGAAGCAGTAGCGAGCCACATTCTGCGGTTTCGGGTTTGCGGAAGTAACAAAATTACGAGTGGAACCAGCATGCCTGCAACTAATTCGCCCCAAACGTACAATGTTTCGTGCAGAGCAAGCATGATGGAGGCATAACCATCTGCATTCGATACCAACAGGGTCAACCAGAATGAACCATTCCAGAATAAATCGGTCAGGAGTATGCCGATCATCATTATTCTCAAGCTCTTGAACAGGTCGGGATCGAGTTTCTCTTTCCGGTACCGGTCCATGATCAACGCAACGACCACTAAGAGCGCAATTCCCGACAGCAGAGCCGACGTAAGAAAATATCCGGGCATAAGAGCGGAATGCCACCATGCTCGAGCACGCACAAGAGCGAAAGCAAATCCCGTGTATGCATGTACGAAGATGGCCAAAGGAACGGTTATCATGCCGAGAATCTTGGTCACTCGATCGTTCTTTACGAATATAAAGTAAATGTAAATGAGATTCGCTATGGGATAGAGAGTCAGTAAATAGGAACCATAAGATAGCGCCGAAGTACGATTAAAATATTCCGGAACCAGGGTATGCCAGAAACGTGTCGGTTGATGTAGATCTAAGATTAGGCATGCCGGTGCAAGCAACAGCAATAAAAAAGAGATAATTGCCGAGGGCAATGCCATAGGTTTGAATCGTTTGATTCCGAAAACAGTGGACAAAGTAGAAAGAATAAAAGATCCCGCAGAAAGTCCGGTAAAATAGAAGTACAGAGGAATGTAAATTTTCCAGGGAACTTCATGGGGAACATTGTAGAGGACCGTAGTATCCATTACTTGTCCTTGTTCCGGTTCCAGTAATCTGCAAAGGGACTCGGTATAGATTTTCGATAATTTATGATCTGCTCATCAAAATCGTCCGAAAACTGGATCCGTCCTTTTAACTGGTGGTCAGCTTCAACATAGAAAACTTTAGGTTTGGTCCCCAATTCGGGCTTGATGACACTGGTGGGCAACAAAGACAATCTCTTAGCAATTTCCGAATCCGGATCATCCATATCCCCGAAAACAAGGGCACCGGATAAACAGGATTCGACACACGCAGGCTGTAGCCCGACGTCAATTCTGGTTGCGCAAAAATCGCATTTATCGGCAGTATGCCTAATTGGATTGAAAAATCTGGCATCATAGGGACAAGCCGAAATACACATGCCGCACCCTATGCACTTGCCGTAATACATGACGATGACACCGTCTTGGTCCCGCCTTACCGTAGCCTGAACCGGACAAACCTGCACGCAAGGGGGAACGTCGCAGTGGTTACACAACCTTCTCAAAAACTTGTTGCTGACGTTGGGAAATGTGCCCTTCTGAATGCCTTTGACCCATGAACGCCAATACCCCAGAGGCACGTTGTTTTCACTCTTGCATGCGATTGTGCAACTGTGGCAACCAATGCACCTTCTCTGGTCAACCAACATGGCCCAACGCTTACGCTTTACGGGTTCATTGGTGGAAGGATTCTTCGGGTCAAAACTGCTTTTAGCTTGATTATTGTCGCTCATGAATTACAACTATCTACTTTGATGACACTTGAGGCATTCGAGTCTACTGAATGACTCTTTACCATCGTGACAATTTCCGGTGGCGCACGTAGCACATGCCCTCGGTACCTCATACGTGACGAGCCCTGCATCAGACGTTTGGATATTATCAGCAAAGGCTAAAGTAGAGGTATCTCTTCCTATGCGGTACTTAACCGGCGGTGTGTCTTGCAAGGCTCTAATCGTGTACGTGCCTCGTTTCTGTGAGGCGAATATTCCTTCGTGACAGACCTTGCAATCCTTATACTTTCCTTTTTGAAACCACATATGATTGTAATGGCTGAAAGTGACCGGGCCGGGTGATCCAGCGCCCGTGTAAGAGATTGTGCCGCCTCCAAAAACGCTCGAAAGGCTCAAAATAGCCGTAAGGACTGCTCCGGCAATGAGCACAATCAGAATCATTCCTACTCCGACCGCCTGAAATCTCCAATAAGGAGACTGGTCGGGTAAATTCCGAAAATACCCAATAATGCCTGTTATCGTGCCGGTTTTTGTCTGTTTGGACGACATCTTGGTTTAACGTACCGTCCCCACATACGTACTGGTCCACTGACGACGTTTGACATCCGGATTTCCGTAATCCGGTAAAACCATGGGTGAAACTCTTCCCGAGTCTATACCTGCATCTTCGAGTTCTTTGTGGTAGGCCCGCACATGCTCTACCGACAGAGAGCCTATCTCGGATCGGTCCTTCACATACTGACCGGAAGCGATACCCGCCAACCTGCCGAAAACGGTAATATCCAGGAGCGAATTTCCCATCAATCTATTTGCTCCGTGGACTCCTCCACCGACCTCTCCGGCTACAAAGAATCCGGGCACATTCGTGCTGCTGTCCGCATTGTAAGCCAATCCGCCGTTCTGATAATGAAGCGTCGGGTAAATCAACATGGGCAGCTTGGAAATATCTATTCCATATCGCTTGAACAAGATGTACTTTGCCGGGAATTCGCGTTCAACTGTACCTTCTCCTTCAAGCATGTCGATCATTGGTGAATCGAGCCACACTCCGAATTTTCCTTTTTGACCCGGCACCGGAACGCCTTTTCCAATTTTGGTGCATTCCCGAATGATACTTGCGGACTCTATATCTCGAGGTTCCCGCTCAAAAACAAACTGATCTCCATCGATATTTACGAGATTTGCTCCCGCACCTCTAACTTTCTCCGTGATCAACAGGCCTTCAGCCTGCTCCGGGAAGACGGCTCCAGTAGGATGGTACTGGGTAGCATGAAGAAACCGAACTCCCACACCAAGACGATATCCCATAATCAGGCCGTCACCGGTCGCTCCATAATGATTCGTAGTCATGAATCCCTGCATATGAAGTCTACCGGAACCGCCGGTGGCCATGACTACAGCCTTGGCCTTCACGATAAAGTATTCTTCGGTTTCCAGATTGTACAGGACTGCACCGGAACAGCGGCCCTTGTCATCCATGAGCAGCTCGACAGCAGGTGAAAATTCGATTATGCCGATGTCCTTGTTCCTATTTCTTGCTTCATCACGAAGAACTCGCATGATTTCAGCACCGGTCATATCACCGGCATAATGCATTCGTTTCCGACTTGTTCCGGCGCCGTGGAGCGTAAACATCTTGCCGTCAGGCCGCTTGTTAAACATGCATCCGAGTTTTTCGAGCCAGCCTATGACTTTTGGAGCTTCTAAAACCATCATTCTGACGAGATCAGGATCGTTTTCGAAGTGTCCGCCGCCCATGACGTCGAGATAGTGGTAATAAGGCGAGTCTTTCCAAAATTTTGTGGCCGCCTGTATTCCACCTTCGGCCATCATCGTATTCGCGTCGCCGTGCCGTAGTTTGTTGACGATGATTACCCGAGCGCCTTGTTCCTGAGCTATGAGAGCGGCAGCAGTGCCTGCCCCGCCGCCTCCAATCACGAGCACGTCGGTTTCGTAATGAACTTCACTCAAATCAATCTTGTCGGGTTCGACTCTGCTGCGGGATTCAAATACATCGGCTATCTCTTGAGCAACCGAATATCCCTTGCTGGGACCTATCTTAAGTTCCCTCAGTGCACCGGATCGGAAATCCGGGTGGTACTTTTCGAGCCGATCCTTCCTCTCATCGAGAGTAAGAGCCCTAAATTCCTGGCCGGCCTTTTTCCTGGCTACCCTCTCAGGACGAGTCTTTTCGACCTTCTTAATCAATTCCAATAATTCTGCGGTATATCCCATGCGCTCCTCCGCTTACGGAAGCCGGTCTATTAGTCGTTTAAAGATACTGCTTGTCTTCCGGTTCCCACATTTCATCACCGGTGTGGGGCTCCATTTGTCTTTCAACATATAATTTTCGTAGGGTCTCTAGGTCCGATGTCATCAGTTTCCGGAGCGGTTCATCAAAGCGGCTCGACTCTATCCTGCCGATCATTTCCTGCACGTGCGTAGCCTGTGGTTTGAGGTGACGTCCCGTTAAACGTCGGCACAGCATACCGATGTGATACTGTGATAATTCAGCAGGGCATCTGGAAGTACAAATGCCGCACATGACGCACGACATGGAAATTTCCGCCGCTTCTTCGATTTCGCCTCTGAGTGCTTTAGAGACGTACTCCATTACAGAGATTTCCATAGGGCAGGATTTTGTACATGTATTACATCCCATGCACTTGGCCAGTTCGGGGTAAAGCTTTAGTATGGTTTTTCCGCTCGCTTCAAGTTCTTCTATGTCATAAACAGCCTTGTTCGCCGGGAAAAAAGGAATCATGGCCAAATACATGTTAGGCTGAACCACAGTCTGACAGGCCAATCCAACGTGGATTTTCGCGCTGCCCGGCAGGCGATACACAGTAGCGCAAGCGCCGCAAATGCCCCCTCTACAGCCACAACCGCGGATTAACTGATAGCCGGCGAACTCGAACGCCTTTTGTATGGTTAAAGTGGCCGGAACATCATATCTTTTTCCCATGATAAAAATCGGGATTAAATCAGTGCGAATTCCTTCGGCCAGAGCTTTTGCGGCATCCATTGTTTTGGGTTCGGCTAAAGACATTTCGGAGTCCTTTCTCAAGAATAGCTCATCGGGCCACAAAAACACCTATTACGATGCCTAGTATGAGGGCGATGATCGCCATAAAATAGTTGTCGAGCGCGGCAATTCTGGGCGCCGGCTGAATTGTTTCGGGTATAACTTCATCGACAATGTAGTCTTTATACGCAGTATCAACCTGCGGACAGGAGAGCACACAGGAATAACATTGCTCGCAGTCTTCACCCACACAGGACTCCAGGGCGAAAGAAGTCCTCTGTTCCGTTTTTTCAAAGCGCTTGGGATCTTTCCTCAAAACCGGACATGAGTCAATGCAATTGCCGCAAGCCAAGCAGCCCTTATCTCCAGTTATGTCGCAGCTGTCGTCGGAAATATATAATCTGTGATACGGTTCCATTCCTTTGGACAACAAGCGAAATCGGGCCACAGGCGGCTCTTTTGTCTCCAGAATGACGTCGGCGACTTCCTTGTTTACGTTTTGATTTGGATCATCTTTGATGTTAGGCATTTGAAGCTCCCGGCGTGCCGTCACATGTTTTCATTGCGGGATTGCGGCAACCGCCGATTACGTGGTTCGACGCCAATCTCGGCATCGGATAGGGATCCGAGCTGAGATCCCGATTTGTGTGTTTTCAGAGGCTGAAGTCTTCTCTGTTCGAAGTACTCTTTGGTCATTAAAGGATGGCATTTCTTGCATGTTTCATAATCTTGGCCCTGTCGGCAATCGGCTAAGAAAATAGGGGTCTTATAATGGACTTGCCCATTATGGCACCTTCTGCAGCTCTGTTCAGTCGGAATACTTACCATCCACCTGGGATTTCGTGAAAGATCCTGCCAGGCATTATCTTTTGCCGCTTGGAATTGTCCTTCGGAAATCGGCAATATCAAACCTTTCCGATACGAATGTGATGCCATCGTATGGCAGGAATCACAGGCGAGATGATTAACCTCGGTAAATGTGACTGATTTATCAGCTTGAGAAAGCTCAGGCTTGTAACGCTCGTGGCATTTCGCACAGGTATCGGTGCTCGAAATTACGTGCTTTCTATGATCCATTTGCAGGCCGATTTTTTGTAATTCCGACGGCATATCCTTCTTCAACATGGCTTTTCGTCTTACGGCTCCTGCATGACATGACTTACAATTTTCACTGGCAATGCGGGTCCTGTTGAAGAGACCGGAAACTTCGGGTTTTCGAGGATCAATTTGAGGCACTATATTGGAAATTGCATGAGAAAGTGATCGAAACTTGGATGCAACAGTCCTTTCGGGACTTCCCAAAATGTGGCAATCAGCACAGGAGATCAGTTCATGAGAAAAACCCTTCTTTTCACTGGCTAGACGCCCTTGCATCCATTCACGATACTGAGCTTCTTGCGTATGACAGGCCATGCAGGTAATGCTGCGACTCGAAAGCTCCGCAGCAGAAATAGCGATTATGAACACGCCCAAAAGGATGAAAATGTAGGTGAAACCTTTTCCCATTAGGCGGATTCCTCATTGTGCATTGCAGACTGCTTTTCCCGTTCGGCTTTCTCGGCCTGAAAAGCTGCTGATATAACCAAAGGTCCTGAATTTCCGATTGGGCACTTTGCAGCGCATCTACCGCATCCAACACAGTATTTTGATAATTCACGAACCCTTTTGTAGTCCCCCAGTCGAGTAAGGAGAACTAATCCCATGGGCATCGGGACACCCTCAACTTCCTTGAGGGGACAAGCGCCGACACAGGATGCGCAGTTATAACAATTGATGGCCCTTCCGGTTCCTGGAGTCAGCATGGATTGAAGCGTGTATTCGAAGACCAAGAAAACTGCAAACACGATCGCCAAACCGTTCAACGTGACCGAACCGGGAGCCGTGCCAAGAAAAGTATTCAGGAAAAGACTCGAGAATGCATTGTATTTCGGGAAGTCGGGAATTCCCTTCGTGAGAGCAGTCTCAATTGCATTAACGTAGCCTGTCAGAGTCTCTGTTGCACCACGAAACATTCCGGGCTGACCTGGTCGCTCCAGAGTTCCCGTTTCCAGGATTGATTTTTTGAACGATTCTATTTCGTTATCCAAAACGGAAATCAGATCTGAGTATTCCAGAGTATGCAGCCCTACGATCTTGGAATTTTTCACGTCGACCGCTACCCTGATCGGGCCTCTTAATCCCTGGCCTGATCCGGTGTATGTCCCATCTTTTACTAAAGTTATTCCTGTTCCCCAGGGGCTCTTTACAAATCTTGCATCATCGGTGCGGACCACATCCGCCCGAATGATCAAATAAGCGAAAACAATTATTGCCAGAGTCCCTGCCAGATAGAGCACTTTGGTGCTTCGGGTTCGTTGGTAATCCCTGATCCATAATACAAAGAGTACGATCAAGAGCACTGCGGCTAAAATTGAGCGACTTGATGGAAAAATAAGGGCCGTGATCAAGAGGTATATGGTTAGACGTACACCTCTTGTGGTCAGAGCCGCCCATATGAATTCTATTGGGTCATGCCAAAGCTTTGACCACATCGTCAATGAATTCCTTTCCTACAAGTCCGTCATTTAGGGCTGCTGCCAACGTATTTTTTGGAATGATGCCGCTGTTCATTGCGGACTTCACGTCCTGCTGCATGGTTGCAAACATCTGAGGCAATGGAAGATACTGAACACAAAAGCTCTGGCAATTTCCACAGCGTATGCACTTCAATCCGCCGTTCCTGATGAATCGATCGTAGTCTGCTACCCGACCCGCAACCGCCAATTCAGCCTGATACATTATCCCCACCGGACATCGATCCTGAGTTGCATAGCAGGCCCTGCATTCATAGCAGTAAATTGTCGCAGGGTTTCCATGAAGCAAAGGCTTGATAATCGTGGCCAACAAAGCCGATACAATCCCGAATAGGGCTACTCTGTCGAGATTTCTCGTCCAACCCCGGTCCTTTAGATTTGTAAAGAACTGGTACCTGTGGATACCGGGCAGCACCATAGGTTGTTCAGAATCCTGCCGTTTATTACCGATTTTTGGGGTTTGAGCCTTTTCAGCCATAAAAGGTCCCTTATCAATGGGGCAGCATAGCACTCATCAGAAAGCCTGCTATAAGCCCGCCGACTATTCCTTGTATCAACTCGCGAGGAGATTTCATGTCCAGAGCGAAGGCTATTATGCCTCCGGAAAGAGCACCTACGAATAAAAATGCTATCCAGGTCGCCAAATCAACCCTCAGGTGGATCGCAAAGCCGATTGTGCGGGCTCAGCGGTCAAAAATGCTTTTTTGAGGCTGCAATGCAGGCAACACAGGCCCCATTTCTCTACCGCCCAAAACTTCCGTCATTCTACGGGACAATACAGCCGGCACCATTAGACCGATCAATAGGGCCGCTATGACTCCTCCGGCTATTCCCTGCAAAACCATTGTCAAATTCCATTCAAACACTGCAAACGAGAAAACTCCTCCACCCAAGGCTCCTGCCAACAAAAAGCCAATAAGCTGAAGGAACCAGTTGCGTGAAGAATTCGCCTGAAACAATTTGCTTCCTAATCCGATGAAAACCACGTTCACAAAAATGATGCTGAGGACAAAAGCGGCTATAGTGACCACATCTTTTGGGAGCTGCGGATCAGTGGGTTGGAATATGGCTAAATTCAAAAATTTCATGTAAATAGCGGCTATCGGTGCCATTATGGCCATAGAAGCGAATGTGTAAGCTCCCTTTATGAAACCCGTTTCGGCACGCATGGTACCTTCACCCATCATGCCGCCTCCGCCCAAAGGCGACGGGCCGCAGGACGTAGTTGCATTGATTATGTAGGCTGCCATGACGATGGCTAATTGTGACCAATCGAGGAACGCAAACTTTGCAGGACCGAAAAGATAAAGAACCGGAACCAGAGCTGCCGTTAAAATGCGAGCACAGGACAAAGGGAGGATCGTTTGAAACTGAACGAAAATGGCGAGCATTCCTGCGACGCCGAGAAAGGGAATCTTCACTATGCTGTTAAGTATTGCTCCCAGTGCATCAAATCCGCCGGTAGCCGCTAGTGCTCCCGCGGCCAGAAAACCCGCGGCCATTGCAGTAACCGGCAGAAGAATGATTCCTTCCATAAGATCATTTAATCTGATACGGCAGGCAATAATCATAATTATTGCACCGACCACGAGCACCGTTTGTACCGGCATCTTGCCGAATGGCTGAAAAATGGCCGTCAACAAAGATAAAACGAATATCACGAGAGCGATGTAGCCCTCGAATGGAGCATTAATTTCGGGTTCCTTTCCGTCTGTATCCTCTCCGATGTTGGGGTTTTCTCTGAGCGCTACGTCTTCCGGGTAGAGCTTTTGGCTGATTAGTTTTAGGAAAAGAGCGACAATTGCAGTTCCAAGCATGAGTGCAAATGCTTGGGGAGCCCTAAGTATTCCATCGGAAGCCGTTGCGAAGAACGAACCGAGAAAACCTTCACCGATTTGACCGACTCCACCTATCGGAGACGGCCCACAAGATCCCATGGCATTCCGTGTAAAGGCACCTATGAGGACAATTAATTGAGATTTGGTGAGAATGCCTAATCCGCCTTCAAATCCGAAAGTAAACAACAGCGGCAACAGTGCTGCGGCAAGTATTCGTCCGCAAGGCAACGATGAAATTACAGGAAGGTTAATGAGTATTACGAGTGTTCCTACTAATCCGATGGGGCTTTTGCGGAGATATCGCAGGATAACCTTGAGCGCCTCAAAACCGCCGGATGCCTTGAGTCCGCCTGCCAAAAACAATCCCGTCAAAAGTGCCGTAATTGGATGGAGAATTATTCCACCTAGGAATTCGTTCGGCAGAAGAAGGACTCCGTTCAGACCTGAATGAAAGTAGCGAAATACGGCTCCCACGATTAGACAAAGCACCGTTGATAAAACGAGAACCGTCTGGACCGGAACTCGGATATAGCCGAACAAAGTCAAGAGCATCAGTCCAAGAAATATGCCCAGCGTAATGTAACCTAAAAATTCCAAAATCGAGTTGCTCCGACTAATTAGGAGTGCTGATCACAGCAGTTGCCCGCTTTCTTAAACCCGCCGCTACGTAGCCAGGGCAGGCTGATTCTATATCCGTCTTTAGATCGAGAAACCGTAACCGAATCACCTAAACCCAAGCGACCCATGCATGCGGTGCATCCGTCAACGGAGGCATTAACTCGTGTTCCGTCATTCAGCTTAACTTCGACCTTTGCGGAAAAAAAGGATGAAAAAGACGAAGAATCCATGGAGACAATCACACCGGAACGGCTGCGGCAGACCCGAGTAACCTCCGCCGCAATGAATACGGTCACGAGGAAAAAAGCAGTGATTATCTCTATTACCGACAAATTACCTACCTAGAGTTGCGTAATCAATTTCCTAGTGTTGTCTTTTCCGGTCGCAACAGCCGCAGATATACGCTTGGTCCAGTTCCAAATTCTCTCTGATACATTGCCCGCAAAGTCCATTGCCTGACCGGCGAGTAATGGAATTACGGTGACGTAAAATATTTCAATCTTTTTAAACTACCGTGATCACCTGAATCCGGCTATTGCCGTTATCCGCCACATACAGTTTGTTCTCTCTGTATGTCAGCCCCGTGGGGTTTCTAAACTGACCCGGTCCCGATCCCTGAGTACCTATGATGTCGATAAAACGTCCATCGATTCCAAATTTCTGGATCCTATGATTTCCTGTGTCTGCTATCCAAAAATTACCTTCAATATCGCAAGCCATTCCTTGGGGCATGTTGAGTTGCCCTGGATTTCTGCCGCTACCGGCAAACTGTGATTTGAAATTTAGATTCTTATCGAAGATTTTGACGACGCCGTGTTTGGAATCGAGTACGTAAATGTCTCCTGATGGACTTTCAATGCATGCCGTAGGAAGCCGAAACTGATCCGGACCGTCTCCGAGATCGCCCAGAATTGCCGACGTGGTAAAATCCTTGAAAATTTGGATCCTGTGATTGCGAGTGTCCGCGACCAGAATCCGATTATCCGGCGTTATAAAAATGCCCTGCGGAGTTGCGAAGGAACCCCCAATTGATCCAACTGATCCAAGGGTTCTTACATACTTTCCGTCCCGTGTAAGTATTTGGACCCGACAGTTGTTGGAATCTACGACATAAAGAAGATCTTTGATGCAAATTATGCCTTTTGGAAAGTTAAAGGCCCCTTCACCGGAACCGGGAAAACCTATAACAGCGGAGGGTGCGAGGTCGGAATTGAGCCGAAGAACGCAATAATTGGACGGATCCGTGACATACAAGGCCCCGGTATCATCAAAAGTCACGTCAAATGGGCCTCTGAGGTCCGATGATCTCCTTGATGGCACCGCGGTTTCCACGGGAGACACACCACCCAGAAAGGTAAATACCCCCGCGATACTCACTATCTTTATGAAGTCGCGCCTATGCATAACAGTTTTATTGAATGCGGAGCCGAATCCGCTTGCTTGAAATCTCGCTTATTTCATTGGGAAGTAACCGGCGATGGGACGTCAATCATCTTAATCCTACGATTTTCCGGAGTCAAGACGTTACGTGTACTTAGATGTGAAACGCTTTATTCGGGTAAAAATCCCGAATTGATAATTTAAGCGAAAGTCACCAGCGAATCGACCGGATCTCGACTGCTCCGAAAACTTGCGCCGTGCGAATGGGGATCAGGATAGCCGCAAGCTATGCCGATAACTACTTTCTTGTGATCAGGGATGGACAAGACTTTTCTTACCAGATCAGGGAAGTGCATCGCAGCAGCCAAGTAGATTGTGCCCAAACCTTCTTGAAGTGCAGCGTAGCAAATCGTGGTGCCGATTGATCCTATATCTAAGCAGGAATACGGAACACTCAATTGCGCGTCAATCAACAGATAAATTATACAGGGCGCGCCGAAGAAGCGGTACATATTAAGGTAATGCTTTATACGCGCCTCTTTGTCGTCTCGCTCAATTCCCATATGCCCGAGGAGGGATTTTCCCAAATCCATGTATCTCTGTTTGTATATTCCCTGAAATTCTGAGGGCATAACGATGTCCGGCCTAGGTGGCACACCCTTTCTCCCCTCTTCTTCGAATAGGTCAGCCAGAGCTTTGCATTTCGACCCATCCGCAACGACTATTTGCCATGGTTGCGTGTTGCCCCATGAGGGAGCCCAACGAGCAATATCGAGGATTTTCAGTAATTTGTCTCTTGGCACGGGCTCAGGCAAAAAAGCACGAACGCTGCGTCTCTGAAGGACTGCTTCCTGAAGTTCCATTTCCACCTCCTCGCAGGTTGATAAGAGCAATTGATTGTTTTGCGTTCATGTTATAATCGAGAAGATCCAAATGACAATAACTACTGCTTAAAAGAGCGGGTGCCATCATGACCGAATGTGCCAAATCAACGAGTGACCGTGACAACATTTGTGAATTCGAAGAAGACGTTCTGCTTCCAGTTCAAGAAAACAGACTCAAATCTGCAGTGGGCGAAATGGTAAAATCCGTCCTGGATGAAAGCACCGTAGACCACGTCGGTGCAGCTCTGATTCCTTCCAAGGATGAGATTATTAAAATTTTGAATATATTGCAGGATGTTCTCTTCCCCGGGTTTTTTGGACGTCAGGAACTATCTGCCTCTACAGTGGAATACCATCTTGGGACTGAGATGATGGCACTCTTTGATTTGCTGTCGGCTCAAATATCGAGAAGTATTCGTCACGAATGTAGGCGGATGGAAAGCCTGTGCGTTCAATGTTTGCAAATGGGTCGTGAAGAGGCAATCAGATTTCTTGAAGAATTGCCGGAATTGAGGCGAATTCTGGCGAGGGACGTACGGGCACACTATGATGGCGATCCTGCTTCAAAGAGCCTTGATGAAATAGTGTTTTGCTATCCTGGACTGTATGCTATTTTCGTCTACCGAGTCGCGCATGAGTTATTTGTTAGGAAAATTCCTCTCATGCCGAGAATAATGACCGAACATGCCCATTCGTTAACCGGAATAGACATACATCCGGGTGCCAGGATTGGGTCCGATTTTTTTATTGATCACGGCACGGGAGTCGTTATAGGCGAAACTACCGATATCGGCAATCGAGTGAGAATTTACCAAGGTGTTACTCTTGGGGCACTTTCCGTTCCGAGAAGTTCAGAAGGTGGAGATTATCTGCGAGGCCATAAACGGCATCCGACCATTGAAGACGATGTAACAATATATGCTCAAGCAACAATATTGGGAGGCGAAACGGTAATTGGAGCACGATGTGTTATTGGTGGAAACGTTTGGCTCACGTCCTCGGTTCCTCCGGATACGACGGTTTTCATTGAAACGCCCCGTCATATATTCAGAGAACAGGCCATCGTGATGCCCGATTGATATGGCTATTCGACGGTATGTTTCACTTTTTTTAATTACGTTTTCTGTTTTTTTATTAAGCTTGCATTCAGGAAACATATAGGTTTAGTGTTATACTTTCTTGAACGTGCAATCGGTTTTTGGTAAAATCCGGCCCACACGTCCGACTTAAATTATTAAGAACAATGGAGCGCAATTTTGGTTAACATTTTTTATGAGAAGGATGCGGATTCCGCCGCCCTCACCTCGAAAATCGTTGCAGTTATCGGTTATGGTAGTCAAGGGCACGCCCACGCATTAAATTTGAAGGATTCCGGAGTTAATGTTGTTGTTGGTTTAGATCCATCGAGCCGACGCTGGAATAAGGTTTTAGAAGACGGGCTTCAAGTTATGGAAGTGGACGAAGCCGTAAAAAAAGCTCATGTCATTATGATATTGGTTCCTGATGAAATTCAGGCCGGTTTATATAAGGAAAAAATCAGCCCATTTTTAACACCCGAAAAGAGTCTTGCCTTTGCTCACGGATTTAACATCCATTTTGGTCAGATTACTCCTCCTGATTTCACGGATGTATTTATGGTTGCCCCGAAGGGACCCGGTCATCTAGTTCGAAGAATGTACAAAACGGGAGTGGGTGTTCCTGCATTATTGGCAATTTACCAGGACCCGAGTAATCAGTGTCGGCGCATCGGACTGGGATATGCTCAGGCTTTAGGTGCTACTAGAGCCGGTGTTATAGAAACGACCTTTGCGGAAGAAACCGAAACCGACCTTTTTGGTGAACAAGCGGTGCTGTGCGGCGGAGTTACCGCTCTCATTCAAGCAGGTTTCGAAACACTGGTCGATGCCGGTTACCAGCCTGAAATAGCCTATTTTGAATGCCTGCACGAACTGAAACTTATCGTTGATCTTATATACGAAGGCGGAATTGGTAGAATGCGATATTCCGTCAGCAATACTGCGGAATATGGTGATCTCACAAGAGGTCCTCGAATCGTAGACGATCGCATTAAATTAGAGATGAAGAAAATCCTCGAAGAAATACGTTCGGGTGCATTTGCGCGTGAGTGGATTCTCGAAAATCAGGCGGGAAGACCAGGCTTTAAAGCTCTCGAACGCCGAGGTTCGGAGCACCCGATTGAAGCGGTCGGGGAGCGTCTCCGGTCTATGATGAGTTGGGTTTCGAAGCCGCTTGATGAAACATAGAAATTTGATTGCCGCGGTCAAGATACTGGGTATTTCGTAAGCGAATTACATTTACGGCGTCCTGCATTTTCTTGATGATGCGACAAAAGAGACTTCAAACGGCCCAAGAATTCTCGATGATCCGATCCAGGCAATCGGGCCGTCTGAACTTATGTACGGTCGGCTGAATTAAGAAAGGACTTAGAGGGCGAATGATCAAAAACATTCGAATCAAAAATTTTAAAAACTTCCGAGACGCGGAATTCGACGTCAGGTCAATGAACATCTTCATTGGTCCTAACGGCACCGGGAAATCAAATTTAGGAAATTTCCTTTTGATGTTGAGCTTTTTAGCGTCCGGTCCGTTCAGTAGCGCTTTTGGTCCCGGTCCTTTTACCTTTCGCCAGACGTTGAGTCGAAGAGAAAAGGGAGACGCCGATTCCCAAGACCTGGATCTGCATTTCGAAGTTACCCTCGAAGTCGAAGGTGTCAATTATAACTACACATTAATTTTTACGGAGATTCGCAGAAACGAATACCTCATTAAAGAAGAAACTCTCCAGGAAGTTCAAGGAGAAATTCTTTTTACCATCAATGACGTTAAGGCCAGAGAATCGAAAATGGCCCAAATGCGTAAAGGCCATGCATGGAACGATTCAGAAAAACGGATCAGATCGGTTGCTCAATATCTTTCTAAGATCAAGAGATATCGTTTCGTTCCCGATCTCATCAAAAAGCCTTCCGCGGTTCAGGATTCTTATTTGCTCGACCATACCGGCGAAAATTTAGCTGCCGTTGTACATCATCTTGAAAGAAATCACCCCGAAAACTTCTATAGAATCGTCCAAGAAGTGAAGAGAAGCGTTCCCGGTATAAAGCGCATTTTCACGCCGCATCTAGGTGATCCCCATCAAGTGGGGATAGGTGTGGAAGAGGAAACCAAATCAGGCTACTTTGTCGGGCCTCAGCTGTCGGACGGTTTTCTCGTGTTTCTGGCTTTATGCACGTTGTTTAACTTACCCGATCAACCGCGAATATTCTTCATCGAAGAGCCTGAAACGTACTTAAACCCCAACCGACTACGAGTGCTTTATGGTCTTATGCACCGATTTGCGACGGCTAATCCGGGCAAGCAAGTACTGATGAGTTCCCATTCGCCTTACTTCATTGATTGGTCCGACTCGAGACCCGATGAATTGACTCTGATGAACGAGAAGGACGGTTGGATAAAGTTTCACAACCTGAAGGGCGTAAAGGATCTGAGGGATTTTCTCGAAGAAGATCCTTGGGGACAGGATTGGGTTGCAAATTTCTTCAGAGCCGATCATGCGGACGAGCCATTGCCGCCGTATGAAGAAACCGCCCCCGTTGATCAACCGGAAGAGTTCTATTTCTCGTGGGACAAGGATAGAGATGAACAACAAACAGGAGAATTCTGAGTTTCCTATACATAAGACGATTGCGATTTAATTAAGATTTTCATATAATTATCGAAACTACTTATTTACGGCTCAACGGTCCCCTTGTGATTGTCCTGATTAGGAAGGTTGGTGACCGATTCGTCGAGCAAATCTCGGTTCCGTTTGTACATTTTTGTAGATAATCTACGCTCAGGTTCCGCTACTGAGTTGAGCTACGTGGTAGTATCACTGTAGGTGCAGCGCGACATCCATCCGTTGATCGCGTCACATCCATTACGATTACTTTCCAGTACCGTTGATCTCAAATTAAGGCGAATCGGCATTGGTTGAGGCTCTCGATCCGAGTTCTTTTGTGACTAGCCGTAAATTCAAGCGTCCAATTTTCGGCTTTTGAACCAAGAAAGCCGAAACTATTCTGCAGAAAAAATATGGAACAAATCAGCGGAACATGATAAAAATTTTCTGTTGATTTCCCATCGCCAGGCAACTTGCACAATAATTCCCGGAAGGAGCGGCATCAATGGAAGTTCTTAAAGTGCTCACGTATTTGAGCGGCTTGATTTTCGTCGTTGCTTTTGCGGCGAAAGTCCTCAAGTACGCAACCATGCCCATGCATGTTCGTTGGGAACTTTATCCAATTCCTCACGAAGGAAAAGCGTACGGAGGCTCATTCTACGAAGAAGTGGATTATTGGAAGAAAGAACGTCACAAGGACCATTTGGCTCAATACAAGTTCATGGTCCCCGAAATTCTTTTTATCAAAGCTCTGTACGAAGACAATCGTCCTCTTTGGTATTGGTCTTTTCCATTTCACTTGGGATTGTACCTAGCAATAGGCGGATTAGCCTTCTTGTTCCTCGGAGCAGTACTGCAAATATTGGGCGTACCGCCATCCAGGCCTCTTGGACTGTTAGTCCAGTCCATTACCGTAATCCTTGGTGTATCAAGTTTTATTTTGGGAGCCATTGGTTCGATTGGTCTCATTTACAAGAGAGTGTCGGACCCCGTTCTCAATGAATATTCGGCCGGTATCGATTTTATGAATTTGGGGTGGTTGGCGGCTATTTTTGTTACCGGTTTCCTCGTATGGCTTGGAGATCCGGGATTCACAATTTCCCGAGATTTTCTTGTAAGCCTTATCACCTTTAAACCCGTCACCACACCGATGAGTGCTCTGCATGTCCTCAATTTGCTCCTATTCATCGGATTTTGGGCATACTTCCCTTTCACGCACATGACTCATATGGTTTCCAAGTACTTCATGTGGGACAAAGTGAAATGGGATGACAATCCGAATGTTGGTGATCCCGGCATGGATTCGAAAATCAGAAAATATCTTGGCTACCCCGTGACATGGTCCGCTCCGCATGTGCAATCGGACGGAACAAAAACATGGGCCGACGTTGCCACAACGAATCCTTGGGCCGAAGATAAGAAATAATCCGGAGGACGCAATATGAGGCCTGAAGAAATATCGAAAAAGACCGAACAACTTGAAAAACTTGATGTGAAAGATTTACCTCCGCTTCCTCCACCTTATCAGGACTACGAGGAAGAGGAGATTGCGGAATTATCCGATGATCAAAAAACACGTTGGGAACACTCCCTCGACGGTGTAAGTGCACTCAACCTACCACGACCGCAGACACCCGAAGAAGAACAAAAACTAGTTGAAGGGTTCCTCCGGGGACTGGAAAAACTACTTTCCAAAGAGAATAACTGGACTTTTTTGCAGCCCTTGACTCTGTCTCTTGAGTATTGCGCAAAATGTCAGACCTGCGCTGAAGCTTGTCCCGTTTTTGAGATGAGCGGCGGCAAAGACATATATCGGCCCACATTTAGAGCCGACGTTTTGAGAAAGATCGCGAAAAAGTATCTCTCCACCGGCGGGAAATTGCTCGCGGGTTTCAGAGGCCATGATATCGATCTTAATTGGGATACTGTAGCTCGTCTCGCCGAATTGGCTTATCGATGCACCCTATGTCGCCGCTGTACTTCCGTTTGCCCAATCGGCGTCGATAACGGACTCATAAACCATGAATTAAGGAAAATTTTCAGCCAGGAACTCGGTATTGCCCCGGCAGAGATCCATGAAAAAGGTTCCGTGAAACATCTTCGTTTCGGTTCCAGCACCGGTATGATCAAGGCTGCAGTTGAAGATATTATTGAATATCTCGAAGACGATATCGAAGAAAAGACCGGCAAACAGATCAAGATTCCCATTAACAAAAAAGGCGCCGACATCCTTCTGGTTCACAATGCCGGAGAGTTTATGGCATGGCCGGAAAATCCGATGGCCTTTGCTATTCTCTTTGATGCTGCCGGTATCAATTATACCCTTTCCACAGACTTGGTAGGCTACGATGCAGTTAACTACGGGCTTTGGTATGATGACGTACAGTTTGCTCGTGTAGCCTTGAAGCACCTGGAAGTCGCTCGGGATTTGGGCGTAAAGAAGATAGTGATAGGTGAGTGTGGTCATGCCCACAAAGCATTATCGGTTATTGCAGACCGGTTGCTTCCCGGGGAACAGATGATTCCACGTGAGAGTTCATATACGCTCCTCCGCGATATCGTTCGCAGCGGTAAGATCAAATTCGATCCAAAGAAGAATGATTTCCCCGTGACACTGCACGATCCATGTAATGCAGTCCGACTGATGGGAATTGTTCAACCGCAACGCGACGTTCTCAATGCAATTTTCCCTCCGGGTCGATTTAGAGAAATGACACCTCATGGTGTGGAGAATTACTGTTGCGGCGGCGGTTCCGGTTTCGCAATTATGGGCTCTGGTAATTTCCCCGATTGGAAGCGTCTTGTTTCCGGTCGAAAAAAATTACAGCAGTATCTGAATGCCTTCCAGGGCGAAATGGATCCTTCAATCCGCAAAATGATCTGCGCTCCTTGTTCCAACTGTAAGGGCCAAACCAGGGATCTTCTCGAAAGCTACGAAGTATTTGAGAAAACCGGCATTTGGTACACAGGATTGGTAGAATTAATGGTCAATGCAATGGTTGATCAGGAAAAGCCGTTCATTGAATGGCCGGACGAAGCTGACGACGATATGTAATTAATCAATGGGGGAAATCCTAGAGGTTTCCCCCATCGCTGGTTTCTCGCATTTTTCTTTTAAGAATCTAAGCCTCTCCCTGGGTTCTCTTTACCCCACGTTTATACAATTCATCTTGCGACATCAGATGCTTTCTATTTCACTGATTATGGATAATGCCCATGTGAGTTCATGAAGGACGACTTCGCGCTTCCGAAGAAGTCGGCCTATGGTTCCTTTGGCCGGGCTATCATCGGGAACACTGTCATATACCTTCTGATCTTCATGGATTATTTTTTTCATGTTGTCTATGCGGCCTTGTACCCTCTCCAATGCCTCTTTTTTTGTCATCCAAGCTCTCCATTCACGTGAGAATAAACCTACATGAAGTGGAAATATACCATAGCTAATTGTAAGCTTATGATTCATTTTTTTTGTCCAAAACATATCACGGGGAAAGCATTATGAACCAGCCTGTTTACTTAGATTACAATGGCACGACTCCACATCACCCTGAAGTAATTTCAGCAATGATTCCGTTTTTGCAGACGGATTTCGGCAACCCGTCTTCTGGGCATTGGTTCGGAATTGCTCCGAAAAAAGCCTTAATCAAGGCGAGACGGCAAGTTGCCGAGCTCATAAAGTGTGATCCCAAAGAAATCATATTTACGAGCGGTGGTACTGAATCGAATAATTGGGCAATTCGAGGCATTTGCAGTGTCCGGCAGCAAAAGGGCAACCATATAATCACGTCATCGGTGGAGCATCCGGCAGTGACTGAGGTTTGCAGGTTTTTAGAAAAATTTGGTTTCCAGACTACATACTTGCCCGTCGATGAATTTGGTCGGGTATCGATAACGGACGTGGAAAAGGCCATTGTTCCCCAAACGATCTTGATAACGATAATGCACGCGAACAATGAAGTCGGAACCATTCAACCTATAAGGGAGATCTCTAAGCTTGCCAAAAGGAACGACATTGCCTTCCATACCGACGCGGCACAATCATGCGGAAAAGTCATTACCGACGTTCGGGATCTCGGGGTGGATATGCTCTCCATTGCGGGACATAAACTCTATGCACCGAAAGGCGTAGGCGCGCTCTATGTTCGATCAGGTGTTGAACTCGAGAAATTCATGTTAGGAGCAGGTCAGGAAAACGGCAAGAGAGCGGGAACGGAAAACGTAACACAAATTGTGGGACTGGGAAAAGCCTGTGAAGTGGCACAACGTGACTTTCAAGAAAACGTTGCCGGCATGAAGCGTGCCCGCGACAGACTCCACGAAGAGCTTTCTGCAGGTATCGACTTCATCAAGTTAAATGGTCATCCTGAAGATAGTTTGCCCAATACTCTGAGCATCTCATTCAAAGATCTAGAGGCAAACAGAATACTTGAGGAAATCGGGCTGGACGTAGCTGCATCAGCCGGCGCTGCATGTCATTCCGACCATATTCAAATTTCGCATGTGTTGGAAGCAATGGGAGTGCCTCTGAATTATGCGAAAGGTACGCTGCGTTTTAGCACAGGACGATTCACTACGGACAGAGATATAGATCGAGCGGTTGTTTCAATTTTACGTGCGATCAAGAAGTTGCGACAGGAAGGCTGAAAAAAAACTTAAGGTTCCCAAAGAAAGGCATGTTTGCCCCATTCTTAACAAAATAAAACAGCTGTTATTTCAACTATTACACTCTAGAAGCTTGTGCTTGCTTTGTGCCAAAGCTTGAACTTTGACTGGTATTTGTGCTATTATACTTCATTAAGTGGCGGGTAGAAAGCCCATTTTTTGTGTCGGTACACAACTTTAATGAAGAGGTTTCTTCCGAAGAATGGTCGGCAAAACTGCATTGAAGAAAGTTCTCATAAACAAGCTGCCCAATGAATCACATAAATCCATCGGGGGTTTCGGTTGTGAGTATGCCGCCATAACACTTTTCGCCATTTCTTTGTTCCTATTTCTAAGTCTAGTCAGTTACCACCCCAAAGACCCCTCATGGAACACCTCCGTTTCGAGACCGGAAATTTCAAACTTGTGCGGTTTTTTCGGTGCGTATATTTCAGATATTGTGATCCAGCTGTTTGGGGTCGCATCACTTCTGTTATGTCCGGCTCTGGTGTTATTTGGCTCCGTGCTAATTCTGAACAAAGATCATAAAATTAGTATCGGCGATATCTTCTGTACGTGTGTTGTCATTGTGATCGGAGCCGCTTTCGTCGAGAGATTTTCACCGGGACGATTGCTGGATTTTCCACCCGATCACTTGGGCGGGACAATCGGAAGCCTCATCCACGCTTTTACTCGACGTCTATTCGGTTCGGGAGGAGGAATCCTATTCCAAGGAACAATTCTCGCTCTCTGCTGTGTGAAATTATTCAAAATCAAGGTCAAGGATGTTGGTTATTTCGTTTCACAGAAATATGTGATCTTGAAAGAAGCCATCCAGATCTTCAGCATCGCGATCCGGACAAAAATTTCCAACTGGAAGTCAGGCCTAGAGCATAGAAGATTCCTTGGAACGGGAATTCCCAAGAGCCGACTCGATGATTTCGACGATTCATTGGTTTCCAATGCAAAGGATGCTGAATGGGAGAAAATATCTCCCATATCCGCCGGGCCACAGGGGTGGTATGAAGAAGATGAGTTGCCGCATCAGGATCCGAGTCCAAATTCCGGTATCGCAAAATCTGATTGCGCCAACACTCAAATTGATCTCGCAGTTAAGAGACAACAAATTAACTCCCGTAATACCCTCCCTGAGCTACCTGATAACAGTACATATTCCCTTTTAGAGCCCATTAAGACGGTTGAAGTAATTCAGGTAAAAAGGCCAAGTGCAGAAGCTAAGATAGTTGATTGTGACAATTATTTTACGGATCCAGAGGAGATGAGCAGCACTGTCGACAGTGACATTCGAGAATTGCTCAGCACCAAATCGCCCCAGGCCTCGTGTAAAACAAGAGGTGAAGAAATTTTCGATGCTGCAATAGACACTTATCTGAGAGAAATTTCCGAACCCAAATCCGACAATTCGACTGAAGGAGTTCCAAGGCTCATTAACGGAGAATTTCAGACACAACGTCGGACAAATATCGACAAATCAAAGATGGTTTCTCGGAATGATACAGTTAAGATTCCGCAGCCTCAGGCAGCAATGCCCTCAATTTCCGAACGAGCCGATCTGAAAGAAAATAACGCTCCAAAGTCAGCGAATTTAGGATCCAAATCCGTAGCGGGAGATTACGTACTTCCAAGCCTCGATCTACTCGATGTTCCTCCACGTTCGCGGAAAAAAATAGATCAGATAACACTTCAAAAGAATGCCGCTGTTGTCGAACAGAAGCTTGCAGAATTAGGGGTAAAGGGGAAAGTTGTCCATATTCACCCGGGACCGGTAATTACAATGTATGAATTGGCACTGGCCCCCGGCATTCCCCTTCGGCGTGTTTTGAACATGTCCGATGATTTGGCGATGGCCTTAAAGTCGGGTTCCACAAGGGTTGTGGCTCCAATTCCGGGCAAAGATACAGTTGGAATCGAGGTTCCCAATCTAGATCGTGAGATAGTCTATTTCCGTGAAATAATAGAATCATCTGCCTTCAGCCAATCCCATGCTCCTTTGAAAATGGCTTTAGGAAAAGGAATAGATGGTGAACCATTTGCGGGAAGTCTTGCCAATATGCCACACCTGTTGATCGCAGGTGCTACCGGCACCGGAAAATCTGTAGGACTCAATTGTCTCATCTGTTCCTGGTTGATGTCATGCTCTCCCGACGAAGTAAAATTTCTCATGGTAGACCCGAAAAAGCTCGAACTTTCCTACTATGAGGACATTCCTCATTTAATCCATCCTGTTGTCACGGAAGCGGAAAAAGTCCCGAAAGTGCTGAGCTGGGCCATTAAGGAAATGGAGCGCAGATACGACATCCTGAGCAGGGCCGGAGCTAAGAACATAGCCGGATACAACGAGAAAGTTGACTCGGGACATCTCAAAATGGACCTGGATGGTAACCCCGTAAAGAAACTTCCATATATCATTATAATTATTGATGAGCTTGCGGAACTAATGATGGTGGCTGCAAAGGACATCGAAATATCAATAGCAAGGCTCGCTCAAATGGCTCGAGCCGCCGGTATACACCTTATACTCGCTACTCAGAGACCATCTGTAGATGTTATCACGGGAGTAATAAAAGCCAATTTCCCGGCTAGATTGTCCTTTCAGGTTTCTGCGAAACCGGATTCGAGAACGATTCTGGACACCACCGGTGCCGAGAATCTCCTTGGAATGGGCGACATGCTCTTTTTGCCTCCCGGAACGGCAAAAATGAGAAGGTTGCACGGACCTTATGTATCGGAAAACGAAATCAAAAGAGTTGTTGATTTTATAAAACAACAACGCAGTCCGGTATATATCCAAGAAATTACAAAACATGTTGCGGAGGAAGATGGAAAAACGAGTGCAATGGCCGATTTTATGGAAGACCCCAAATATGATGAGGCCGTTGAACTTGTTAGTCGTCTAGGACATGCTTCCATCAGTCTTATCCAGAGACATATGCGAATTGGGTACAATAGGGCCGCGCGTATTATAGAAGCAATGGAGTCGGAGGGGATAATAGGGCCGTCGGATGGAACGAGCAGGCCCAGGGAAGTCCTGGCTCAGTCACTCCATTCCGTACCGGACGGCAGCATGTAACCGCAACTCCCTGCTTCGTCATTTTCCCATCCGGCATTATTGATTTAATTCATTATTCATAATTGGAACGGCAGGCTTCGGATTTTAATTGAAGCATCCAGCTTGATAACTTATAGTAAAAATCACTAAAATCATTGCTGGTGAATGCTCTCCCCGGAATATATTGGTCTAAAAATCTTTCGGTCCATTTCGGCTCCAGCGGACCATCATATGGCATACATTAAACGAATAGTTGATTCCAAAGGGATGACCTTTGTATTAAAAGAACTGGGGCCGAATGAATCATCCCTATTGATCTCAATGTACGATGAATTCAATCCGAAAGCGATCAGCCAAGGCCTACCGCCAAGCAACGATGCGTCCAGAACCGAATGGGTGCTGAACTTGTTAAAGAGGGGGAGAAATTTTGGAGTGCTCTCCGAAGATACCATCGTGGGTCACGCGGCACTGTTGCCGGATGAGAAACGTTTGGATGGAGAGTATATTATTTTCGTTTTGCTCCCATACAGGAACCGTGGTCTCGGGACGGAACTTACACAGGCTACGGTAGCGAAAGCGATTGAATTAGGATTGAAGAATGTCTGGTTAACCGTTGAATCATATAATTTTCATGCTATACGAGTTTACAGGAAAGCAGGCTTTCTCTTTTGTGACGATGGTGAACTTGAACGAACCATGATGCTCTCCTTGTGAGGTGGCATTGGCACTGAAGATAGGCATAATTCGCGATACGCGGTTTTTGGAGCATAAGCCGGGGCTTGTCCATCCGGAAAGTCCTATGCGACTGCGAAGTTTGTATCGTATGCTGGACAAAGAATTTTACGATAAAGTAGTCACCCTCGAACCACAGCCGGCAACTCTTGAACACTTGGAGCTTGTACACTCACCGGCCTACATAAAACAGATCCTTAGCACGGCCGGACGAGATTTCACTACTTTGGCTCCTGATACGAATGTCAGTGCCAATACGTACATTGCTGCTTGGCTCGCTGTTGGAGGATGCATCGGTGCGCTGGATAAACTCATTTCCGGAGAATGCAGGGTGTGCTTTTCTTTTATTCGTCCGCCGGGTCACCATGCGTTGACTGATCGGGCGGGAGGTTTTTGCATTTTCAACAATTTGGGCATTACTGCTAAGTATGCTCTTGAGCACCTCGATTTTAAACGCATTTTGATTGTTGATTGGGACATTCACCACGGGAACGCGATACAGGATTTGTTCTACGGTGACCAGCGGGTCCTTTATATGTCCACCCATTACATGGGTTGGTATCCTCATACAGGGGATTGGGAGGAAGTCGGCACGAATGGGGGCTCGGGGTATACGGTCAATGTTCCTGTTCCTAAAGAAATGGATGATGACGATGTGCTGCACATTTATCGCGACATTCTAACTCCTATAGTTCGAAAATTTAAGCCTCAATTAATCTTTGTTGCAGCGGGATTTGACGCTCATAATAGAGATCCTTTAGGCAGGACGAAATTGACGGAGAAGGCATATGGCCGGCTCACGCAACTGGTTCTCCAACTGAGTGATGCGGTTCGAAACGCCCCAATATTGTTCGCACTTGAAGGAGGATATGATTTGCCGGCTCTCGTGCAGTCAGTCCGTGAAGTGCTCAATGTACTCACATTTGAAGGCCGCCGGGATCGTCTCCCGTTGCCTGTAACGAAAAGGGGACACGATATTGTTGAGAAAACCATGGGAATTCACAGGCGCTACGGTGTCTGGGTAGCTTGATGCCGGCAGTACATAATGATCAAAGTCAGTGTTAGACCGGAAAACCCCAATGCGAATCTGAAAACCTATTATGAGACCTATAGATCTTTTGAATGGCCCGAAATAGAACGAGATCTGTTCGGTGGAGTCACCAACGAAATCAATATCACCACTCAAGCAATTGACAGATGGGCCGATGATCCTGCCACCTCAGAGAAGGACGCTTTCATATTTTGCAAACAAGGTAATGAGCGCAGGGTTACTTACGGTGAATTGAAGAGAAAATCATCCCGTTGGGCCAATCTGCTAACCAAGTACAATTATAAACCCGGTGATCGAGTATTCATTTTTTTACCGTCTTGTCCTGAAATTTACTTTGCAATGGCGGCTTGCGCCCGCATTGGGATTATTTTCAGTGTGTTGTTTCACACCCTCAGCACTGAAGAACTGGAATGGCGCTGTTTAAACGGGGATCCACGCGGCATTCTCACACATCCGGACCTTATGGATCGCTTCACACCGGATTCGTTCCAGAATGTCAAACACGTTTTTCTTACTACACCCCACAAACCGGGTATCGGTCCTTCGGAAACCATACTCGATGCAGTATCCGAGCACATGCCTGATGAATGCCCTCCCCGGATTTTCTCACGAGAAACTCCCCTTTATCTGGTTTACACCTCAGGGTCTACTGGCCCACCCAAGGGCGTAGTACATGCTCACGAGGACATGATCGGCCATTATGTCACGGCAAAATATTGCCTGGAATTGGATTCCAATTCAACGATATGGACGGATGCTGAACCGGCCTGGATTACCGGCCTTGTATATGGAAGCTTTGCGCCGTGGTTATGTGGTGCTACTTCCGTAATACAAGGAGATACGTTTTCTCCCAAGACTTGGTACCGCACTCTCGAAAAATATCAGGTGACTACCTGGTACAGCACACCGTTGATCTTCAGAAAATTAATGTTGTCCGGTGAAATCCCGGTCGGAAATGACCTCTCTAATCTTATACATATAGCCTCAGTTGGAGAAACCCTGGTTCCGGAACTATTCTACTGGATAAAGGAGCATCTGAATCATTCACCACATGATACGTGGTGGATGAGTGAAACAGGAATGATTTGCATTTCAAATTTTCCTTCTCTTCCCATCAAACCGGGTTCAATGGGGAGACCTGTGCCGGGAATAGAGGCAGCAGTACTGGACCCTAAAGGAGAGCCATTGTCCATTTTGACTTTGGGCGAATTGGCATTAAAGCCCTCGTGGCCGGCACTGATGAAAACGATCTGGCGCGATGAAAGGAGGTATGAACAGTATTTTTCTGAGGGATGGTTTTTAACCGGTGACATGGTGATCAAAGATGAAGACGGTTATTTTTATCATCAGGGCAGAAATGATGATCTGATCAAGTCGGGTTCATGCCAGGTAGGTCCTTATGAGTTTGAGCAGATATTATGTCTTCATCGGGCGGTGAACGAGGCGGCGGTCATATCGCGAAAACAGGAAGGTGAACTTCCGGCTATCAAAGCGTTTCTTAAGTTGGATCGTGCTTATGCCCCATCCGATGATCTTGCAAATGAATTGAAGCTTTTCCTCAAAACAAGTCTCAACTACGAAGTCCAATTCGACGAGATCAGTTTCATTCCGGAGTTACCAAAGACACGTTCCGGCAAAGTACTCAGGCGAGTGCTTCGAGTATGGGAATTAGGGCTGCCTAGCGGAAATCCGTCAAACCTGAACGATAAATAGAACAGAAACTATTTCGGGTTATTCCAAAGAAGCACTGCTCCGGGAACAAATCCTTTGTCCTGTGCAAGTATATCCAAGTATATCATGCCTAACGAGGCAATTTCTTTGGGCGGCTTTCTTATGAGGTCACGCATATCTATGCCCAGAATGTATTTCTTACAAGCGATGCACAATTCTGCACGTTCATTTTTCCTGTCTTCTGAATAGAGAAATTCCAATTGATCCTGAACCTCATTTTCGCAAAACGGGCACTGCAGTCTTGAGAAACGCCATTCATGACCGCAAAATGAACATTTGAGAAAACGTGCTCCCTCCGGTTCTTCAATGAAGCTCAATTCAGGCCAGGAGCCGCAGATCGGGCAATAGCCTCTATGCCATTCTTTAGATTGATCCTTGTCTATTGATTCCCCGACTTTACGATTGAAAGGTCTCAAGAGAATGCTATTTGAAAAAACCAGCACGGGACCGGGCACATTCTGGAAGAGATCAGATTCCGCATAATCTTGGGGTCCTGCCGTAGGCAGAAAATATGCCTCATCAGGCTGTTCACTTATGGCTCGGCCGAGGACATCCAACTCTTCCTCAAGAGCGGGGAATCCTTTTTTCATGAGTGGGATAAGTCTGATAGATGCGGGCTTGAGTGCCTGAGCGGAGACCTTGAAGTCCTCTTTGGTCAACAAAGGCCTGCCCTGACGGCGCAAAAGAGGATCCAGCAAATCCGATTCCACGGAAAATCTAGGCAGATCCGATTTGATATCCTCGATTTCAGTAAGTAAATCCCGGAACGCATCAAATATTTGGGCAAGCTGCGGGAGTTCGATCTTAATTTGATCAATTCCTTCTCGTATAGCTAGTGCTTCCTTGCTGAGCTTCTCCATGAATTGAGCACCTGACGGCAAAATTGTTCAGATCTATTCACCCGAACGGATGATCTAATTACTACGTGCTAATAGCAATAAATGCAAGCTCTCGAAGCCCGGTGGGGAAAGGCGTACCTCTAGGGGATTTTTTGGAAACTTATCTCTTAGCTTCCTCGTCCAGAACCGGAGGCGCCGGCGGTATTTCTCTCCAATTCAGACTTGAGAACGGGTTAGGTTGAGGCGGGGCCGTTGCCTGAACAGGAGCTCCTTCTTTAAAGAGCTTTTTCTTTTGCTGTGACAGAAATGACTCCGCTTTGTCAACGGGGTAGCTTATGAGTTTACCGAGAACCCAGAAGATATACATTTGATCTTTTGGATGTATCTGATACGAACGTTCGTGCTCAAGTTGTTTGTCAGGAGAAACGGAGGTTTGAGAATCTTGGTAATAAGGTCTGACGGGGATCAATCCTTGTGCGGATTGTTCGGCTGGAGAATCAAAGACAAACAGGCAAAGAATAAGGACGGGGACCAGAGATAGGCGTAGCATGGCGGCCTCCCTCGACATTTTTATGAAATGCGGTCCCTGTATCACAATTACATGTAAATTCAAGTCCTTTTTCTAAGAAAAAGGTTATCCTTCCTAAGTCCAATCGAGAGATTTGGATTTTTTATCTTTTTCCGTTTCGGGCGAAGAGTCCGGCTGAACTGCCGGTTTCTTAAAAGGTCCTCTGGCTACGGTGTTCATAACGGAAACGCCCAAAAAGCCTGGATTGATTCTGATCGAATATTCGGTTCCATTTCTCACAAATGTTATCAGCGGTTTGGCTTTGTCACGTCTCGTTACTGATGTAAGGGCTATGAATTTGTCGACCGTTAGATCCGCAGTGCCGTTGTACTCGATAATTACGTCGCCTTTTTGCATGCCGGCTTTCTTTGCATCGGAACGAGGACTGAAGTCTAGAACGACAATTCCTTTAACTGAGAGGTCTTCATCCTCGGCCGGCTCGCGATTATCCTTCTTTGTTGCCGTTTTCTCCCTAAATTCCTGCTCTTTTGCCACTGCAGTTGCAACGGCTCTCTGATCGGCTCCGGGAACCCATTCCTTGGTTAAAAAATCATTGCTGAAGTGGAATGGTCTTTGTACATTTTGAGTTTCTATTGCAACTCGAAAACCTCCGTTAAAGACGGCAAGATCGGGCCGAGACCATCCTCTAAAGGCGTTCCTGAGATTAACCGGCCCAAATGTCCATTCGCCCCCTTTCATAACCCTGTACTCTCCATGTCCAGGACCTTCAGGATCTATGTCGGGAGTAAATTTATAGTAGTCCTCGGAGTAGTAGTCTCTGCACCATTCCAGCGCATTGCCGGCCATATCGTAAAGGCCGTATCCGTTTGCTTCGTAGCTGCCTACAGGGGAAACGTACTTGTATCCATCATCTGAGTTTCGATCACGCCATTCATAATCGGTGTTCTTGTCTGCGTAGTTGGCCCGCTTTCCATCAGGAAGTTCGTCTCCCCACGGAAATTGTGCGGCGGGTATGCCGCCTCTTGATGCATATTCCCACTGAGCTTCTGTAGGCAATTTGTAAGGTAATTTTTCCTTAGCCGTGAGCCATTCGACAAAGGCGACGGCATCGTTGTAAGATACCATTACCACAGGCTGATCATCTGATATCTGCCACCCGGGATTTCGCCAAGAGGACCCTGCCTTCTTTTCAAAGCGCCTGCTCGACGCATTGAAAACTTGTCCCCCTTTGTCGTCTTCCGCATCGGTGATGTAGCCCGTGTCCTCTACAAAGGCCCTAAATTGGCCAACGGTTACTTCAGTGGCACTGATATAAAATGGCCTGGATACCCGCACTTTGTGTGCAGGGTATTCCATTTCAAGATTGATCGGCTGCCCTTGGCCCAGCGTCTGCATGGCCCAAGAAATATCGGCTTCGGAGCTGCCCATGAGAAATGAACCTGCGGGAATCCTAACCATCTTCATGTTGAGTGAATTCACGAAATTTTGATAAGTTTTGTCCCTGGTTACATCAACAAGAGATCTTAATGCTTCCGTAGTGAAATACTTCTGGTCAGGGATTGTGCCGACGGTTTTGGATCGCGAAAAATTATCAATTGACTTAATCGCTTCAAGCCTTTTTCCTGAGCCGACCAGATCTTTTACATTGTGCAGCATCATGTCTGCGGATTCATTGCTGAGCACCGTTTCGGGCTTATGTAATTCTTCCGCGAAATCCGCAATAGCCGCAATTCTGAACCCGGTAAAATCCGTACAAAGATCCGGATCTACTCCGAAACGAAACGCATTACGGGCTATACCCGCATCAAAAGCCCAATTTCCTCCACGGACCACCCGCTTCTTCCCGGATTTTGGACCTGCAGGATCCGTGACCGTGGCTTGCTCGTAGCTTTTGGTATCGTAAATATCCGAGCAGAACTGCCAAACATTGCCGACCATATCGTAAAGCCAGAATGTGTTGGGGTTATAGAAGCCGACGGGCGAGGTACGGGCGTGCAAGTCATCTATGGTCCGGTCGGCCCAGGGCAATTCGGACCTCTTGTCCGCAATGTTGAATTCGTTACCATCTGGATAATTGTTGCCCCACGGATAGCGAAGCCCCTCTTTGCCCCCTCTGGCGGAGTATTCCCATTGGGCCTCAGTGGGTAAATAATATTTGCGTCCGTCTTTCTTGCTTAGCCACTCGCAAAAGGCCTCAGCATCCGTATATGCAATGAAAGTTACGGGATGATCATCCTGCAGTTTGGTTCCCGTATTCCTCCATGAAGCACCTGATTTTTTGCTCCAATGTTTCTTTGCGTCATCATAGGCCCAGCCCCATCCCTGTTTCTCGGCAACGGTGCTAAACCCGGTTTCAGCAACAAATCTTTTGAACTCACCGACCGTTACAGGATATTTTCCCATGTAGAAGCCGCGGGAAATGCGTACCTTGTGTTCCGGGCCTTCAACCACCACCTGAGCTTCCGGTACATTCCACTCCGTCTGCAATCGCCTGATTTCCGAAGGTGAGCTTCCCATCGTGAAAGTTCCGGACTTAATGAGAATAAGCCTGATTCCCACCGAGTTGATCATTTCTCCCGGTGTGCCGGGTGTACGAGCTGCCGGGTCGGATGCTTTTTGCTTTGCAGTTTGCAAAAGGTTGTCGATAGTACTGGAGCCATGACCCGCGGCTGCAACCCTTTGGAGTGAAAGTACGGCATTGTCCCATTCTCGACGTTGCAAGCGTTCTTGTGATAACGTCAATTCGGATTCAACAAGCCGTTCTGCATCTTTGACTTGAATTGTATTTGAATCGAGGGGCCTATATTTCCATGGATCTCTGTAGGCCTGCCCTTCTTTGGTTGCAGGTCGGTGAAAACCCTCCAAATATCCCGAAACGGCTTCAAACAGACGCTCAGGACTTATTTTCTCGGTAGTTTCATCGGTCTTGGCTTTATCTCCTGAGCTTCCATACGCTAAATACGTACATTCAAAGCTTGGAAAAGAAATAACGACAAGTGTCGCCGCAACCAAGAGGAAGGTAGCAAAGCCGCTTTTTTTCATGTGCTAACCATGTACGAGTGAGAACTCGGTGAGTATTATTTTATCTCCACGGGAACTTCTTTTTTGGCTTGCTCAGTTACCTGAGTATGAATTTGTGCAGTTTTCTGGTCCATGAGCCTATTCTTGATCATTCCTCGAACCTGAACGAATGCAGGAGTTTCCGGCTGCCGTCTATCGTCCACCTTTAATAAGTGCCATCCGAACTGGGATTTAATGGGACCTGCAACCTGTCCCTTAGGTATTTTAAATAAAGAGAACTCAAACGATTTTTCAAATGTGCCCTTCGGCAGCCAATCTCGACCGTCAGGAAGTTCAAACTTACCCCCCTTGGTCGCCGCAGGATCAATCGAGTATTTTTTAGCCAATTCGGCAAAATCTTTTCCCGATTTTAGCTCATCCAGAATTTTATTTGCCTGAGCTTCAGTGGGAACAAGAATGTGACGGGCCTGTATTTCTTCGGAAGGTTTGAACTCGTTCACATGCTCTTTGTAAAAAGCTTGCAATTCTTCTTCGGTGATCTGAGGTGTTTTCTCAAGTTGTCTACGAAAAAATTCACGGGCCAAGTATTCCGTTTGGGAATAATCCAGTCTGGTCTTCACAGCCGGTTCTTTATCAATACCTTCCTTTTTGGCGGCTTCAGCAAAGAGATAAAATGAAACCACCTCATCTAGGATTTTCTTTCTTCCATCCGGAGTCAAGAACGGCACTCGATTTTCCTCTGGAATAGTCGCTATGATATTGTCGAGCATTTCTCTCGTTATTTCGTTATTGCCGACCTTTGCCAAAACATCTTTGGTGGATTGATCAGCTGCAAATGCTGAAGACATACTTACAACAATGAGAAAGAATACGGATGCAATCAGTTTCATTGACAACCTCTTAGAGCATGTTGCCTGCCTGCAAAATTGCTGCAGGTCCATTTAATGAGGCGAATACTAGGATAACTTACACCTTAAATCAAGCATCGGGTCCTGTACTCGCTATACAATGCATCACTGTCCGGTGCATTTCGGAATGTGCTAGACTGGGTTAAAGAGTCGGATAAGGATGAGAGTGGGAACCATGAAAGCACTTGTGAAATCAGAACCCCGATCGGGTTTATGGCTCGAGGAAATCCCGATTCCGGAGCCTGGGATGGATGATGTCCTTATTAGAATTTTGAAAACATCGATTTGCGGCACTGATGTACACATTTATAACTGGGACGACTGGGCCGAAAAAACTATTCCGATTCCCATGGCCATTGGCCATGAGTTTGTGGGTCGGGTTGCTGCAATCGGCAGCCACGTCCATGATTTTCAACCGGGCGATCTCGTATCGGGAGAAGGTCATGTCGTCTGCGGTCACTGCAGGAATTGTATGGCCGGCCGAAGGCACTTGTGCAACAAGACAAGTGGGGTTGGAGTCAACAGACCAGGTGCATTCGCGGAATACCTCTGTATTCCCGAAACAAACGTTTGGTACTGCGACCCTAAAATACCGCTGGATATACTCTCCTGTTTCGATCCACTCGGTAACGCAGTCCACACCGCCCTTTCTTTCGATGTCCTGGGAGAAGACGTACTAATTACGGGGGCCGGCCCAATAGGCTGCATGGCTGCTGCTGTTGCCAAGCATGCAGGAGCCAGATATATCGTCGTCACCGATGTTAATCCTTATCGGCTCGCACTAGCAAAAGAGATGGGGGCCACCATTGCCCTGGATGTTCGTGAGCAGACCATAGAAGACACGCAGATGGTATTGGGCATGAAGGAAGGATTTGATGTAGGCCTCGAAATGTCGGGAAATCCAGACGCACTGAGATCTTTGATTAAAAACATGTGCCACGGCGGCAAGATTGCTTTATTGGGAATACTTGGCCGGGATGCCTCCGTAGATTGGGACACCATTGTATTCAATGGGATAACAATCAAAGGGATTTATGGCAGGGAAATGTACGAGACTTGGTACAAAATGACTTCCCTGATCCAAACAGGTCTGGATATAAGCCCCGTTATAACTCACCGTTTCAGATACACCGATTACGAGAAAGCATTTGAAGTCATGAGATCAGGTAATTCAGGCAAGGTTATTCTGAACTGGTCGGATGAATAAGATAAAACACGCCCCCTTAGGTTATATCGGGAGTTTTCGATATTTTTCTCTGCCGGTCACATATAAGTCATTTCCGTAAGAGTCCGTTGCCACAATCAGCGGCATATGTTCAACCACGAGACGGCGCACTGCCTCCGGTCCCAACTCTTCCCATGCTATTATTTCCGCTTCTTTGATACACTTTGCCATAAGTGCTCCGGTTCCACCTACGGCCGCAAAGTAGATTGCCCCATGCACCTTCATAGCTTCCTTGACGGCATCCGATCGTTGGCCTTTCCCAATCATGCCTTTAAGACCCAGGGATATCAGTGTCGGTGCGTAAGCATCCATACGATAACTGGTCGTTGGGCCGGCTGATCCTATTGGTCTCCCCGGGGGAGCCGGTGTTGGTCCGACGTAATAGATTACCTGATTAGCAATAGAAAACGGCAATTCCCGACCGGCATCGATTAGTTCAATCATCTTCTTGTGGGCTGCATCGCGCCCGGTGATGATGGTCCCTGAAAGGCTTATTGTGTCACCGGCATTCAAATGCTTGATAACGGCCGGATCCAGCGGTGCACTGATCTGCTTTGTCGACATTATAATACGACCTCCTTGTGCCTGCTGGAATGACATTGAATGTTCACGGCGACCGGCAGCCCGGCTATATGAGTTGGAAACCATTCCACATGAACGGCCAATGCGGTTATTCTACCGCCGAAGCCCATTGGACCCAGTCCGAGCAAATTAATACGCGTCAATAATTCTGATTCCAGTTCGGCAATGACGGGGTCGGGGTTTTTTAGGCCTAGTTTTCGTATGAGGGCTTTCTTGGCAAGAAAAGCACATTTTTCGAATGTGCCTCCAAGACCTACTCCCACTATTATGGGTGGACAGGGATTTCCGCCTGATTCCTCCACTCTCTGGATTACAAAATTTTTTACACCCTCAATACCGGCTGAAGGCGGAAACATCATTACTCGGCTCATGTTCTCGGACCCGAAACCCTTGGGCGCCAATGTAAGCTTAAGGCACTCACCCGAAACGAGTTCCGTATGGATGACCGCCGGTGTATTGTCGCCGGTATTGACCCTCGTTACGGGATGAAGAACCGATTTGCGTAGATTTCCCTCGGAATAACCTTGACGAACACCGTGGTTAATTGCGTCATGCAAGTTGCCGCCAGTTAGGTGAACGTCTTGTCCAATCTCAGCAAACACCACGGCCATACCGGTGTCCTGACACAACGGGATATTCTCTTCCGCAGCAATTCGAGCGTTTTCCAGTATTTTTTCCAGAACTTCTCGGCCGATTGATGACTCTTCATTCATGAGAGCCGATTCCAAAGCTATGATTACATCATCTTCGAGAACGGTACACGCTTCAACACACATTCGTCTTAGCGCCTCGGAGATTTCGGAGACGTGAATTGTTTTCATTTCAGACCGATCCGAGTATTTTGATTGAAGAAATACATAGATGAGTAAGCTCAAATTATCAAGGTGATTAATGCCATGGATGGAAACCTCAACATCGAGAAACTCCAGCAATCATATGAACAGGTGTTGGCCCTTCTCGAATCTCATGGACTACTAAAGGAACGGCTTCCCTATACTCCTGGATTATTGGAAGAGGCCGTTTTTTTTGCATACAAAATGAGGCTCATTACACAGGGCAGAGTAAAAAACCTATTGATGTTGACCAGAGAGGAACTAAAAGAAAAGATCAGAGAATGGAATAGCGGGGATGAAGGCAATTGCACATGCAGAATGGCAAGAAATCCCTTTGTTGAGCAAGAGATGTGATCAAGCCGTTCAGAAATCTTGATTACCGTGGGCGAATACTTTACGGTGCTATGAATTGATAGGGGGCTAGACATGAACAAATCCGACATACTGAAGGCGCTCGAATGGGTTGATCAAACAGCGAGAGATGGCGATGCTCTTTTGCTCAACAAAGCGAAAATAGCCTTAGAAGAAGAACTCGTCTCGAAAAAGAACACCTCGGGTCCGGAAGAAGGGTACAAAAAGGCCATTGAGAGTTTCGTACGTAAACACGGACGTGAACCTCTCGAAGAAATAGATTCTTAGGACTCACGCTTCTTACAACTCCAACAATGTGACAAATTGGACCGGGTTCTCGTCGGGCTAAAAGAGTTATCTATTTTCCCGGCGAAACTTCCATGGCGGCAGGGGATCATCCAAGGACCACAAACCAATGCGGAGATTTCGTGCGCGACTCTCCGCTTCCTTCAGTTCTTTTTCATGGGGAGCATATCTCCTGAACCACCAGGCGAGACCCGCTTCGAGCAGCTCCTTGTTCAACGAAGTCCCATCAATTTGGACCCAGGCTACCGTGCGACCGTGCCGATCCCTCTCAACTTCCATTACTTCAACTTCTTTCCCGAACACCTTGCCCGCCGTGAACTGTCTGGCTTTAGATCCGAAATCCTGATCTCTTTCGGGAGAATCCACTCCGTAAAGCCGAATTTTCACCGGATGACGGTCTCGCAGAACCTCTATGGTGTCGCCGTCCATAATCTTAACAACTTTCCCTGTCCATGCTTCTGCACTTGGGCACAATAGAAGAAGGGCTCCCAGAATAAGAGCATTCATAATAAATTTTCTTAAGCTGATATTTCTTCTCCCCTCGGTATTTGATTCCACAACTCGACTCGGATGATTCAACAGACAAAGAATAGATATTGCGCCAAGCAACTTAGCCGAATTGTCCCGATGAATGTCTCATATCAGGTAAAATGACTGCAAGGATATGATTATGTGGTCCAGAATAAAATCAAGTTTTCGTGAACTTGTGCATTCAAAACCCGGAGAAAGATTCAAGAAAGTTAATAAACATCTTCGCTCCGAGGTGAATCAATCATCGAAAAAGCGCTCGATTTATACTGCTGTGGGTATTTTACTTGTTGTTGCGGGACTCCTCCTCTCCATTCCTCCTGGAGTACCCGGTTTTCTCGTTACAGGGCTAGGGTTAGGCCTTATAGCTGCTCGATTTTCTTTTCTCGCCAAATTTTTCGACAAAAGTGAGATGAAGCTACGTACTTTTTTTGGGATGAAGAAACGATAGTGGAAAACCTGCACGTGTCCCGGTATGTGACTCATTGAATTTCGGTTTACATTAAAAATACAAATAGTCCCCTAAAAAACGTTTCTTTTTACTTCAATAACTTCATAATGATCAAAAACATACATCCGATCACACAACTGAAATATGTTTCTCAACAAAAACAAATCTGGAGCGATTAACGGTTCATCTGATTTCGAAAAAGCTCGAGTTCAACAATTTTACAACTTGGCGGTGCCGGGAGTTCATGGCGCCTTCTTAAGCATCTTTGTGGTGGCCTGGGCTTTAACCCCGGTATTCTCTTTCAGCAGCCTAGCGATATGGGTGGTCATATACAGTCTGGTCCAAATTCCCCGTTACTTCCTTATCTTTAATTTTGAACAAATGGTTCTTGACCGTTCGGATCCCAGCGGCTGGGCTCTGAAGTTTACAATAGTTACCATCATCTCGGGTGCTGTTTGGGGTGCTGCCGGATTTGTTTTCTTTGCGGAAAATTCGCCTGATCACCAGATGATTCTCGCTGTTTCGTTAGCTGGAATTAGTGCTGCAGCTTCGGTTGTGTACTCGACATATCGAGAATGTTCTATCCCAACAATTCTTGTAGAAATCCTACCATTTTCCGGAAACTTCTTCTTTCGGCATGATGAATTCAATATAGTTATGGGAATTGCAATTTTGGTGTTCGGCGCGGTCATTGTAACCTCCACGCTAAGAGTCAATCGAGCAAACATTGAAACGCTTAAACTGAGATTTGATAAAGATGAGTTAATAGAATCATTGGTTGACGAAAAAGAAAAGGTCGAATCGCTTAATTCCAACTTGGAATGTGAAATCAACAAGAAACTTTCTGCGATGGAAGCGTTAATAGCCAGCGAAAATCGACTTGATTTGGCGGTAAAAGGAGCCCACCTCGGATTGTGGGACTATCGTTTTCACGACGATACGCTCTTTGTTGATTCTCGCTGGCACGAAATTATGGGAGTAGATCAGAACAATTTTCAGCCTAAACTCAATTCCTGGTTGCAACTTGTTTATTCCGAGGACTTAGACCCATTTACCCAAGTTTGGCAAAGACATCTCAAGGGAGATATCGAAATTTTTGAACTTGAATTCCGAATCAACCAAGATGAACAACCAAAATGGATATTTGCCAGGGGCAAAGCAGTGGAACGTGGAGAAGACAAGAGCCCCGCACGGATCTCGGGAATTGTTCAGGACATCGATTATCGAAAAAAAGGCGAATTTCTCATTATCGCTTCCCTTGCGGAAAAGGAAGTCTTGCTGAGGGAAATTCACCATAGGGTCAAGAATAATCTTCAGATCGTTTCAAGTTTGCTCAGACTTCAATGCCGATACATAAGCGACGAAACCTCGAGAGCAGCCTTCCGAGAATCGGAAAACAGAATACTCTCTATGGCCTTTGTTCATGAAAAATTGTATCAGAGTGAAAATTTGGCCCAATTGTCCCTTCCCGAATATTTTCGAAAACTCTCTCGACATGTTTTCTCGAGCTATGAATCGGACGGGAAAGTTCTCAAGCTCACGACAAATTTCGAAGACTTGGTGGTCGGGGTCGATTTGGCTATTCCCTTAGGTATGATACTGACTGAACTCGTCGCAAATTCAGTGAAGCATGCATTTGCCGATCGCAAAAGAGGAGTTATTCATGTTGCATTTACAGGAACCGCACCGGAAGTGTGGACTCTGTCGGTAAGTGACGACGGAATAGGAATACCTGAAAACAAAACCTCAAACACCAACTCTTTGGGCTTGAAATTGATTAACATATTTACCAATCAAATAGGGGGCGACATGCGTATCAGGAGCAATAACGGAACAGAAACCTCCGTTACATTCGCCCTCAGGAATCGACGGAATGCAGGACAGTAAGACGTTCAAGAGAGCACTACTTTATCAGTATTTGATCACCTTGTTTCGACGGGAGAAATTCCGTGGAGTTCTCGCCATAATTCTTCTCGTTGTCGTTGGTATCACCGAAGGTGTAGGCCTCCTCATGCTCATACCCTTTCTCCAGTTAATTGGGATAGGGGATTCGACTCCAGAGGGCATCACCGCCTACATAGGAAAAATATGGCGGTATTTCGGGTTGCCGCTCAATCTCACTACCGTTCTCATCGTGTACGGATGCGTGGTTTCGATCTACGCCTTGTTGCAAAGGTGCTCAACCATTCTCAATTCTAAAATCTCCCATGCCTTCACACGGTCACTCCGAAACGACCTTTTTGCATCCATGGCGCGAGTTAAGTGGCTCGAGTTTACGAAAATCAAAGCTTCCGACGTCAATCATATAATGACTGTGAACTTAACCGCGGTGGACAACGGAACCTACAGTCTTTTCGTGCTAATAAGTGCCATTTTTGTCGTGGCCGTGCACGTTGGAGTCGCGTTCACATTGTCAGTCCCGTTAACTGCGGTTGCTCTAGCGAGCAGCGCAGTGCTCCTTGTTATTCTGCGACCTTTAAACAAAAAATCATACATGCTCGGCGAAGACTGGCGATCCACCATGAGTGCCCTTTACGGAGTTCTCATGGAACATTTGGGGGGAATGAAGCTTGCCAAGAGCTTTGGTGCCGAAGATCAGCACATCGAAGGGTTTGACCACCTGAGTCGGGGTCTTGAAAATCAAGCGAATAGATACGCCGGAATTCTAGCTTCGACTCAGATGTATCATGAAATCGGAGCCGTTGCCGTGTTAGGCGTATTCTTTTATGTGGCGGTGCAGGTTCTCGCCATGCCGGCAGCAAAATTGCTCATCATTGTATTCCTGTTCGGAAAACTCGTCCCCCAATTTTCCTGGATGCAACGAGTTTGGCAGCAAATTTTGAACATGATGCCGGCGTATGGAGCTGCAGTCGAACTTCTGCAGCGGTTCCGCGACTCGGAGGAATGGACCCCGCCAAAGAAAGTTGAACAAATCAAGCTCAGGAATGCAGTGGATTTTCAGGACGTTTACTTCAAATATGATAAGTCCGACCAGAGTCAAATTCTGGATGGATTTACCCTTAGAGTTCCAGCTTTTGAGACGACGGTCATTTTGGGTCCATCGGGTGGCGGAAAGAGTACTTTTGCTGATCTATTAATAGGACTTTTGCAACCGGATAAAGGGCAGATTCTAATTGACGGTAAAGCACTTCGAGGGGATACGGTATACGCTTGGAGAAAATCGGTTGCTTACGTGCCCCAGGAAAGCCTGCTTTTCCATGACACTCTCAGAAACAACATGCTCTGGGCTCGCCCGGATGCTACCGAAGAGGACATTTGGGCTGCTTTAAAATTGGCATCGGCGGATGCCTTCATCGCCAAAATACCGGAAGGACTCGATGTAACCGTGGGTGATCGCGGAATACGGCTCTCTGGGGGAGAACGTCAGAGAATCGCGCTGGCCAGGGCTCTTCTCAGAAATCCAACTCTTTTGCTCTTGGACGAGGCAACCAGCAGCCTTGATCAAAAAAATGAACAGCGCATCCTGAACGCACTAGAGGGGCTCCGTGGCACTATGACCGTGGTGTTTATTTCTCACCGATTGTCGGCAGCCGCATGTGCGGACCGAATCGCCGTAATAGATCGAGGAAGAGTGGTTGAAACGGGCAGCGTAAATGACTTAAAGGACAATCCGCAGAGCAGATTTCAGCAATTAATAGCCTCAGACAAGCTTAAGAATTGAAATTGCTCTACCATAGCACCAGAATTTTTGAACCATCTTTCATTTGCGCACGCGCTTTTTCCATGTGCCTCAATGATGCGAATTCCCGCTCGAGTTCAGCAAAAGGAATTCCCAGTTTCGCGGCAAGGTCGCCGGGTGTAATTCCTCCCGTTTGTCTCAAAATATCCAAAATCCGTTTCTGCAATTCAGTCAATAGCGAGCCTGAATGTTGTTCGAGGGTCTTTGCTGAATGAACGGCCCATGGATCGCACGTTCTGGTCGGCGAAAGGGCGTCCATGTAACAATCGTCGCATAATATCTGACCGAAATGTTCGTGATCTTCATCTGGGCTTATCTTACGACTACATTTCGTGCACTCCATAAGTGATCCTCCTTAATGGACTTTGAACAGCCGCATTCAACATTTCTCGTGGAACGACTAAAGCAATTCGAAAGGTTCAGCTTTGGCTTGTATCATACTACGTAACGGGGAGGATGTTGATGAAAACAGATCATGTAAGGAACGGGTGATTTGCTTCAGAGGTATATTTGGAACTCTGGTACGCCCGTGGCTACTTTTTTAGTTCGCGGAATCGGCCGGGAACTTTCTATAGTAAAGGGATAGTATTGCTTCTCTCAAATACTCAATTTTTGCGGCACTTCACCGTGGTAACTGCGAAACTTGCTCAAACGCAGACTTAGATGTAATATCGACATGTTATGCTTTCGGCGAAAAAGCTCAATGAGCATAATCAGCCAATTATTCACGAAAAATTACTTCCGGGTTTTAACATGAAAATAGGTTTAGGAATCCTGTTGGGGGTCATAGGTGGACTTCTTATGCATTTACTCAGTTCAAGCGGAATGGGCTGAATGTTATGGTGTAATCCGATCGTAGCCGTTTTGTTGGGCGGTGCGATCGGTGCGGCAATCGCCTCAGTTTGAGGCGCCGGTTTTTTATTCTAAATGAGCAATTCCCGCTACAAGTCTTCAGATATTATTCAGTTTAACTAAGGTCCACCGCGTACACGGAGCATTTCTAATGTGGAAAAGGGTCAGCCTGCGCACTCGTATTCTTTTGACACTCACAATCCTCGTGGTTACAACAATCGGGGGCGGCATAGTATCCATCGGATACACATACATGATGGACCACTTTTTCGGCCAACTCATCGAGACGGATGTTGAGGCCCTGCAGGCCGCTCAGGAATTAGAAAATGCAATCGTCATGCAGAAAGGTTTTGTGAGCTACTATTTTCAAGACGGTGATCCTGAATGGCTCATCCAGCTTCAGGCTTACAACAAATTATTTGAAAGCTGGTTATCTCGGGCTAGGCAGTGGGCCGTAACCGATCAGGAGAGATCTCTTTTAAACGAAATCGATGCTCAATACATACGTTACATCCAGAGCAGAGAGCAAGTAATCGCTCTTTATCAAAGCGGCAAGAAAGAAGAAGGATTCAGACTGCATAAAGCTGCACGAGGTCAATTTTTCAGCATTATTTCATTAACCCAGGAATTTAAGCGCACACACGAGCAAAGAATCGTCGAAGGACGAGCTGCAATAAGAGCCAGAGCGGACCTTATCAATGTTTTGGCCCTGGTTGCATTGACCATCACAGTCATTTTAGGGGGCCTCCTCGGCTACATTTTGATCAAACAGGTTTTAATTCCTATACGAGAGCTGACTCTGAAAACGGGAACACCGGATGCGGATGGTGAAACCCCAAACGTGCAGAACGAAGTCAAAGCCCTAAGCGAACGCTTTCAGGACCTCATTGAAGATGTCGATCAAACAAAATCCAAATTGAAATGGAGCCGTGAACACTTGCTCCAGGCAGAAAAATGGGCACTGGTGGGAAAACTGGCTGCGGGCGTAGCGCATAGTGTAAGAAATCCTCTTACCTCAGTTAAAATGCGACTTTTTTCAATGGAAAGATCTTTGGCCCTAACGACCAGTCAGAAAGAAGATTTCGAGGTCATTTCTGAAGAAATCAGACACATTGATGCAATAGTCGGAAATTTTCTCGAATTCTCGAGACCTCCTAAACTAAAAATGCAGAAGATCAGTCCGTCTGACTGTGTTGACATAGCCGTTCAGCTTCTACGTCATAGGCTTGAATCCTATGATGTGAAGGTGGAAGTTAATCGTACGCTGCGCCTGAATGAAGTCATGTGTGATCCGGACCAGATTAAGGAAGTTATAGTAAACATAATCGTGAATGCTTGTGAGGCCATGGTGGACGGGGGGCTCATCAGCATTGAGGAAGAGCGCACGGTGTGCGAAAACATCGGACATGCAGTATCTATAAAGATTACGGATAATGGTCCCGGCATACCGGAATCAATTCAGGAGAAACTCTTTCAACCCTTTTACAGCACGAAAGAAGAAGGCACGGGACTAGGACTAAGTATTGCGACACGAATAGTGGAGGAACATGGCGGAAGGTTGGGTCTTAATTCTCAAGAGGGAAAAGGGGCCACGTTCATCATTAATCTTCCTGAGAGGACGGTATAATGGGCGCGATATTGGTAGTTGACGACGATGCTCAACTTAGGCACAGCTTTGAAAAACTGCTCGTGTCGGAAGGTCACACCGTTCGTATTGCACCTACCGGAGAAGCCGGATTCGAGCTTCTTAAGTCCTCTCTGCCGGATTTGGTAATAATGGATATCCGTTTGCCCGGGATGGATGGTCTTCAGACGTTTAGATCCATGCACGATGTTGAACCGAAGCTACCTGTAATAATAATGACTGCATACGGCACCACGGACACGGCAATTGAGGCCACAAAGCTTGGAGCTTTCGATTATGTTCTGAAGCCTTTTGAAATTCCCGAAATGCTCACGACCATTGAAAAGGCCTTAGAGGCAGGCAGGTTCATGCGGTCCCGAATCGAGGTCGATGCCCCTCCTGAAGCTGAAACAACCGAGGCGATAGTAGGACGCAGCAAGGCCATGCAGGAGGTATTCAAGTCGATAGGTCGGGTCGCTTCCACAGATGCCACTGTTTTGATACGAGGAGAATCGGGCACAGGGAAAGAGCTCGTGGCTCGAGCCCTATACCAGCATAGCATCCGTGCTGACAAACCCTTCTTAATAATCAATTGTGTTGCCATTCCCGAAACGCTCCTCGAAAGTGAGTTATTTGGTTATGAGAAGGGAGCTTTTACGGGCGCAGTCAATCGGAGAGTCGGGAAAATTGAACAGGCAAACGGCGGCACCGTGTTTCTTGATGAAATAGGCGATATGCCCTTCAGCATCCAAGCAAAGATACTTCGCTTGCTTCAGGAGAAAAGTATTGAAAGATTGGGAGGGAGATCTCCTATTCCTGTCGATGTGAGAGTCCTGGCCGCTACGAATAGAGATTTGGAATCGGCACTGGTAGAAGGACGCTTTCGTGAGGACTTGTATTATCGCCTCAAGGTCGTCACGCTGAAGCTGCCTCCCTTACGTGAGCGAACCACTGATGTGCCCATTTTGGCCGAATATTTCCTCAAGAGATTTGCCAGAGAGATGAGTATAGGCAGCCCCGGGATAACCAATGAGGCCAAGAAGGTTATGTCCAATTACTCATGGCCCGGAAATGTCAGAGAACTTATGAATACCGTACAAAAAGCCCTCATTTTCAGTCGAGGGGCTCCAATTGACGGTGAGGAAATTTCCCAGGCGATCAAAGGGGAATCCGCTGCTCGGCAATTGAGCACAAATGGTGAAGATGACGCTTTACGATCGTGGGTTCGCAGATCGTTGAATTTAGGAGAAGGCGATAACATATTCGGCGATATAATAGACCGTTTTGCGGGTCTGCTCATAACGGAGGCACTCAACATTACGGGAGGCAATAGATCTCAAGCCGCAAAACTATTAGGATTATCAAGACCCACATTGCTGGCCAAGATCGAGAAATACGGTATCAAGATAGAAACTGCAATTAGGAACGAGAACTGAACACGAAATTTCAGGGTTGTTCAAAGAACACCATTTGTGGACAAATTACTTTTATGTCGCTGGATTTGCTCATTGTTTTTCATTCTCAATCCGGGACAACGGCCGAACTGGCTCATCATACTGCCGAGGGGGCAAGCTTAGTTACCGGCATCGTAACTCAAACGAAACAAGCCTTAGAGGTAACTTCAGCCGACTTGCTTTCCGCCCGTGTTCTGGTCATCTGTTCGCCCGAGTACTTCGGTTACATGGCCGGATGTATCAAGGATATGTTTGATCGGAATTACGATAAAGTACGTGATCAAATGATTGGAAAAAAATACGCAATCGTCATATCGGCCGGCAATGATGGGACAGGAGCCCTCCAAAGTATTGAGAGAATCATTGCGGGTTTCAAGATGAAGAGAGTCCAAGATCCAATTATAGCGGTAGGTCCTGTTGACCGGACGGTTGCGTCACAATGCATCACATTAGGCCAAACTCTGGCTGCAGGTATTGAACTGGGAATTTATTAATGCCGAAGGTCACAAATATACTGTTTGATCTCGGCAATGTGCTGATTCCGATTGATTGGAACCGTCCCTTAGAGATTCTGAAGCCAAAGCTCCGATTTGAAACGGCACAGAGCTTAGCAAACGATCCTCGCAACCTTAGGGCACTGTTCCTGGAACCCACAATTGAGCTGGAAACCGGCCGTTGGGACTTTTTTCAGTTTTATGAATGCATGTGCTCTAAGCTGGGCATCAGTATGCCCATTGAGGAGTTTCGCCATATTTGGTGTTCAATTTTTACCCCGGACTATGCCATGATCGATCTGGCCACAAAAATTTCGATGAAACTAGACACATGGCTGGTATCTAACACAAGTAAAGTTCACTATGATTTTATCGTTACGAGTTTTCCGAGAGTAACTTTTTTCAAAGATTCCGCATTATCCTATGATCTCGGGGTAATGAAACCACATCCGGAATATTATGAGAAGGCAATAACAAAGTTCCGGATCGCTCCAGATGAATCCGTCTTCATCGATGATCTCCCGGAGAATGTTGAAGCTGCACGCGAATTCGGGATGATCGGAATTGTTTATTTAGGGATAAACGACCTGGTTCGGAGCCTGGAGAGACTGGGAGTGGGTATTTAGGAGTTAGATATGGAATTCAATATTCCCGGATTCAAGTTTTCAGCGGTTGCCGCTGAAATAAAAAAAACGGGTACTGTGCGTAAAGATTTCGGTTTAATAGTTTCCGATGTGCCTTGCAGTGTTTCCGCGGTTACTACCCGCAATCTTGTGTTTGCCGCTCCAGTAGCAATCACCAGAGAAAGAGCTCAGAAGGGCACATGCCGCGCTCTCCTGATGAATTCCGGCAATGCAAACGCATATACGGGTAAAGAGGGTTACCGGGATGCCATAAAACTTACTCAGTCAGTAGCTGAAAAACTGAATGTGAATCCCCAACACGTCATACCTATGTCCACGGGCGTTATAGGACATCGGCTCCCCATGGAAAGAATGCTCGATCGAATAAACGGATTGGTAGCAGGACTCAATTCAACATCATTCATGGATGTGGCACACGCCATAATGACTACGGATACTCGCC